>JAAUSQ010000107.1 GCA_012033195.1 Chloroflexaceae bacterium
CGAGGTAAGTGCTCTGCTTGCCGCCCTTGCACCAGACCACGATGCGGATGCCGTAGCCTATGCCATCCGCTCGTACCTGCCGCTGTTCCAGGTTGCGCCGGGGGGCGTGTGGGGCACGGGTGGCAGCATTGGTTATACCACCGCTGATACCTGGTTCGGGCAACCGCTCGCACCCGAAGATCTGCGCTCGTTGCTGCTGCGTTATCTGGCAGCGTTTGGCCCTGCCTCGGTGATGGATTTTCAGGCGTGGTCGGGGCGTGTGAAGTTGAAGGATGCAGTGGAACAGGCCAGGCCGGAGTTACGCACATTTCGCGATGAGCAGGGCAAGGAGCTATTCGACCTGCCCGACGCACCACTGCCCGCCGCCGACACGCCCGCGCCCGTGCGCTTTGTGCCCGAATACGATAACCTGGTGCTGGCACACGCCGACCGTACCCGCATTATTGCCAATGAACACCGCAGCAAGGTATTTTTATCAGCGGGGCGGGTACGCTCCACTATGCTGGTTGATGGCTTTGTGGCGGGCACCTGGAAGACCGAGCGCAAGAAGCAGGCCGCAACGCTGATTATCGAGCCATTCGGCCCCCTCCCTGCCGATGTTCAGGCGGCCCTCTCCGATGAGGGCGAACAACTTATTCGTTTTATCGAGGACGATGCTAGCGTATATACCGTGCAATTTGGAGATGAAATGTAGGGACGCGATCAACCGCGCTAATCGGGTGGATTGCTACGTTCGTGCAGGAGCCGGGTGAGTGTTTGGACTTCCTGCTGAATGGTGTTCAGTTGGTCGTGCAATATCGCGAAGCGCTGTTGCATATTGGCTTCTTCCTGCGCCTGCGTTGCATTCACCAGCACGGCGATAAACAGGTTCAGCACAGCAAAGCTAGTAACAACAATAAACGGTGTGAAGAAGACCCAGGCCCACGGGTGTACTTCCATCACCGGGCGCACAATGCCCATCGACCAGCTTTCGAGCGTCATCACCTGGAAGAGCGTGTACATCGAACGGTCGAGCGAACCAAACCACTCGGCGAAGTCGCCCCGAAAGAGCTTGGTTGCAATCACGGAGCAGACATAAAACACAACTGTCATGACTGCAATGATCGAAGTCATACCCGGAATAGCAGCGATCAGCGAGTCGACGACGCGGCGCAGGCTTGGCACCGTCGAAAAGAGCCGCAGTACCCGCAGCACCCGCAGTGCGCGGAGCACCGATAACGCACCTGTTCCCGGCAGCAGTGCAATCCCAACAATCACAAAGTCAAAGATGTTCCAGCCATTGAAGAAAAAGCGTGTCCGATACACCAGCAGTTTGAGGATAATCTCGGCCACAAAAATGCCGAGCGCTAGATGGTCGAGTGCGACGAGCAACGGACCATATGCAGCCATCAGTGTTTCTGAGGTTTCCAGTCCCAGCGTGATAGCGTTGACAATGATAACGACGGTGATAAAGGTTTGGAACCATTCAGTTTCTACCAGAACGCGCAGCCGCATCTGCCAGTTCGGGTTGGGGGCGATGGGGGTACCAACGGGGACGTTAACGGACATCCTTGTTTCTCCTGCGTCATATGAATAGAATGCACAGAATTATTATAATCTGAATACAGGTATATTGGCGTGTTGGTTGCGGCCTGTGCCCTGGCGCTAGCTATCAATCTCACACGGCGCTTTCCCCCTCGTCCCTGCAATGGGGCCAACAGCAAACAAAACCGAACCCCTCCACAATGCGGGAGGGGTTGCAAACTCACGACCGACTCGCCCTGGCGCAAACGCTACAACTCGCGCTGCATCGCATCGACGGCCTCGCGGATCATATCAACCGTAGCATCATCTTCAATGGTGCTTATATCGCCCAGGTTGTCGCCCTGATACACGGCCCGGATCACACGGCGCATAATCTTGCCGCTGCGGGTCTTGGGCAGCGTGCTGACAAAGTGGACACCGTGCGGCGTGGCAATTGCGCCAATCCGGTCGCGCACAAGCTGCCGCATCTCGTTGGCAATGTTGTCTTCGTCGGCCTTGCTGATGTGCGACTTGAGCACCGCCACCACCAGCACTGCCTCGCCGCGTATTTCGTCGCGGACACCAATCACGCTGACTTCGGCGGCTGCCGGGTGCGCTGAAATAACCTCTTCAATCTCGCGGGTGCCCAGACGATGGCCCGACACGTTCAGCACTTCGTCGGCGCGGCCCAGCATAAAGAAGTAGCCGTCTTCATCCTGAATAGCATAGTCGCCCGTCAGATACAGCAATTTGTCCTGAAAGTGTGACCAGTAGCTCTTGATATAGCGCTCGTCGTCGCGCCACAGCGTCATCAGCATACCGGGGGGCAGCGGCGGGTAATCGACCAGCAAGCCCTTGGTGCCACGTGGCACCGGGTTCCCGTCGATGTCCACCACTTCGAGGTGGTGGCCCACTGCGGCGAAGGTGGGCGAGCCGCCCTTGATGGGCAGGTCTTCGATGCCCACCGAATTGGCAAGCATCGACCAGCCGCTCTCAGTCTGCCAGTAGTGGTCAATCACGGGCACCTGCAATACCTCGGTGGCCCATTCGTAGGTGGGCGCATCGAGTGGTTCGCCAGCACTGAAGATGCGGCGCATGCTCGAAATATCGGCGTTCTTCATCCAGTGTTCGGGGAACTTGCGGAGTGCCCGCAGTGCAGTTGGCGCGGTGAAGACACACGTCACGCCATACTTCTCGATAATACGCCACCAGATGCCAGGGTCGGGGTGGTCGGGGCGGCCCTCGTAGGCCACCGTTGGCACGCCCTTGAGCAGCGGCGCATACACAATGTAGCTGTGGCCCACCACCCAGCCAATATCCGAGGTTGACCAGTACACATCCCCATCGCCCACATTATACACCTGGCTCATCGAAGCGTGCAGCGCTACCATATAGCCGCCCGTGTCGCGCACCACACCCTTGGGCTTGCCCGTGGTACCCGATGTATAGAGGATATACAACGGGTCGGTGCTCTTCATACGCTCCGGCTCGACATACTGCTGCCCGTGCTGTTCAATCTCTTCGTACCAGTCGAGGTCGCGGCCTTCTTGCATCTGGCAATTGATGATATCGCGGTTGTACACCAGCACATGCTTGACACTATCGGTCTCAGCCAGATCCAGCGCCTCGTCTACAATCGGCTTGAGTTGCACCGGGCTACCCTTACGCAGGCCTGCGTCTGCCGTCAGAATCATCGTCGGCTCGGCATCGGTGATGCGGCTTGCAAGCGACGAAATGCTAAAGCCGCCAAACACCACCGAATGAATTGCGCCGATACGGGCACATGCGAGCATGCCAAAAATCGCTTCAGGCACCATCGGCATATAGATAATCACACGGTCACCCCGCTCCACACCGTTATACTTGAGCACTGCCGCCAGCTTATTGACTTCGCGGTACAGCTCGTGATACGTCAGTGTGCGCGACTGTTCGGCCTCTGGGCTTTCCCAGATCAGGGCGGCCTGTCCACGCTTGCTGCCAAGCGCATGGCGGTCTACGGCGTTGTAGCACATGTTGGTTTCGCCGCCAACAAACCAGCGGAAGAAAGGTGCATTGCTATCATCTAGGACGTGATCCCAGCGACGATACCAGTGCAGTTCTTCGGCAAGTCCACTCCAGAACTCTGCGGGTTGTTCTAGCGAACGGCGATGCGTTTCCTGGTAGCTCATCATCGAACCTCCTTAACAGAACACAGCAGTTGGTAAGCAATCGTCAGACTGGTTGGCAGATACGAGCAACCAAGCAGGCAACCAGACCTGTCAGGAGAACAGGTCGGCCCGCTCGTGTTCCACCACCATGCCGTAACCATTTGACATACGAGCGCACTAGGGAAGGTTTCCGCACATCACTCTTGCGTAGCAAGTGTAGCACACTTCCCCGCTTTGACAAGTCGGGATCGCATCAAAAACAAAGAAGTGTTCTCGCAAGTAGTGATCTTTTAACCACCCGAACATGGTATGTATTCTATATTTTCGGGTTATACGTTTTGGGCGTGCGTTCCTTGCCTGGCGGTGTGCGCGTAGCGTGTGTTGACAACTTCCGGTTAACTTGCTTATAATTTACATTGTCAAAAGCTATCGTATGGGTAGTCATAGATTGATTCTTCACCACGACGAGAGAGGAAACAAGGAGGTTTATCCATGTCTGAAGCTCGCAGTGATGCGCTTGATGCCACGACGGTCAGCGGCGTACCGACCAGCGATGCAACGGCACAGTCGAATGGTGCAGCCATCGTTGATAGTATTTACCACCCCGCTGCCGAAGACGTCGAAAATGCCAATGTCACCGCATACATCAAACAAAAAGGCTTTTCGAGCTACGAAGCGTTGTACAACTGGACAATATCAGAACCCCAGGCATTCTGGACTGATATGGCCAACGAACTGGAATGGTACTCGCCCTGGGAAAAGGTGCTCGATAGCTCGAACGCTCCCTTTTACAAGTGGTTTGTAGGTGCCAAAACCAACATTATTCATAATGCTATTGATCGCCATCTGAAGACATGGCGGCGCAACAAGATTGCACTGGTCTGGGAAAGTGAGAGCGGGGAACATCGCTCGTTCTCGTATCACTTCCTGAACCGTGAAGTCAGCCGCATGGCCAACGTGCTCAAAAGCATGGGCGTGCAAAAGGGCGATATCGTGACGATTTATTTGCCACGTATCCCCGAATTGATGTTTGCGATGCTGGCCTGTGCCAAGATTGGTGCGGCCCATAGCGTGGTGTATGGTGGCTTCAGTGTGGAAGCACTGGCTGACCGCATCAACGACGCCAAGAGCAAGGTATTGATCACGGCTGATGGCGGCTTTATGCGTGGCAAGACGGTGCCGCTGAAGAAGATTGCGGACGAGGCAATGTCGCACGCCCCATCGATCCAGACCATCATCGTGGTGAAGCGCACGGGTGAAGAGGTCAATATGGAAATGGGCCGCGACCTGTGGCTGCACGACCTGTACAGCCTGCCGATTGCATCGACCAAGTGCGAAACTGTAGCGGTGGATTCCGAGGATATGCTGTTTGTGCTGTATACCTCGGGCACCACGGGCAAGCCCAAGGGCGTGGTGCATACGCACGCTGGCTATATGGTTGGTACCTATGCCACCCTCAAGTTTGTCTTCGACCTGAAAGACGAAGACCGCTGGTGGTGTGCCGCCGACCCCGGCTGGATCACTGGGCACAGCTATATCGTCTATGCGCCGCTGCTGAACGGTACAACGTCGTTTATGTACGAAGGCGCACCAAACTTCCCCTACCCCAACCGCTGGTGGGCGATGGTCGAGAAGTATGGCATTACGGTGATGTATACCGCCCCGACCGCGATTCGTGGTCTGATGCGCTTCGGTGATGCCTGGCCCAGCCGCCACGACCTGAGCGGCCTGCGCCTGCTGGGAAGCGTGGGTGAGCCGATTAACCCCGAAGCATGGCGCTGGTTCCGCAAGGTGGCTGGCAGCGACAAGGCCCCCATTATGGATACGTGGTGGCAGACTGAGACGGGCCACTTTATGATTACACCGACGCCGATCACGCCGCTGAAGCCGGGCAGCGCCACCCGCCCCTTCCTCGGTATTGATGTCGCGGTGGTGCACGAAGATGGTTCGCCATGTAGCCCCAACGAAGACGGTATGCTGATTGTGAAGCAACCGTGGCCCGGTATGCTGCGCACGGTGCTGAAGACCCCAACCGCTACGTTTCGACGTATTGGGATAAAGTGCCGGGTGGTGTCTATACCGTTGGTGACAGCGCCCGTGTGGACGAGGACGGCTACCTGTGGATTATCGGGCGTCTGGACGATGTGATTAAGGTCAGCGGGTATCGCCTGGGTACCGCCGAAATTGAGAGCGCACTGGTCAGCCACTCGGCGGTTGCCGAGGCTGCCGCGATTGGTCTGCCGCACGAACTGAAGGGCAACGCTATTCACGCCTATGTCATTCTGCGGCAGGGTGTGGAGCCAAGTCCCACGCTTGAATCGGAACTGAAGCAGCACGTTGGGCACGAGATGGGGCCGATTGCCCGCCCGGAGAAGATTGAGTTTGTGACCTACCTGCCTAAGACCCGCAGCGGCAAGATTATGCGCCGTGTGCTGAAGGCTCAGGCCCTGGGGCAGGATGTGGGCGACACAAGCACGCTCGAAAGCTAAGCTGTCGCGGGGGCGCAGTCCCATGGCAGACGTTGGTTGTGTTGGCATCCGGTGAGACGGGGATGTTTGACGCTTTCGCGCCAGGCTTCCCCGTTTTCGCTATTCTTAAATTTACGCACGCATGTGGCTGAAAGGAGCTAGAGAGTGTATGGCGTTAGAGTTTGAAACATCGAAGCTTGACGATGTGATTTATCTACGGGTGCGCGGGGTACTCGATGCCCAGCACGCGCCGGAATTTGGCGAGCAGTTGCGGACATTGACTGCCAGCGCCAGCGGGAATCGCATCGTTATCAATCTCCAACAGGTACCCTTTATGGATAGCACGGGGGTAGCGGTGCTGGTCCAGGGCAGCAAGCTGATCCGCAACAATGGCGGCGAGTTGATGATATCGCAAGTAAGCCCCAATGTGATGCGGGTCTTTCGGGTGACGCTGCTTGATCAGTTTCTGACGTTTGTGGATGAGGCCGAAGCAACACCGTAGGGGGCGCGGCACCGGGGCAGAGCCGGACATCGTGCAGATGCCCAACCCCGCCCTCCGCACCGCGCACCGCATCAATGTGCCACCGCAGCATGCTCCTGCTGGTAGCGTTCGACCAGCGATGCTACCAGATGCGTTGGTACATCCTCATACGCTTCAAAGCGCCTTGTGAAGCTGCCGCGCCCCTGGGTCATCGCCCGCAGGTCGGTTGCATACCGCAAACACTCGGCAAGCGGTACCTGTGCCGTAATGACGGTTTTGTGCTTGTCGGCGGGCATCATCCCCATCACGCGCCCGCGTCGTGTGCTAAAGTCGTTCATAATATCGCCTGCATACTGCTCCGGAATCGTTACCTCTAGCAGGTAGATCGGCTCGGTGATGACCGGTGTTGCCTTCTGTGCGGCAAGCTTGAAGGCATGCGCCCCGGCCACCTTGAACGCGATTTCTTTGGAGTCGACTGGGTGCTCTTTGCCGTCGAACACCGTTACCCGCACATCGACCAACGGGCACCCAACCAGCACACCCTCTGCCATCGCCTCGCGGACGCCTTTCTCAATCGCGGGCATAAAGCCCCGACTGATAACACCACCAACAATACCGTTGACAAACTCCAGCGGGTCGGTGCGGTCGGGGTCGGGCGGCAGTGGCTCCACCCGGAGCGACACATCGGCAAACTGTCCTGCGCCGCCGGTCTGCTTCTTGTGGCGGTAGCTCGCCTCGGCACTGGAACGAATGGTCTCGCGGTAGTGGACGTGCGGCAGTTCGATATCAACATTGGTATCAAACTTGCGCTTCATCCGCTCGGCAATAATAGTGAGGTGGCTCTCACCAAGGCCCGACAGCAGCGTTTCGCCCGAAAGCTCATCGCGGCTGGTGTGCAGGGTCGGGTCTTCTTCCATCATACGGTGCAGCGCATTGCTGAGCTTATCCAGGTCGCCGCGACCATGCGGCTTTACCACGGCGGTAAAGGCGGGTTCCGGAAACTGGATCGGCGCTAGCTGTACCGGGTGATTGCTTGAGCAGAGCGTGTCGCTGGTAAGCGTGTCGGTCAGCTTGGTTGTCATCCCGATATCACCCGGCCCGATGTGGTCAACTTCGCTGAACTCTTTGCCGCGCACCCCGTAGAGGTGGGCACAGCGTTCGTCGCGCCCGTGCGGGCATTCATCGTGCCGTTGTTGGTGTGGATTGTACCGCTATAGACGCGGAACAAGCTCATTTTGCCGTAAGGGTCGGCAATGCTCTTGAAGACCAGTGCGGCCAGTGGCTCGTCGCTCGAAGCGTGCAGCGTCACCTGTTCCCCGGTTGTCAGGTCGTTGGCTGTCACGTCGCGGCGGGCGGCGGCTGGTACCGTTTCAACAATGGTCTTGAGCAACTGGGCCACCCCCGTAACCTCATGGGCCGAGCCGCACACAATCGGCACAATGCTATGCTGCTCGATGCCCACCTGCAACCCGTGCAGGCGGTCGTCGCTGCTCAGTGCATCTTCACCACTTTCGAGATACTTCTCGATCAGGTCATCATCCGTTGCGGCAATCTTGTCCATCAAGTCGCTGCGCCACTGGTGCATCAGGCCATCAAGCTCCTGGGGCACCTGCTCACGGTTGTAGCTACCATCGTGCTGATCAGTTGTGATGTAGGCCATTGCCGTGCGAAGCGAGATGATGCCCTTGAGCTTGCGGGCAACACTGCAAGGGATATAGAGCGGGGTTGCCGCATCATCCAGCAATTCGCGGATCTGCTCAACGCAGCGGAAGAAGTTGGCGTTGTCTCGATCCAGCTTATTGATAAAGAAGATGCAGGGCAGATTGGCGCGGCGGGCCATTTCGTAGGCCTGTTCGGTACCAACCTCAACACCGCCAGTGGCATCAACCACGATGATGGCCCCATCAACGACCCGCATTGCGGCAGCCATGTCGCCAGCGAGATCGGCAAAGCCTGGTACATCAATCAGGTTGATTTTGCGGTTTTCCCACTCGATAGGGATAACAGAGAGGTTAATCGACATACCACGGCGTTGCTCATCGGGGTCGTAGTCGCTCACCGTAGAACCGTCTTCGATACGTCCCATCCTGGTGATAGCATGCGCTGTGTAGAGCATCGCCTCTGACAGCGTTGTTTTGCCACACCCGACGTGACCGAAGACGCCAACATTGTGGATCCTTTCAGGGTCATAGTCTTTCATAACATGTCCTCCTCGACAACAAGTGTTATGGGTGCCCTCCGGGGAAGGGGCATAGGGGATGTTGTGGAATATTATAGTGACTTTTTGGCGGGAGTCAATCCAGCGGTGTATAAGCACCCCGCCCCACCTATACGGCGCATCATGATGCTGTCAACAAAAAGCCCGATCACCAACGTGACCGGGCCAACAATGGCGAACAGTGCGCAACCACAGCGCAACGTTAGCGGCTAGGCCTGCACCGCACGGTAAATGATCATAATCGACTCACCCGTCTGCATCGGGTCTTCCATCACCACCAGGCTAATGACTTCGTTCTGGTTGTCGGTTGTCCAGGCCCCCACGCCGCCGCCGGGAATTTCGGGCATTTCCACACCGGCCTCGCTTGCCGAGATCCAGCCGCGTCCGGTCAGTGCCTCATCATAGAAGCTCTGTACATCGGCAAAGGTGACGGTGCTGGGCAGCGCGTAGGCTTCGACTTCAAACTCGGCGGCATCCTCCTGCTGCTCGATCTGCTGGCGCATCGCATCGACAACAGTTGCCATCGGGCTGCTCGGATCGATTTCCTGGGCTTCGGGGAACAGCGGCAGGTCAGCAAGGCTGGTCAGTTCGCCACCAGCAGATGGTTCGCTGGCGGGTTCCTCGGCGGTTGTATCTTCCATTGTTGTATCCTCGGTGGTGCCCTCTGCCGCACCTTCTTCGGCCATCGGTTCTTCTTCCATAGCGGTATCTTCGGTAGTGGCTTCTTCGCTGGCGGGTTCCTCGGCGGCGGGCGCGGCAGGCGGCGCGTTGCCACCACAGGCAGCCAGTGTAAACAGGGCCACCATCGCGACCAGCAACATCAGCAATCGGTTGGGGAGACGCATACAATCCTATCCTTTCGTGATAATAAGGTGTATCTCCGCAGATGCGGCACACAGCCTGACGCTTTGCAAGCTGTGTAGCCCCATAGTACGCATTCAGCATAGGGGCTGTCAAGCGCTGTGCCGAGAACTATCGGGGGATAAACCGGAACAGATCTGGTCAATACTACCTGCGTCAACATGCCTACTCGGTGGCAGTCCCATCACGCTGCACCCGTGGCAGGAAGATGTGCTGCGGCATAGTCGCAACATAGCTGCGGGCATGGTCGCCGCGCACCACCAGCGCAAACGGTTGTTCGCCGCCCTGCGACACGTCCACGCCGTGCACGCGCACTTCGTAGATGCCAACCGGGGCGGCATCCAGCCGTAGCCCTTCTACATTGTTGCAGGCATCCCACTCGTTGTTACGCAAGCATTGCCCGTCACGGTAGGTGCCCTGATTGCCGACATAGCGCCGACCATCTGGCCCGATGATTTCGAGATCAAGATCGTTGACGAGTGCCTTGCTTGCCATCTCATAGCCGGGGTAATCTGTCCAGGCCAGCGTAATAGCAAGCGGCCCGCTGGTTGGGCGGGCGGTGGCGCTGAAGGGGGCCGTGCTGCTGATAGCGATGGTATAGGTCAGCGTGTTACCGGTGCTGATGCCCTGCGTTGCATCGAGCAGCCACACCTGCTGCGGGGCGGCGGGTTGCAGGCTCGGCAGCAGGTCGAGCCGCCCCCAGCCATTGACAGCATTGGGCGACTGAGTGGGCAACTCCTGCACGGTGTCGGTGCCATACTGCCCCACGCCCATACTGGCAGTGCCATTGATGAGCAGCGCCTTGAGCAGCGCCGCGCTGGGGTTGGTAAGCTCCTGCACGGTTACCAGCCACTCGCGCACCAGCGCCGCCGCGCCTGCCGTTAGCGCGGTTGCCGAACTGGTGCCGCCCAGCATCACATACGACTCATCAAGCGCCGAGCCGCGTTCGGTCAGGCGATACTTGCCAAGCGTGCCCCAGTCGGCGGGGTCAATCCGTAGCTCGTCCAGTGTCCAGGTAGCCGCAAAGGTATTATCAGCACTGACAATCTGGAAGCCAAGTTGCAACGCCGCCGGATTGATGCCGTACTGTTGCAGCCGGCTGTGCGAGATACCTTCCAGGATATATTGCGAGTAGCTCTCGCGGATGCCCGACACTGGCAGTTCTAGCACGTGCGAAGCGATGCTGTTACTGTCCTGCGCGTTGGCACTGAGCAAGATCACCTGCACACGGTCGTTGGGGCCAAGCAGGTAGCGATGCCAGAAGGTAATGTCGAACAGGGGGCTAGCAGAAACATCAAACGGCGGCGTCACCAGCATTGTACTTGCGCCGGGAGCGTGGCTGCCCTCTATCGTCTGCTGCCAGCCCGTGCTGCCGTTGCGCCCACTGCCCAGCACGGCCTGCCACGATGTTGTGCCGCCTGCCGTGTCGCGCTGCGTATAGCCTTGCAACTCGCTTTCGAGCGTGTCACTAAAGGGGTAGCTATGCGACTGGAGCGAGGCAATAAAGGTGCCCGGTGCTACGATATCGGGCTTGATGCGCCCGTCGTCGGTGGGGCCACGGCTCGAAAACGCGCCCATGCCATTAACATCATTGGCATACAGGTCGCGGTCAATCGGGCTACCATACGCGCTGCCATACGCGCTGGGCACCGTGAAGCGGATGCTCTCCGAAGCGCCCACGGTGAGCGCGTTCTTGGCGGTGCCCGGTTGGGTCAGCCCGTCGGGGTCAACAACGCCGTTGCGGTCGGTGTCGCGGCCCTCGTTGCCCGCCGAATACAGGATCAGCATATCGGGCAAGTCCCACGCCACGGCGTCTACCTGGCGGCTTGAGATGGTATAGCGCCCAAAGTCGGGCGGGTTGCCGAAGCCGCCGGTGTGCCCGCCCCACGAGTTGCTATGAATGCGTGCGCCCATCACATAGGCATTCCGCATCAGGGTGCCCCGGTCGCGGGGGACGCCTTCGATACCGCCGTTTGCATCGCCAATGCTCTGGAAGAAGAGGCTCGCCGCCGGTGCCACGCCTGCAAAGCTACCGTCGTAGTTGTGGCTGGCCGGGTCGCTTCCGGAAAGGCTGCCATTCCCCACTGCCGAGCCTGCCATATGGGTGCCGTGCCCGGTCGGGTCCGACCAGTCGCCGGGTCGCCCTAGTGTCTCCACACCAAGCACACGCCCGCGCAAGTCGGGGTGCAGGGTGTCCAGTGCGCCTGTGTCCAGCCCTGAGTCGGCCATGGCGATAATCTGCCCGTTGCCGTGCAGTTGCAACTGCTGGCGCACACTATCGGCCTGGACAATCGCGGTGCCGCCCTGATCGTTGTGCAGGGCGAGCACATCGGCAGCCTCAACCCACGTCACCCCATCCAGCGCGGCAATCGCAGGTACATAGCCGGGTAGCGCTCGCACGCTCAGATATCCGGCGTGGCGGTTCCATGCGCCGCCGAGCACTTCAAACCGCCACGTGTGCAGGCGGTGGCTCAGTGCAGCAAGGTTGGTATCGGGCAGGGTTGCAATGGTCAGTTCAAGCGGTACATCAGGGGCCAGTTCGTCGCCACGCTGCCAGAACAGCGGATCGATGCGGTAGGCGGGCAGGTAGGGGCCTACCCAACGCACGGTCGGCAACTGCTGTATTCGTGCAGCGGTGGCGGCATCCATACGGGTTAGCAGGGCATAGTCGGGAATAGACCCATACAGCCGCACGCCATACGCGACAAGCGCTTGCTTCCAGGCTTCGCGGATGGGGGTATGAAACTGCACAATATATGTCTGAGGTTGCCAGCTTGCAATCAGGGGCGTATGCATTGCCAGCACAGGTGCGTCAGCACTAGTCAGCGGGTCGAAGCGGGCATACTGTAAATGCAGCAGCGGCGACACCCTGGCAGGTGCAGCCTCAGAGGGTGCCAGCCAGGGTGCCAGCGGCACTATAAGTAACAGCATGCAGACGAGGAAGGCCTGACGCATACAGATGCCTTTACGCGCAAGATTGAAAACCGGGTATGTCCGACGATCTGCGTTTTATGAGATGGCACAGTATGTGCCCGTACCGTTCGCCCGCCGCGCCTTGCCCATAGCGCGGGGCGTGGGTGTTAGCCTTCGTACACAACAGCGGTGCCGCTGGCCGTTACCATCAGCATGCTGCCGCCATCCTGTACGCCAATTGTTTCATAGTCCAGGTCGATACCGATCACGGCATTTGCACCCTGTGCCTGGGCCGCCTGCGCCATTTCACGCATCGCAATATCTTTGGCATCGCGCAGCGCCGATTCGTAGGAGCCAGAGCGCCCGCCGACGATATCGCGAATGCCTGCAAAAAAGTCGCGGAAGACATTGGTGCCGAGGATCGCCTCGCCGCTGACGATGCCGACATATTTGACAATACGCTTTCCGTCCAGCGTTGAGGTGGTGGTCATCAACATAAACAACTCCTGTATTGATCTGTGCAGGTCGGTGTACTTACGATAAACGAAACTCTGCCAGTTTCTGTTACAGATACGCGGTGGTGTCCATCTTCATTATGCCGTATCGTGTCAAATCATGACAAGCCCCCCGCGAGTCCTATTTTGGGAGCAGTGCCGGGTCGCCAAAGAGCAGGAAGGTTTGTAGCACATCCTGCACCCCTGGCTGCATACGCTGGTCGGGTGGAAGCTGCTGCCACACCTGCACGAGTGCCGCGCCGATAGTCTGATCGGGTTGGGTGGCAAGCGTAGCAGCCAGTGCCCGCGCCAGAAAGCCCTGATCGTCTGGCAGTGTCAGGCTGGTGGGGGCCAGCACCACCACCGGGCCACCTGCGTGCCAGAGCAGCGCTTCAGTCAGCGACTCGCGGGTCGGGTGGGTGAACAATCCTGTCAGGCAGGTAAAGTGCAACATCAGCGGCGCGGCAGCGTCGGGCAGTATGGCGAGGCTCGCGGTATCCAGCAGCCGATCCTGCCCCCACTGTGTAAGGCTGCCGTGCCCGAAGTAGGCCACCATCCGCTGCCCTGGTGCAAGTGCCTGCGCGATCTGCTGCGGTGCGTCGGCGCTGCCGGGTGTCGATGTGAGCAGGGCAGTGTCGGCGGCGAACGGCTGCAAAAATTGCTGGGCATCGCGCCAGAAGCGGGCTTCCTGCCCATCGGCAAACAGCCAGTACCCGTGCAGGTGGCGCAGGCGCGGCGGCATAGTCCAGCGTGCGCTCAACGAGGGCGCGTACCTGGGCGGGTGTGTGGGCGGGTATGCGCCCACCGCAAGATC
>JAAUSQ010000108.1 GCA_012033195.1 Chloroflexaceae bacterium
TGAGCCGTGCTCGCTTCGAGCAACTGACCCAAGACCTGACCGACCGCCTGAAGGGGCCATTCCTGAACGCACTGCGTGATGCCGCCCTGAAGGCGAGCGATCTGGATGAGATTGTGCTGGTGGGTGGTTCAACCCGTATGCCGCTGGTTACCGACCTGATCAAGAAACTGACCGGCAAGGAGCCAAACAAGACCGTTAACCCCGACGAAGTGGTAGCAGTTGGTGCTGCTATCCAGGCGGGTGTGCTCGGTGGCGATGTGAAGGACGTAGTGCTGCTCGACGTAACGCCGCTGTCACTGGGTGTCGAAACCCTCGGCGGCGTGATGACCCGCCTGATCGAGCGCAATACCACTATCCCAACCCGCAAGAGCGAGATCTTCTCGACCGCTGCCGACAACCAGACAGCCGTGGATATCCACATTCTGCAGGGCGAGCGTGATATGGCCGCCGACAATATGACGCTTGGTAAGTTCAAGCTCGAAGGCATTCCGCCGGCGATGCGGGGCATTCCGCAGGTTGAGGTAACCTTCGACATCGACGCAAACGGTATTCTGAATGTGTCGGCCCGCGACAAAGCAACCGGCAAGGAGCAGAAGATTACCATTACTGCGAGCACGAACCTGGGCAAGGAAGAAGTGGAGCGCATGGTGCGCGATGCCGAGTCGCACGCCAGCGAGGACAAGCAACGTCGCGAGATTGTTGAACTGCGTAACCAGGCGGATAGCGCAATCTATAGCAGCGAGCGCACCATCAGCGATCTTGGTGAGAAGGTCGACCCGGCACAGCGTGAGCGCATTACCAGCTTGATAAGCGACCTGCGCGATGCAATGACCCAGGAAGACCCCGACCGTATGCGCGGCCTGACTGCCGAACTGTACCAGGAAGTTAACAAGCTTTCTGCGTCGGCCTATGGCGATGGTCAGGACGGTGGGCAGCGTGGCGGCCCATCGGGTGGCACGGACAAGGACGGTGTAGTTGATGGTGAATACACCGTTGAGTAAGCCCGCTATCTGGCCCTGACGACGTTTGCCAATAGCATGGGGCTGTGGCTTCCATGCCGCGCCCCTCATCATAGAGGGCTTTAACCCCTGCGCTGCTCGCCTCTTGACCGATACCAAAATGCCTCTCCCACTACGGGAGAGGCATTCTGATTAGCTGCACTTAGCCTTTATTGATCATCAATCGCGGTGGCGATAATGACAGGCGTGCCCCCAAACAGGTCGTAGGCTTCGGCATTGGGTTCAACAGTGCTATAGGTACTGAATTCTTCCTCGTCGAGCGTGCGGACAATTCCATTCACCAGAAGGTTATTCCCCGGCTCCAGTGTCAGATCAGTCAGCGTTGCACTATCGTACACCACAAGAATCTCGCGGTCGGTGGTATCGAGGCTCTCGTCAATCAGCGTAAAGCTGTTCGGGCCAACCATTTCTCCGACTTCGCCATAAATTGATACTTCGCCTACTTCAAAGTCAAAGGGGTTATCCAGAACAGGCGCAATCTCAATTTCCTGGATCTCGTTGCCAAGTTCGGCAAGCTCCTGGCCTATCACAGCGGCACCCTGTCCTGCTTCGCGGGCAACATAGGCGGCACCCTCCTGAATCTCTTCACCGATGTCATCCTGTTCTTCTTCCACCAGCCCCGCATCCTGAAGAGAGGTAGCAATAATCACGGGCTGACCACCAAAGAGGTCGTATACTTCCTGTTCGGGGTCTACGTCGCTATAGTTGGTAAATTCGTTCTGGTCGAGGGTACGTACAATGCCGTTAACCTGCACATTGTCACCGGGCTGCAAGTCCAGGGTAGTTGTAGCGCTATCGTAGATTACGAGGATCGAGCGGTCGGTATCCAGCAGGCTCTCATCAAAGATAATGAAGCTGTTCGGGCCTACCTGCTCAATGACTTCGCCTGCAATGCTGATTTCACCAACTTCGTAATCAATCGGGTTGTCGAGGACAGGGGCCAGTTCTACTTCCTGAATCTCAGTACCAAGTTGGTCGAGTTCGGTTTCGACAACCGCCGCGCCTTCTGCTAGCTCTTCGCCAACGACTTCAGCGCCCTGCTCAATATTTGCGCCGGCTGCCTCAGCGCCCTGCTCCAGATCCTGGCCGGCTTCGCTCAGGTCTTCGCCCGCTTCGCCAAGCTCTTCGCCGACAGTGGTATCATCGACGGCTACTTCCGGCTCTTCCTGGACAGTACCAGTGGTATCACCACATGCTACAAGGACAATCACAAACATTGTTGCAATTGCAAGAACCATTAAGAAACGGTTTACAAAACGGATTGTTGTTTTGTCACTGGGTGTTCTTCGAACTGTCATAAATATACGCTCCTCTGCATTGTTATGAGTGCTACGTTCTTTCCTGCATTCCTTCACTACTGGTATGTCGTACTCCATGTATTCCACCCATACAGTAGCAGTATCTATGCCAGCACGCGGGTTGCTCAGGTATCGCCGTCTCATATCAGGTAGATATAAAAAGATACTCCGCCCGAAAAGAGCGGAGCACCCAGAAGGAACAAGGACGCCATCTATATTCACAGGCACGTCATTGGGCCTGATTATTGTTGATCTGCTAACACCGTCTGGCAAGTGTCTCATAATGCTTATCGATGCCCACCATGTTGCAAGGAGCGTGCCAATATCAGCCGATACATACTATCCGGCATAGATGTTGCTGAGTTGCAGGTGAGCCCAGAGACGTATACCAACCACAACGACATGGAGAAAACAAACCAATCATGACACACTCTGTAGCAATTGCATGTCAGGGCGGCGGAAGTCACACGGCGTTTACGGCAGGCGTGCTCCAACATCTGCTTGAGCAGCGCATTCAAGAACAGTACAACATTGTCGGATTCAGCGGCACATCGGGCGGCGCAGTCTGTGCGCTGCTTGCCTGGTACGAACTGGCGGAGGCCTCAGACACCAATGGGCAACGGCTGATCGACTTCTGGATGGATAATAGTTCTTCGCTCTGGTGGGAGCAGATCGGGAATATGATGGTTGTCAACACCATGCGCTCACAGCAGCGTGGCCTGTTGCCCAACATTGCCAGCACGCCCTATAGCACAGTGGCGGGTTGGCTCCGTGATATGCTCAACGAGTTTTCACCCCGCGATGAGTTTGTCAATTTTCGCACCTTGCTCGAAAAGCATATCGACTTCGACCGCGTGCAAGACCTGAGCGATTCGCATCAGGCGCGGTTGCTGCTTGGTGCGGTTGATGTGTTATCGGGCGATTTTAAGGTGTTTAATTCACGCAAAGGCGAGATACAGGTTGAAGCAGTGCTGGCATCGGCGGCCCTGCCTACGCTGTTCGAGGCGGTGCCGATTGGCGGGACGGTCTATTGGGATGGACTCCTTTCCCAGAACCCGCCCCTGCTGCCGTTAGTGGATGATGGAGCGCCCCATGAACGCCCCGATGAAATCCGGGTGATTCAGGTGAATCCGGTCCGGCGAGAACATATTCCCGAATCACCGGATGATATCACCGACCGCCGCAACCAACTGATGGGCAATCTCTCGTTGCACCACGAAATGCGGCTGATCACGCTGATGAACCGCTGGATCAAGCAGTCCTCGCGCTTTGATTGGCTGTGGCGCAACCTGAAGCCCGTAACGGTGCGCTGCATTCAGATGAGCGATGAACTAAACGGGCTGGATCTTTCGTCCAAGTTCGACCGCGCCCCTGATCTGATCGAGCGATTAATTGACGGCGGACGCACGCAGGCGGCAGCCTTCCTTGCTAATACCGAAGAGCATACCTTGATTGCAGCCTGATCAGCACAACAAAATAGACCGGTAGTGATACCGGTCTATTCTTCGCTGTAATTTATGTGCTACAGATTGTAGCGTATCTTATGGTTGTGGTCGTTTAGACACCGGAGCGGCGACCGAAGATGAACGATACCACTGCCAGCACCAGGAAGATCAGGAATAGTACCTGAGCAATCCACGCCGATGCACCAGCGATACCACCGAAACCAAGAACTGCTGCAATAATCGCAATCACGAGAAACATCAAAGCCCATCCAAGCATATCAAACCTCCTTGCGTATATCCTTTTGTATGGTATAGCTACTCAGTTATGGTTGTTTGCAACCTTCGCCCTATACTATTGCAACAATCGTGCCAACCTGCTAACGCATAAAGGCGTACGTTCCCCCTCAAAAACACGGCTTAAATACTGGCATACTTCTTGCATTCTTTGTTTCTGTACACATTTCCGTTGATAACGTGGAATGCAGAACGTAACAGTGAGTTATTACACATGAATATGACGGAGGTATACAATGGCTCTTAATTGGGATATCATCGAGGGTAAGTGGAACCAGTTCAAGGGCGACGCCCGCACCCAGTGGGGCAAGCTGACCGACGACGAGTGGGATCAGATCAATGGTCGCTACGATAAGCTGGTTGGTACACTGCAGGAGCGCTACGGCTGGGAGCGCGCAGAGGCCGAGCGCCACGTTGACGAATTTTTCTCGAATCGCTAGCGCACGCAGTATACCGTTACCATAACGTTCGTTAGAGAGAAGTGTTGAATAGGAATAATGAAGCGAAGAAAGCTGCAAGGGTGTTTGCAGCTTTTTTCTTGTACCCGAAACTGGTTACTCGACGCGGCGGCCCGTTTCGAGATCCATCACCGCCATCGTGCAGCGCGAAACGCACACCAGTCGATCCGCTTCGTCTACCATCCGGATTTCCCATACCATCGTGCTGCGCCCGATATGCAGCGGCAGGGCGGTTGCTGTAATGATGCCATCACGCTTGGGGCGCACGTGGTTTGCATTGATTTCCACCCCGAACGCGGCTTTTCCTGGCGGACAGTTCACCAGCGCCCCTGCTCCGGCGACCGTTTCCGCCAGCACCACACTGACACCACCGTGCAGGAAGCCCCACGGCTGATGGTGGATCGGCAGAACGGGCATGGTGGCAACGACCCGCTCGCTGGTCAGTTCCAGAAACTCAATTTGTAAGACTTCAAGCAATGCAAACGTGGGTAACGATTCCCAGGCTCTCGCTTCCATTCAGTTGCTTTCCTTCCTGTAGTGGTAACAGGTTTACATACAAAAAAGACACAACAGTGCAAAACAGCCTGGGCTGTGCGTCGTTGCGTCGTTCCAAACAGCGTTAATGAGTTGTCAGTTTATTTGGTCGGGCGGTTGCACCAAACACCAGCGCACGCGGCCCCTCCAGCGTCAGCCCTGCTCTGTCGATTGGGGCACCAGTGCCCGCGAACGCGACGGCCTCGCTATCGAGCAGCAGATGCATTGTTGCCAGTGACGATACTACCGGATGCTTCGCTGCATCAAGGGTCACGCCTGCCTTCCCCAGATGCGCCAGAATCAGCACCATATTGGCAGGGTTGCCCGTGGTACGGCGGAGAAGCAGCGTGTGCTCGGCGAGCGGTGTCACGGTAACTGTCTCGCGGGCCGTTTCGCGCAGGGCGGGCACCTGCTTCCGCAGGGTTATCAGTTGTCGATACATATTCAGCACGCCATTGTGGAAGGGTTGGCTAACCTCCTGCCAGCGCAACTTGGAGCGTGCGAAGGTGGCGTGCGCCTGCGGGTCGGGCACTTGTGCGCCTGCAAATGCTTCAAAGTAAGCAAACTCGGCACGCCGTCCTTCGGTCACCAGTCGGCCCAATTCGGGGTTGTGGTCGGTGAAAAACAGAAACGGTGTTGAGGCGGCCCATTCCTGGCCCATAAACAGCAGCGGTGTTTCGGGGCAGCACAGCAGCAGCACCGATGCGGCACGATAGGCCGCTGGGTTCAGGTCGTGGCTCAGCCGTTCGCCAAAGGCGCGGTTACCGATCTGGTCGTGGTTCTGAATACAGTAGACAAAACGCGGCAACGGCACATCGTCGGCGGGCTTGCCACGTGGCTTGTCCATCGAAGGCGCATACTGTCCCGTATAAAACCACCCCTGCTGAATGGTAGCGGCGAGATCTTCAGCACTGCCGTCGTAGTCGGCAAAATAACCCTCGCGTTGCCCTGTCAGTGCCACCCGCACCTGATGATGAAAATCGTCGGCCCACTGCCCATCAAGGCCATAGCCGTTCTCGCTGATGCGCCGGATGATGCGCGGATCGTTGTGTTCGTTCTCGGCAATCAGCACAAAGTGGCGCTCGTTCGGCAGTGTGGCATGCAGGTGCTCGGTCATCTCTTGCAGCAGGTGCTTCGGGCTATCATCAATGATGGCATGGGTTGCATCGAGGCGCAACCCATCGATATGATATTCATGCGCCCAAGAACAGGCGTTAGCAATGAAATAATCACGCACCGGGCGGCTGTCGTCGCCATCTACATTCAGCGCCTCGCCCCACGGCGTATGGTGGCGGCTCGTGAAGTAGCTCTCGCTGAACTGGCGCAGATAATTACCATCTGGCCCCAGGTGATTGTACACCACATCCAGCAGCACCGCCATGCCCTGTTCGTGTGCTGCATTCACCAGCCGTTGCAGCGCGACTGCACCGCCATACGTGCGGGCGGGTGCAAACAGGTTCACCCCATCGTAGCCCCAGTTGCGGTCGCCGGGAAAGTCGGCAACGGGCATCAGTTCGATTGCCGTCACACCCAGGCCACGCAGATAATCGAGGCGGGCCATGATAGCACCAAACGTACCCGCCGGCGTAAACGTGCCAACGTGCAGTTCGTAGATGATCAGGTCTTCCAGCGGTAGGCCGTGCCAGTGCTGGTCAGTCCAGTGGAACGCCGCCAGATCAACCACACTCGAAGGGCCATGCACGCTATCGGGTTGAGCACGCGAGGCCGGGTCGGGGCGTGGGTCGTTCGCATCGATACGATACATATAGCGCGTTCCCGGACGTATCCCCGCAATGTACGCCGAAAAGTACCCATTTCCTTCCGGAGAAAGCTGATGCGTGGCAACGACGTTCGTACCCTCATACAGCAGAACCGCGACTGTTTGCTGGGCATTGGCGGCCCACACTCGAAAGCGCGTCCCATGAGCATCGGGTAGTGCGCCGATAGGCATTGTCCAGGCAGTTGTTGACATGCAGATTGCAACTCCTTCTTTACAGCTTCGCAGGTATAATACCACAGGAACATCGGAGATACGGTCATCTATCAGGTGTCTTAATGGTGCAATACACTTCCGTGCCTGCTACCCCACGCTGGCTACCTGTACTGGCGGCGGGCATCATTATGGCCAGTAGCCTGCTGATTGGCTGGCTGGTGTGGCAGTACGGTCCATTTGTTTCCAGCGATACCGAGCGCTATTTTTCCTCGGTCAATGGGCCGGGCTTCTTTCGCTACAGCTACTACGATCCAGCCCTCGACCTGGTGTTTGCTGTGCCGCAGACAGCCCATGCGCCGCTGCTCTCGATCATCTATGGCATACCTGTGCGGCTCGGTGTCCCGTTCGATGTGGTACTGGTCGCCGTCGCCGCGAGCACATGGGCCGCATTTCTGGTGGGCACGGGCCTGCTCACCTACCGCCTGAGCGGGTCGCCGTGGCTGGCACTGTCTAGCATCGTTATCGCTGCACTCACCACCGCCTACCTGGATGTCTTTCAGATGGCAATGGCCGAGGTGATCTTTTTGCCGCTGCTAGTCTGGTCCCTGCTCGCCCTATCCGACCTGCCGCAGCAACCACGGGTAATGCCACGACTATTGCGTGCAGTGCTACTGCTAGCCTTGCTGCTGCTAGCACGCTATTCGGGTGTGTTTATCCTTGGTGCCGTCGGGTTGTGGTGGGGGTGGTGGCGGCTCCAGCAGGGGCGGGTCGGCAGGTTGCTGTACGAATGGCCTGTGCTGGCACTTGCGGCGGGGCCGCTGGCCCTATGGCTGCTGCGAAATGCAATGGTTACCAGCAATGAAAACACCCTGAACAATCATCTTGAAGGCAGCGACCAGACCTTCTGGCAGGGGGTTGAGGCAGTCTTCGCAGAGGGCGCACAGCTTGGGATGCCCGCGCTACCCTCCGCGATCCGCTGGCCGATGCCGTTCTGGGTAGCGGTGGTCTGGCGCTACTGCCGTTGCTGGTCTGGCTGGTGCTGGTGTGGCGTGCCCACGCCGCTCAGCCACGCCGCGTTATGCCGCCGCGTACACCAGCGTGGCCTGCACTGCTGGTGTATCTCTTTGTATATATTGGGCTTCAGCCGTTTTTTGCCTTCAACCCCATGGACGTGCGCGACGTGACAACCGTGCTCGCGCTGGCGCAGCCGTTGCTACTGGCAACACTGGCGCACGTGCCGCAGCGAGTAGCGCTGCGTGTTACAGGCGGCTTTGTGCTGCTCAATCTGGCGGCTCTGGCGCTACTGGTTGCCACGGTGGGCGGGCCAGAGTGGGCACACCCGACCGGCCTGCTCGACCGAACACGCTGGCAGCAGCAGGGCAACTTTGCCTACAGCCGCGCCGACCTGCTGCCCAACAACTACCCGGAAGTGGCGGCCTACCTGCAACGGGTTGGCCCGCAGGCGGTAGTGGTATCGAGCAATCGCAACGCACACATTCCCTACCCCAACCCTGGCGGCATTCTGGATGACTGGCTGCGGCAGGGCGCGTGTACCTCCCAACACGAGGTATATCTGGTGCTGCTCGATTGGTACTGGACAGCCGAAACGCTGGCCGAACGGGTAGACGCAAAATGCCCCGGCCTGTCGCGGGTCGAGCTATCTGGTGCTATCATCTATCGGCTACCATCGTAATACGACAGGATATATAATGCAGCGGGTACATATGGACCTGCTGAAAGAGCGATGCATCAAATACCATCCCAATCAATAACTGGCCTGCGCTGGCCCCTGCTCCTGATCCTGCTGGTACTGGCAAGCAGTACGGCGCTGCTTGCCACCCTCGCATGGCGCTATGGGGTGCTGTTCTCCCACGACTCGTTTCGGTATGTGTCGGCGGCGCTGAATGCAGGCATCTTCCGCTACAGCTACTACGACTCACAGCTTGATGTCATCTTTCGAGGTGTGCCCCACACCGCCCACGCGCCGCTACCCTCGGCAATATACGGCTTCCCCATTTCACGTGGCTTGCCCATGCACCTGGTTCTGATCGGTGTCTCGCTGGTGGCGTGGGCCGCCTTCCTGCTGGCAACCGCCCTGCTCACCGTGCGCCTGAGCGCATCGGGCGTACTGGCAGCCTTTGCTGGGGTGCTGGCGGGCAGCACAACTGCCTACCTGGGCCTGTTCCAAACAGCAATGTCTGAAATTATCTTTTTGCCGCTCTTGCTGCTGCTGATGGCAGTGCTGACCGACCTGCCCACCCGCACCCGCCATGGCTGGCTGTGGCTGCTGGCGGCCACCGGCCTACTGGCACTGCTGCCCATCACGCGCTATGCAGGTATCTTTTTTGTAGCGGCAGTGGTGTTATGGTGGTGCTGGTGGCGGCTCTATCAGCGGCGCATCGGCAGGCTGCTGCTTGAGTTGCCGCTGTTGGCGCTTGCAGCGTTACCGCTGGCGCTGTGGCTGGTACGCAACTATCTGGTAACGGCTGGCTCAGAGGTAGTCTTTCGGCACCTGGAAGCAAGCCCCTACACCTTCGAGCAGGGTGTAGTTGGCATTGCGCTCGAACTTTCACAGATTGGGTTGCCGCTGCTTGGCTCGGCCCGCCGCTGGCCCATCGATGCAGGGGTGGCGCTGCTGCTCTCGCTGCTGCCGTTGGTCGTCGGGGGCGGTAGTGCTCTGGCGCAATGCCCCACCGACCGAATCGCCGCGCCAATGGCTGGCCCCGCCGCGTTCGCCTATTCCGGTCGTACTGCTGGTGTATCTGTTTGTGTATGTTGGGCTGCAACCATTCTTTCGCTTCTACCCGATGGACAGCCGCGACGCGGCAGCGCTGCTAGCACTGCTGCACCCCTGGCTGATTGCGGCCCTCGCAAGTATGCCGCGCCCGCTGGCCTACCGGGTACTTGGGGGCTTTTTTGCATTCAATCTGCTGGTGTTTGGGGTGATGACAGGACTCGACTATCGCCCGCAATGGCTGCACCCGGTCGGCTGGACGTATCAGCACGTTGCCTACAGTCCCGACGAGTATGAGTATGTCCGCAGCGATGGCATCGCAAACACTGCGCCCGAACTGGCGCAGTACCTCGCGACATTGCCCCCTGAGGCCGTCATTGTCACCAACAACATCCACGGCATGATTATCTATCGGCGGCCCTACGCGGCGCTGAGCACATGGCTTGAAGTTGGGCAGTGTACCTCGGAGCATGCGGTGTACCTGGTGCTCATGGACTGGATCGCGCCTGCCAATGTGCTGGCGCAGCAGGTGGAGGCACAATGCCCCGATTTACCCCGCACTGATCTCGCCGGGGGCATTGTGTATCAACTTCCATAGCGTTCCACGCCGCGTACCCGTTGCCTGAAGTTTGCCCTCCCCCACGCATGAGGTATGGTGTATAATGCACAACTGTATAGATAGTATTCTTGAAATAAAAAATATATTGCCATTCTGAGGAGAAGAATCTGTGACACAGCAGCCTGATATTGTCTTTCTGGTGCTCGACACACAGCGGGCCGACCGGCTCTCGTGCTATGGGCACCGCCTGGAAACATCGCCCCACCTCGATGCATTTGCTGCTGATGCCACGCTCTTTCGCAATGCCATTGCTGCGGCGCAGTGGACGATTCCATCGCACAGTTCGATGTTCACGGGCCTCTACCCATCGGCCCATACAACAGTCCAATCGTATTCCCGCCTGCCCCGCACAATTCCCACCCTCGCCGAACGGCTGCGGCAGGGCGGCTACTATACCGCCGCCTTCTGCAATAACCCGCTGGTCGGGGTGGTTGATAATGGCTTGCGGCGTGGCTTCATGAGCTTTCTAAACTATAGCGGCCTGCTCACCTCCCGCCCCAACCAGGCGGGCCAGCGTCCCTCGCTGCTCGACCGCTACCGCCAGTTTTTCAAGCGCACCCTGTCCTTTATTATGGAGCGCATTCAAGACTCGTTTGCCCGCTCGGATGCACTGCTGGCGCTCTCATTTACACCGCTCATGGTTCCGCTCTGGCAAACAGCGCTGAGCTTCAAGGGCAATACGGGCAAATCGCTCAACGACGCCGCCCGCCTGCTGATAGAGCGCAAAGGCGTAGCACCCGACCAGTCCATCTTTAGCTTTATCAACCTGATGGGCACCCACCTGCCCTATCATCCCGCCCGTCATGCGACTGGAGCGCTTTGCGCCCGATGTGCTGCACAACCGTGAGCGGCGGCACTATCTGCGGCGCTTTAATAGCGACATTTACGGCTGGTTGGCCCCGCTGACGGGCGAAATTGATGATGACCATAAATCGATCCTCGACCACATGTACAATGCCGAGGTGTATACCCAGGATGAGCACGTAGGCCGTTTCTTCCGTACCCTGCGCGAGAGCGGGCGGCTCGATAAAACGATGGTCATTGTTGCTGCCGACCACGGCGACCACCTGGGCGAAAAGCAACTGGTAGGTCATCTCTTCTCGGTGTACAACGAACTGGTACATGTACCGCTGATCATCCGCGACCCGCAGCGCGACCTGCCGCGTGGTGGCACGGTGGATGGCTTTGTATCAACGCGGCGTATCTACCAGACCGTGCTCACTGCTGCGGGTATGGCAAAGCCCGCAGAAGAGCGCTACACCCTCGCGCAGAGCACCGCCGCCGACCCGGATGGTGGGGTGGTCTTTTCCGAAGGCGTGCCCCCCACCAATGTCGTTGGAATGATCCAGAAGCGCCAGCCAACACTGTGTCAGCAGCGCCACTGCGACCAGCCACGCCGCGCCGTGTGGCTGGGTGCCCACAAGCTGATCCAGACCGGCAGCGAGTATCTCGAACTGTACCGTGTGGTTGACGACCCCTTCGAAGAGCACGACCTATCGCGCAGTGCGCCCACCGAGGTGCAACAGCTTCGGCGGCACCTGACAAACTTGCAGCAGGTGCCGGGGGGCGCTCCGAATGCGGAACAGATCGAGGACGTGAGCGACCCGGCCCTGACCCGTCGCCTGCGCGACTTGGGCTATATTGAATAATCAGGCATCATATCATATCGAGTGAGGCAGAATGTATCCACCTGTTGACCCAGTCATCATTGCAATAGGCCCGCTAGTGCTGCGCTGGTATGGCGTGCTGATTATGCTGGGCGTGCTCGCCGCGACCCTCGTTGCTAGCCAGTATGTCAAGCGCAAAGGCGAAAACCCTGATAATGTCTGGGATATGCTCCTGTGGGTGCTCATCCCCGGCCTGATCGGGGCGCGGCTCTATTATGTGTTTATTCAGTCGCCGCGTGGCCCTGAAGGATTCGACCGCTACTTGCAAAACCCGGTTGAGATTATCCAGATCTGGGAGGGCGGCATCCATATTTTCGGCGGCTTCATCTTTGGCGGGTTGGCGCTGTTGCTCTTTGCGCGGGTGCGGAAGTTGCCGCTGCTGCTCTACCTCGATGCAACCTGTCTCGGTCTTCCGTTGGGGCAGGCGATCGGGCGGCAGGCCAACTTTATCAATCAAGAACTGTACGGCCCCCCGACCACCCTGCCGTGGGGCTTGCGGATCGACCCGGAGCACCGTATATCGCCCTACAACAACCTGCTCGCCTACCCCGACGATGTACGCTTTCATCCGCTCTTTCTCTATGAATCGCTCTGGAACTTCAGCGGGTTTGGCCTGCTGTTCTGGATATCGCGCCGCTTTGAAGATCGGCTAAAGATGGGCGATATCTTCCTGCTGTATCTGATCTGGTATCCCACCGGGCGCTTCTTCATTGAGTTTCTGCGTACCGACTCGTGGTTCTTCCCTGGCACGCCCTTTAATGTGGTGCATCTGCTGGCGGGCGCGGCAGCCATTACCGCAGCGGTGGTGCTCTTTCTGCGGCACCGTCCGGGCAGCAACGTACAGTCCGAAGTGCTCCCGACCGGGCCTGACGCCGACAGTACACCCGACACGCCCGAACAGGAAGCAGCAACATCGTAGGAGACGCAAACAAGACATGAGCGCACCATCGCCCCCTATTTCTGTTCTGAATTGGAAAGCACAGAGTAACGCATGACAACCGAACTGTTGACCATCATGGCTGTACACGCCCACCCCGACGACGAGTGTTTTACGACGGGCGGCTCGCTGGCCCGCTACAGTGCCGAAGGTATCAATACCGTACTGATTATTGCGACGGGCGGCGAAGCGGGTGAGATTGTGGTGGAAGAACTGGCAACACCCGAAAACTACGCCAACCTGCGCGAACTGCGCGATAAAGAACTGGCCTGCTCAGTTGAAAAGCTTGGCATCAACGTGCTGGAACGGCTTGGCTACCACGACTCAGGCATGGAAGGCACCGAAGCCAACCACCACCCGGAGAGCTTCCATATGGCCGATAAAGACGAGGCCACCGCCCGCCTCGTTGCACTGGTGCGGAAGTATAAGCCGCAGGTGCTGGTGAGCTACGATGAGCGCGGCGGCTATGGGCACCCCGACCATATTGCTTGCCATCAGATTACGGTAGCAGCATTTGAGGCGGCGGGCGATGCCACCCGCTACCCCGACTGGGGCGCACCCTGGACACCGCTCAAGCTCTATTATGCTTCGTTCCCGCGCACCAAAGTGTATAATGCATGGCTGCTGATGAAAGAGCGCGGCTTTCCAACCCCGCTGGATGACCCGGAATTCGATGTATCGCGCTTCACGGTGGAAGATGAACGGGTGACAACCCACGTGCCAGTGCACGCCTATATGGAGCAGAAGCGCAGTTCTATTGACTGCCACATCACCCAGATTCGCAAAGATAGCGCGTTCCTCTCGGTGCCCGACGACATCGCCTATGATCTCTTTGGGTACGAGTATTATATTCTGGTCGCTGCGCGGGTTGATCTGCCCGACCGTGGCGATACAATGGAGGATGATCTGTTCGCTGGTCTACGATAAG
>JAAUSQ010000109.1 GCA_012033195.1 Chloroflexaceae bacterium
CTCGATGTGATGGTCAATAGTGCATTCGATCTTTATGCGGGCGACCTGCTCAACCTAGCCGAAGCAGAATGGGATACCGTACTGGATACCAATTTGAAGGGGCCGTTTTTGCTAACGCAGCAGGCGGGTCGTTTGATGCAGGCAAACGATGGCGGCGTGATTATTAACATCAGCGATAACAGCGGCTTGCATCCGTGGGCCAATCGTCCACACCACAGCGTGAGCAAAGCAGGGTTAATTATGTTGACCCAGGTCAGCGCATTGGCACTGGCCCCGTATCGCGTGCGGGTGAACTGCGTTGTCCCTGGCCCCGTCCTGGTTCCCGCCGATGCCGATGAGTCGGTGTTAAGTGAAATTGCCGCCGGGTTGCCTGTGCAGCACATCGGCAACCCCGCCAACATTGCCGACGCCTGTTTATTTCTGGTACGTAACCCCTTCACTACCGGCAGCGTGCTGCATGTCGATGGCGGCGAACGGCTGGTCGGCGGGCAGACATAATCCCCTTTTTTATCTGAAAACAATTGCTTCAATAAGAGTAGGGCAGTATACCGTTTCTTATGGTTGTATACTGCCTCTGCTTGCACTCAAAACGTATTATTTCATCGATAACGCCTCAAGCATATAGTCCTCTCACAATCAATTTCGCTATAAATAAGGTATATACTTTTGGCAATCAATCGCTTATAATAAGACCGCATTTATGGACGGGTCTCAATACATCTTTTGTCGTAGCCCGGAGATCCTGCCGCCCCCGGATTCGCGCGATAGACACGACACGAAAGGAAAGGGTATGACCTGGAAACGCTGGCATATCGCACTCGTATGCTCGTTCATCTGTGTCGCAGCCGCCACCTTTATTGGCATCAGTGCTGCGAATGCTCGCACCGCAACATTCGCTCCGTCCGTCCCACTGTCCGATACACAACAACAACCATCCATCGGGTTAAGTCAGATTACGTACAACACCGTGATCACCGTTACGTCAACTGATGACCCGAACGACCGTCTCTCAGAAACCTGCTACAACACTCCCGGTGTTGGGCAAACGCCCGTCGAACCGTGTACGCTACGGCGGGCACTGGTAGAAGCCGGCAGCCTGGAAGGGGCCGAATTGCCCGTTCTGATCCGGTTTGATATTCCAGTCACCGATACGGGCTATGTAGCAAGTGTGGATGCCTGGAAGATTGACCTGCGTTTCCAGTTGCCGCCCGTCGGCCCACGTGGGCAAACAACCGTTGACGGCAGTACCCAACCCACGGGGCGCAGCAATGGGCCTCGTATCATTATCAAAGATGGTACCTTCCAGGTTGGTGCAGGCGGCGGTGGTATCAACCGCGACGATAACATTATTCGCGGCCTTGCCTTCCAGAACAGCGATATTCAGGTTGGCAGCGATAACAACATTATTGAAGATAACTGGCTTGGTTTGTCCGACAACGGGCGGAATGTTTTCCAGGGAACGGAAGACCCGCGCAGCGTCGGCAATGCCACTATCGACGTGAACAACGGCAACAACAACACTGTCCGCAATAACGTTGTTACCAGCGGCAACGGCATTGATATTCAGGGCAACGATAACATTGTGATCGGCAACTTCCTGGGCACCCGCGCCGATGGCACCATACCCAAACGTCCCCGCCAATCGCTACTGCCAGCAGGGAGCCGTGTTTGATACGTGGCGCGGCGGCGGTGGCATCGAAGTCAGTGGCAACCGCAACCAGATCGGCGGCCCGACCGATGCCGACCGGAACGTGATGGTCAGCCTGCTGATCCAGGGCGCAACCATCAACCCCGGCGTGCGCTTCTTCGGCGGCAGTGACAATATCTTCCAGAATAACTACATCGGGCGTGATGCTGAAGGCAACGATGTTGGCACCTGTAATTCGGGTATCATCGCCGACGGCGACGACCTGCAACTGATTGACAACGTGATTGTCAACACAGGTGCCGAGGCGCTCGGTGTGTTTGGTAGCCCGCCTTCGCTTGGCAATATCACATGGCGTGGCAACATCATCATCAACCCTGCCGACAAGAACGGCGTGCTGTTTGGTCAGAACGTGCCCGACGATTGGAAGTTCTTTGATCCCGCCGTCATCACCAATATCGACGGCACCACCGTTACCGGCACCGCCGCACCGGGCAGCGATTGCCCGGAGTGTGTGATCGAACTGTTCCTTGACAACACCGATGACACAGTGGAAACCCTGCAATCGTTGGCAGTGGTGACGGCCACCGCCGATGGCACCTGGACGGCGACCATTCCGGCACCGCTCCAGGATGGCGAGGCAATCCGCACCAGCAGCACCACCACCATTTTTGATACCATTGCGGGCTTTGGCGCGGGCACCAGCACCGACTTTTCCGCCGACCTGTACGGCCCGGATGGGATTATCGAGCCGACCCCGACGGTTGATGAGCCGCCTACGCCGCGTTCGCCGCGCCAGTACGACCTTATTCCAACCTTGCAGCCCGTACCCGACACCCCCACCCCTACCTATACCACGCTCATCACCGTGACAAGCACCGAAGATCCGGTGGGTGCTCAGACGCAGACCTGTTATGGTGGGCCAACCCGACCGCACCCTGCACCCTGCGCCGCGCCATCACCGAGGCCAGCAACCTGCCCGATGACCAGCGCCCCGTGTTGATCCTGTTTGACCTGGACACCGCCGACCCGAACTACGACGCAGCATCGGGGACGTGGCTGTTTAACACCACCGCCAACAACGGTGCACTGCCCGAAGTCGAGGGCGGCAACGTCACTATCGACGGCTTTACCGAAACCGACGGCACCATCAGCGGCCCGCCCATCGTGATTGGTGACAGCAGCCTCACGGTTGGCAGCACGGTCTTCTCGGAGGGTGGCAACATCATCCGTGGTTTGTTATTCCTCAATAACAATCTGGTGATCGTCAGCGACGATAGCTTTGTGGAAGAAAACTGGTTCGGTTTCACCCCCGATGGACAGAACATCTTCTTCCCAACTCAGGATGGTGAGCCAAGTGGTTCGCAGCGGTCGGGTGTGCGTATCAATCAGGAAGCCAGCGGTGTGGTTGTGCGCGACAATCACTTTGTTGGGAGTGGCGGCATTGCGCTCGATGTTGAAGGCGATGATAACTTCATTGTCAACAACACGATTGGGACCCGGCTTGATGGCACCGTGCCCGCCCCGCCCAACCCGGCCAACCGCTGTGTCCAGAACCCCGATACTGGCAACTGGTTCGGTGGCAATGGTCTGCAACTTTCGGGTAGCCGCAATCAGGTGACGGATAACATTATTGCCGGTATGCTCCAGATTGGCAGCACCGCCACTGCGCTCAATATGGGCGGCAGCCGCCACTTCATCGCCAATAATCTGATTGGTGTCGGCTCGGATGGCACATCCGGCTTCCTGTGCGGCTTCGGCATCCAGATCGATGGTGAGTTCTCGCAGGTCATCAGCAACACCATCGCCAACTCGGATAGCACAGCCTACTTCATCGGCATTGACCGCTTCGGGGCCTATGGTGTCACGCTTCGCAACAACGTGGTACGCGATGTTGCCGACTACGCCGACTACAGCACCCAGGCACCGATTGCCTTTACCACCTTCCGCCCTGCCGTTATCACCGGAATTGACGGCACCACCGTGACGGGCACCAGTGCCCCTGGGTACCCCTGCCCGTTCTGTACGGTTGAAGTGTTCCTGGAAGATGACGATGATCTCGTCGAAACACTGGAGTCGCTGGCCGTAGTAACCGCCACCGCCGATGGCGACTGGACCGCCACCCTGCCGCGTCCGCTGGCAGCAGGTGAGTTCCTGCGAACGCTCAGCACCGCCAACGATCTGAACATTATTTCCGGCTTTGAGACAGGCACCACCGTGCCGAATCCGTCTATTCTCTACCCGATCACAGGTCTGGATGCGGTGGACCTGGTTGGCCCGACAGCAGGCGAGGTCAACACCACCTATGTCTACACCGCTACGATCAGCCCGTTGGATGCAGGCCGCCCGATCTCTATCACGGCAAGCGCGACCGACCTGAACCTCAGCCCCGTGCTCATCAGTAGCGAAACCACCGATGCAGCCGTCTACGAACTGAGTTGGGGTACAACCGGCGTCAAGACGCTAGTGGTGACTGCTACCAACGATATTAGCGTGGTGACCGACTCGCTGGAAGTGCTGATCGGCACGCCGCTCACGCCGCTCGAAAGTGTCGAAATTACTGGCCCCGCTATGGGTTCGACTGGGATTGAATATAGCTTCACTGCCACTGTCAGCCCCAACGATGCCACCACGCCAGTATCATATACCTGGACGGTGGACGACCAGGATACCGTGAGCGTCTCGAATGGCCTGAGCAACGAGCAGACCTATACCTGGGATACCCCCGGTACCAGGACACTGACCGTGACCGCCGAAAACAGCGCAGGCGCTCCGGTCGAGGCGACCTTTGAGATTATAATCGAAGAGGCCGTCGCAACCCCGCCCGCCAGCGTCGAGCTAACTGGCCCCGAAAGCGGGATGGTTGGTGTTGAGTACAGCTTTACCGCCAGAGTCACGCCGAGCGAGACGACCCGCCCGATTACCTTTACCTGGGAAGCCGACGACCAACTCCCCGTCACCGGCAGCGGCAATGCCATCAACAATACGCAGCGCTTTACCTGGGATAGTGTGGGCACGCGTACTCTGACGGTCACAGTTGATAATGGTCTGGGCATTGTTTCGGATACGGTACAGATCGACATTACCGAAATGACGACCGAGCCAGTGCCCGTCACAGGTGTCACTATCAGCGGGCCGTCGGTGGGCGAAATTGGCACCGCCTACACGTTCGAGGCGGCAGTCAGCCCCAACAACGCGACCACGCCTGTGAGCTATACGTGGGTTGCCGATGATCTTGCCGTCACACCGGTGATCGTCACCGATGGCCTGACCAACACCCAGAGCTTTACTTGGGAAGTGTCGGGTACCAAGACTGTGACTGTGACTGCGTTCAACGGCAGTGGCGAGCCAGTCTCGGACGAGTTCCAGATTGACATTCGCAGCTTCACCCGCACGACGACACTGGTCTCGGACACGGCGACGACCTTCGAACCTGCGCCCAATATCACCATCCAGTTCCCGGCGGGCACGGTCTCGGACACGGTCAACATTGAATTCAGCGACACATCCACTCGACCGCTGCCAGAAAACACTGTGCTGCTCCGGCGCATTGTGTTGCTCGGCGAGGATACGGAAGGCGCAACAGTCAGCAGTACCGATAACGAGTTCCAGGTCTTTGTCATCCTTGACGAGTCGGTATTGCCGGATGGCACAACCTCGGAGGATGTGCTGATCTACTATTGGGATGGGAGCGCGTGGGTGCTCATCGATGATGTCAATCGACCTGGCCTTGCCCAGGCGCTGACCTTCTCGTTCAGCACCAACCTGCTCACCGAGTTTGTTGTGGTAGTACCAGAGCAGACAAACGAGAACTTTGTGTACCTGCCGCTGGTGCGGCGCATCGTTGCCGCGCCCTAGCGCATCGTTTGCTGTCGGAATAGTCGGAGGGGCCGGCCTGTGTATGCAGGCTGGCTCTTTATTCTGGTGAACAAAAGCAAGCCCCCTCCTCCACAATGGGAAGAGAGGGCAGAGCTTAAGCAGGCCACTGTGTTACCGAATAATCAGCGGGAGATACACTCGTGTACCCTCGCCGCCTGTACCCGGCCCCTCAGTTGGGGTTGCCGTGGCGGTTGGGGCATCCGGGTCGGTCGTGGCGGTCGGTGTCGCGTTCGGGTCGGTCGTGGCCGTCGCCGTTGGTGTGACCGATGGGTCGGTCGTGGCCGTTGCCGTTGGTGTGTTGGTCGGTGTGGCTGTATGGGTCGGCGTGGGGGTTGCGGTCGGGTCAGGCTCCGCCTCCGGGTCTACCCGAATACGCGCCGCCTCTATCTCCGACACGTTGCCCGCTGCATCGAGGTATTGGACATACACCACCGCCATGCCATCCTTATCAGGATCGGGCAGCACGGTCCACTGGCGAGTGGGGCTATATGGCTCCCACAGCGCAAGACTGGCAGTATTGCCAATCGACTTGTTAGAAATACGCATCTGCGACACGCCGCTGATCATGCCCCCCTCTTCGAATGTAAAGGGCAGGGTGAGACCTTCATCATGATCGTGCTCTTCGTCCGACGGTGCATCCGAGGCCCACAGTTGCAGCGTTACATCGGGCGAATTGGTGACTGATGCGCCATCGTTGATGAAGATGTACCCCAGCGGCGGGTGTGTATCGGTGCGTGGTGTGGCGCAGGCCGTATTCGAATAGTCGCTGCGAATAAAGAGCGGGATGACGGGCGAGCCAGGTGGGAAAAGCGGCACGTAGGGCAGGATAAAGTAGGAACTCACGATATAGCAGTATTCGGTATCGTTCGTGACGTTCTGATCCACCCACGAGCGCAGCGGTGCAGCAAGGCCCGTTACTACATCGACAAAGGGGCCATCGGGGTCGGTGCTGCGCAGTATTCGTACAAACTGGTGATTCGGCTCGGCGTTGAAGCGCAACAGCACTTCTGAATCGCCCCCCGTTGCGCTCAAGCGCGGCCCCACAATGCGGTCATCTGCCGGGTTGCGCGGGTTGCGGAGCGGGCCAAACATCGGCGGGATAAAAAACAGTTCCGCGCCATCCAGTTCGCCGCCGTCGTCGGTGTCCGGGTCGAGCGGGTTGGTACCATTCTGAAGCTCCCGGATGTTGGTTGCACCGTCGTTGTCCGGGTCTTCGTCGTCGTCGGGTATGCCAGGGTTGGTGCCGTTGTCGTTTTCCCATCGAGTGGGCAGGCCGTCGCCATCGATATCGCCGCTGTTGCGGAGATGGAAGCCAAGCTGATCGTAGCGCTCGAAGTCGCCACTGAGCGAGCTTGTGCCCTCGGCGTTCACCTGCACATTGTACGAGCCAGCCTCGACGGTGTTGTAATAGGTAGCACCATAAAGTCCATCGTCGGCTTCACCATCACTGTGCAAGCCATCATCACGCAGCAGGAGCGAGGTGGTTGTACCATCGGGCCGCGTAATGGTGGCACGTACCGTTGCATCGGTGATCGGCCCCAGGTCGGTGACGGTTGCCAGGATTGGCATGGGTACGCCGGTGAAGCGTTGTTCAAGCGGAGTAGTCAGGTAGGCTTTCATCAGCGTATCACTGCGTAGCGAACCATACACCTCATAGGGTGGGAAGATCGCCTGCAACGACGGGCCATCGCTTGTTTCGCCTGCCAGCGGTACCACTGGCACGGCAAAGCGGATTTCCCATGTGCCGGCTTGCGGGGCCGCTACCCGCCAGACGGTATGGCGTCCGGTACCCTTGAATGGAATGACGCGCTGATCGGCAGGATTGTACAGTTCCGGCAGGTAGATACCAAGGTTCCCATCCGAAGCCAGCGAGATCACCAGTTCATCGGCATTCGGCTCGACCGGAATAGAGATAACGTCGTTTTCGTTGTTGCTCGCACTGAGCGGCCCCCGTCGCACAAAAAACTGCTGCTGTCCTGAGCTATCGGTGGCGGCAGCGCGGAAGGCGTTATCCATCTCGATCTGAAGCGGGCCAAGCGCTGCAAGGCTGATATCCTCGGCAGTCGGAATGTAGCGGTAGATGCCGCCGGTATCGTTGGCAACCTGCTCCATCTGGACCCGGTCGGCATCGGGACCAATGGCAACAGTATGGACAATCGGGCGCTTGTCGGTGGTGTCTTCCAGGTCTTCGATCACATCGGTGAATGACTCCGGTGTATCGACGGTTTCCAGACCATCGCTGATCAGTACAAGGCTCCAGTTATGGTCTTCTTCGCCATCGGCAATCAGTTGGTCCCAGCCTTCGCGCAGGGCGTTACCAATTGCCGTACCGCCGGCTGCCGTCAGACTCATCAATCGCATCGAAGGCGAGGATGCGTGATCCGCCGGAGGGGGTGTCCGTCCAGGCGGTCAACCCCAGGTCTGTATTGACCACTTCGTTGAACGATACCACACCAATCTGATCACCTGCCGCCAGGTATCGACATTAAACCGGGCCGCATCCTGGGCTGCTGCAAGCTTGCCGTCCCCGCCCATACTGCCCGAACGGTCGATGATGACAATGTTATCGGTATCGTCGCGGGGGTTGTAGCTCACGGCATCGGCCTGCGTTGCGGTCAATGCGCCGCCCGCATAATCTACCTGCAAGTCGTACAGGCCGCCGCTGGTTTGCGTTGGGGCACGTAGCAAAAACAGGTTGAGTTGCTGCGAACGGAACGACGAAAGGATATTGCCCGCTGGTACGGTTTGGGTCCCTACCTGGAAGCTGAAGTCACCAAGCTCTACCCCGTCGAGTGGCTCAAGGTCGGCAGAGAGCAGTTCAACACCAACCTCAAACTTACCCGGTGCCGATTCGTCCTCGACAACTGCCGGGTTTGCGGTGGTGGGGTACTGGATACGCAGCACCGGCTGTGTCAGGTTGAAGCTATATAGATAGTTGGCGGGTTGCTGCATACCGGCAACAATCAGCATCACCTGATCAAAATCGTTGTTGGCAAAGGTGCGGCTCAGGTTGGGCGCTTCGACAGTGTATTCATAGACGATATCGCCATTGTCCACCCCAAGCACCACAAAAAAGAGCGGCACGTTGGTTTCTTGCTGCACCGTTACATCAATAATAGGCACGCTGGCATCGGGGAAAATCTCATAGTAGCGTGCACCCCACGCCGACACCGACTCGTTGGTATCGACCACCTCGTCACCGAGGGTGAGCACGGTGCTCAGGTTGCGGTTGACAGCGGTGTAGTTGCCACCCGGTTGGGTGGTATCAATATAGCGATACGCCTCGGCAATGTTGCCGCTGCTCAGCTCTTTGGCAAAGTTGGCAATCACAAAGTTTTTCCACACGTCACGGAACGAGGGCGGGTCGTCCTCGACCATTTCTGCCAGGGTCAGGTTAATCAGCGTGATACCATCGTTGCCGTTTTCACCCGCTTCGTCGCGAGCGGTTTCGAGGAAGGTACGCATAAAGTCAATGCCCCGCTCTGGCTCGGCGGTGCTGGTGCCGTACTGCTCCATCAGGTATGTCCAGAACAGCGCCGCCCGGTAGGAGGCATCAAGCAGGCTCTGAGATGGCAGATCGAGGTAATCATCAACATCGTTCAGATAGTTCGATTTGGTCGGGTCGTCGTCTTCGTCCATCGAAATACAGTTGTTCTGGTCGGTGCCCACACAGAAGCGATCCTGGATGGCCCGTGCCTGCCCTTCGGTAATCCATTTGCCGGTCGGGTCGTTGATACCACCATACACGCCCTGCTGCTTGTGGAAGAGTTCGTGCAGTGGTGTCCATACACTGGCCTGCCCGCTGCCCGTCACCGGGTCGTAGGCGGTAATCATCGAGCTAGGACTCAGGGCCATGTAGCCCGACGAGCCACCGCGTGCACAGCCAACACCATCGCAGGGGAAGAGATCGACCGCCATCGGGGTGACATTGGTGAGCGGGTCGGTAAACGAGTTAGCCAGAAACGCGGCCCGCGATCCTTCGAGGAGGCTTGCCATACGCTGTGCTACCTCGGCGCTCGGTACACAGACCGTGCGGTTATTCCCATCAAGATCGGAAATGGCGGGGCAGTCGTCGGTGCGGTAGAACACCACAAAATTCTCACTCTCGAAGAATGAAGGCTTACGGCAGATATTGCTGTCGGAGCCTTCTTCATCGGCAATGCTATCGTAGGCCCGCACCAGATACCGATAGGTTGTATCTTCGTCCAGGCCCGTGTCGGTATACAGGATAGTACCAACTGCCACCTCAGCGATCATCGTCCAATCACCGTTACCGGCCCGCCGATAGACGCGGTGATGGGTTGCGTCGTCGGCTTCGTCTTTCCAGGTAATCGTGGTCTGATTCGCGGCGGTTGTTGCAGGGCCATCGGTGCGAGATCCATTAAACTCGGTAATACCAGCCTGCGGAAAGGGCAAACAGGCAATATTACTGGGAACGTCCAAAGCTTGCAGCGTGATTGGTTCATCGGCGGAAGATGGCATTGCGGTGTATAGTAAACTACTACTCGACACCATAAACAATACCAGCGCAACGACCAAACGCCGTACATAGGCGGGCATCGAACGCATACGTGTCCTCCTCTTACGAGTACAAGGGGATACAAATCAATAGGTGCCAATTATTCGGACATACGATGGATGATTGAGGGCGTTCTCCGGTAGCGGGTACGCCCGTTGCCAACGCATCAGGGTGCGGGCGGTATACTCAGCAGGTGAATACTCACCTCCTTTTGCCTGCATTGTCCGAGCATACACAGATACTCCTCCTTCTTGTGCTTTCCTGCTAGACGGGCCAGCAATTACGATATGCTCGTTGGTGGCTGAATAAGGGTGCGAGCAATCCGGTGTGTCTACCATAGCAGGCCAGGCAGGGGTACCACTATGAACTCGTTCACGTTGCGTGGACAACTTGCCCACGCTGCGAGACGGATGCATCAGAAATCAGATGATCAGTACCACGCATATGTTCAAAACCAGTATCGTTGAACGTATTTTGTAGGCCAGAAAAAGAGTAACGTACGAAGCGCCTTGCGAGTAGGCCATGAATAAATGAGTAGAAAGGGTTGCTGTTTCTTAGATATAGCATATTGAAGTCATAAAAGCAACACGTAATTAGTGATGTTATAGTTGTCGACCAGCGAAACGCTCGCCCGCGCATCATTCCAAAACCCCTCACTTTTTCTCATTCTTATAACTTCTAGATCTTGAATTATCAGACTTACCTGTCAAAACATGGTATATCATGCAAGCGAGTAACCCTTCATGTAAAAAGCAGTTTGTTCAAGTTTTGTTGTTTTTAAACACTGTTTTACTCTTTACGACACCTGTTCAAGCACCTGTACGTACAAGGTAGTAACATCCAGGTCTTCTAACCCTTGCCTGTATACTGTCTGATACTGTTGCTTTGGATACATAGGATGCCTGCCAGCCAATGCAGTGGCAGGTATATGATGCTCCGCAAATTGTGTAAAAGCGTACAATCAGAAAGAGAAACACATGAATAGACAGGTCGCTGTCCACGCCGGGAAGCCCCTGCTGCTGATCCTCATCGCCTTGATGAGCGTTGGTACAGGAGCTTTTCTCGCTATGCGTGCGTTCACGCCGCGCCACCAGGCGCAGGTGGTTGAGGGTATGGTATGGGGTGAACCGATGGGGGTGCTTGCGCTGCCCGAAGCGATGCAGGCCGAATTGGAGGGAAAGCAGGCGGCGGGGCCTGCCGATGCTGGCAGCACAGCCGGGGCCGCAAGCCTGACCCCGCAGGAGCTTGAAGAGGCGCAGGAGGGCAATGTCGCCGAACGTATAAGCTGGTACTACGAACAGCGGGCCTATCCTCGTGATGAATTTCCAATCGATGCGGTGCAACAGGCCGTTGAGCATATGCAACAAATGCCATCCGACACCGGCCTCGCCGCCGCCGAACCCTGGGAAGAGCTGGGGCCGGCCCCCATTGACGAGGGGTCGCTTGGCTACTTTATTGATAACAACGGTGGCCTGGGCATCTGGCGCGATAATGTGAGCGGGCGCGTCAAGGCAATTGAGTTTGACCCGACCAACCCCAACACAGTCTATGTAGCCACGGCAACGGGTGGTATGTGGAAGAGCACCGACGGCGGGCAGAGCTACACCTCGCTGATGGACAACGTGCCCGAACTGGCGATTCACGCGATGGCTATCGACCCGACCAACAGCCAGATCGTGTATGCTGGTACAGGCGAACTGGGCAACTTCTACGGTGATGGTGTGCTGAAGTCCACCGACGGCGGGCAGACATGGGCAAGCCTCGGCTCGAATATCTTTCGAGGGTTGGTAATCTCTTCTATCATTATCAATCCACAGAACCCGAACACACTGCTTGTTGCAGCCTCCGATTATGTCTTCAACAATCCGGTGCCCACCACCTACGGCGAAGATGTGTTTTCGGGCATCTACCGCTCGACGGATGGCGGGCAAACCTGGACCGGCTTGCTTACCTGTCGGTCGCGCTGTCTTGGCTTTACCGATATGGTGGCGAGTCCGGCCAATCCCAGTGTGCTGTATGCTGGGCTGGCCGGAGCGGGCATGTACAAATCAACCGATGGCGGCGATAACTGGACTGCCCTTTCGTTCCCCGACCGGGGCTATCAGCGTGTAGAGCTTGGCATCGGGCGCAGCGGCAACGAGGATGTGCTGTATGCTGGCCTGGAGACGGCGCTGACGGTAAACGGACGGCCTGTGCCGTGGGGTGTTATCTTCAAGTCCACCAACAGCGGCGCAAGCTGGAACCTGCTCGACACCAACACCACGCCCAACTACTGTGGTCAGCAATGTTTCTACGATAATATTATTGTGGTAGACCCGCGTGATGCCAATGTGGTCTACATCGGTGGCAATACCAGCAACCTGGACAATGCCGACCGCACCCAGGGCGTTATCCACAAGACAACCAATGGTGGCACAAGCTGGCAAGACTTGACACCGGGCACAAGCGTTGACCGGATGGTGCACGCCGATATGCACGCGATTGCGCTGCGGCCCGACAACCCCGATATTGTGTGGGCTGGCAGCGATGGCGGTGTATCGCGCTCGACTAACGGCGGGCAGACCTGGCAGCATATCAATGCCAACCTTGCAACGGCCCAGTTTGTTAATATTGGTGTTCACCCCACCAACCCCAATATTGCGTTTGGTGGTCTGCAAGATAATGGCAAGTCGCGCTACGATGGCACGCGCTGGGTCGGTGTGGATACGGGCGACGGTGGCTATTCCGAAATCGACCCGTTCAGCCCGAACATCTGGTACAGCACGCGCTTCAATGTGCCCGGTATTATGCAGTTCCAGCGCAACACCCAGAACGGTTCCTCTTCGCCTAACGACTGGTCACAGAGCATTAACGGCATTGATACCCAGGACCGGGTGCAGTTCTACGCCCCGTTTGAGCTTGACCGCGCAACGCCGGGGGTCATCTACTGGGGCACCTACCGCGTTTACCGCACCGAAAACCGGGGCGATAACTGGACGCTGATCAGCCCCGACCTGACAAAAGGCGAGCAAACACGCGGTACCATAACTAGCATCAACGTTGCGCCAAGTGACTCGAATACCATCTATGTTGGTTCGTCGGATGGTCTGGTGCATATCACCACCAACCAGGGCACCGCGTGGCAGAACGTCACCCGCGCACCGCTCCCCAATCGGCAGGTATCCGATATTGCGGTTCACCCGACCAACCCGGCGATTGCGTATGTCGTGTACAACGGCTTCAATACCAACACCCCTGATACACCGGGGCATATCTTCCGCACCAGCGATGGCGGACAGACATGGACAAATGTTAGCAGCAACCTGCCCGACATTCCCGCGCTTACGGTAGCCATCGACCCGCGCCAACCCGACCAGATCTATCTTGGTACCGATGTTGGCGTGTTTGAGACAGCAGATGCTGGCGGTTCCTGGGCACGCATGGAATCGGGCGGGTTCCCAATTGTCCCCGTCTACGATCTCGAACTGAACGACGTAACGCGCCACCTGTGGGCTGGCACCTATGGGCGCGGCGTGTTCCGGGCCAAGCTCAGCGAAGATGGCACAACCCCGCCAACGCCGACCGCGCAGCCTTCCACAACCCCCACCCAGACTGGCCCAACGGCGACACCGCCTGCAATCGGGCCAGCCCGTCCTCGTCGTGGCGGATATCGGGCGTTCCGAGGCGGGCGAGGTAGGCCTCGACCTGGCGGTTGTCGAGCGCGGCGAGTCTCATGACGGCACTCCTCGCAGTCCGGTCTACCCAGCGGAAGATCACGTCGAGCTCCGCCGAGTGCAGTGGGAAGGTCCAGCCGGGCAGCGACTCATTGAGTCC
>JAAUSQ010000006.1 GCA_012033195.1 Chloroflexaceae bacterium
CGGGTTGGGGCGGGTAGGGTGGCTGGGCATCATCCATGCGGCCTCACTTTCGCTTATTGCTGGTTGGCAGAGAGCACCCGCACCTCCAGGCGCGAGTCGCGGGTGGGCAGGGTCTCCACATCGGTGGGCAGGCTGTAACTACTAATAATACCGTCTTCTACAAAGCCTTGCAAGGCAGCCTCGGCTGCGGCGCGTGGCTGCCCACGGAGCGCATTCCGGAGAGCACGCAGTTCGGTATCGCTGAGGGCTGGCTCGTCACCAGTCGGGTCCAGTGCCCCATCGACCAGCAGGCGCTGGCCATCCCATTCCCAGTTGTCTACAATCGGCGCAGTGCCCCATAGAATCCGGTCTTCGCTATCGAGCTTGTTGGAAAATGCGACCTGAAGCTGTTCGCGCAATGACTGACCGGGGGGCGTTGCCAGGGCACTGAACTGCCCGCTCACGGCTACCGTGAAGGCCGGATTCGTAATATCGACCCGCTGCCCGCTAGGGGGTTGTACATCCACAGTGTAGCCCTGCCCCTGTGCTAGCACATCGTCGGTGGGTGCAACGGTGGTTGGCTCCAGCGAGAGACCCAGTTCGGCGGCGCGAGCCTCTAGCTCTTGCCGTGCCTGATTGTACAGGCCTGTCAGGGCCGCCGAAAGCACGGTGCTCACGTCGCTATCTTTCACCACGCTGACCGGTTCTTCGCCGCCACCCGTTAGCGAGCCATGCAGCAGGTCGAGCGTGCCGCCTGCATTCACCACAATTGCCGCTTGCCCCGGCGGAATAATCTGGGTGATGGTATTCCCTTCCACATTGGCGGCACTGCCCGGTATGCGTGATGTAACCGCAATCTGTGCTTCGCCAAGTGTGGTAATAATCTGGGCACCTTCGCGGCGCGTGGCGGCGGCCGGGATCGAAAAGTCGCTATCAGCCGTGAAGATCACTGGTTGTCCCTGCGCATTGGTAGCAACAAACTCGGTACCCTGTGGGAAAAAAAGCGGTTGCCCGCCCTGGCTATAGACTGTGACAATACCGCTAGCAAAGGTGGTAGGGGCAAGCGTCTGGTCGGTGACTTGCCCGGTGGCGCTGAAGGTTGTGTCAACCACTACCTGCTGGGCAACTACGGCCTGCTCAGAATTGGCGGTGCTATTGACAGCAATAAAAATCGGTTCATCTTCAATCGGTACCGACTCGGTGGGGGAGGCGGGCAGCACCACCGTCACCACGGCACCCGGCCCGAACAGTTGCCCACTGAACAGCCAGAACAGCACCAACCCGACGAGCACCAGCACAACCAGCGCAATCAATACGCCGCGTAACAGATTGGTAGAGCCATTACGCGGCTCGGTTTGTAGGTCTGCGGTGCGTGTGCGGGCTGTGCTCGGTGCGGCGACTGGTTCGAAGCTGCGCGGGCGTGAACTGCTGGGGCGACCCTTGACACTGCTGGCGCGGGCTTTTTCATCATCCGTCAACTCAATATCTTCAGGGCGAATGCGGCGCGGTGCAGCGCGGGGTGGCGCGGGTGTAGCATCCAGATCGCCGAAGGCGGCATCCAGTTCATCAAACTGGGCGACCATCTCATCGTCGGCACTGGTGGCCGGATATGGCGGCGGTACGGCTCGGTTGCGTTGCGTTGGCATCTCGTCCGAGAGGCTATCGAGTTCGGCCATAAAATCCATATCACGGTCGGAGGTATCGGCAGGCACAGCCGACGGCGGAACGGTGGTGCTGCCAGTGTGGGCGGGGCGGTCGCGGGTGGCAGCAATCAGCAATGGTGATAGCTGTGCGTCGGTGTACGACCTGCGACGGGTGCGGGTGTTCGCGGGCATCGATGGCGCGACCACCTGCCCATCTTCGACAAGGAACGTCTCGATATTGTGCTGTCGGGCTGCCGCAAGGGTTAATTCATCTGAAGAGATGAGTAAGAGATGGATGTTTTCACGTTCGGCTACGCGCAGCAGCGGCGTCCAGTTGGCAGGCTTCTGCAAGAGCCTGGTGGTATCGGGCACGAGCAGTTCGACGGTCTGCCCGCGTGCTTCGCGCAGCTTTTCACGCAGCGAAGGAATGTCATCCTCCGGCTGTACAAAGATCAACGCTGCTTCATCGTGTGCCATCCGTGTATTCCTCTCATCAATTACAGCGATGTATCGGGTGCGCCCGCAAACAGGTCGGCAACGCGCACAGCGAGGGTTGGCAGGCAGGCCAGGGCAAATTGGTCGGCTGCGGTGTAGGTCTGGGGCGAGTCGTAGTGCCCCGGTGCGGTCAGGCGGAAGTGCTGCACGGTGCGGCGGACCGGGTCGACAATGCCATATTCGGGCACCCCCGCTGTGGCATAGGCGGTGTACTTGGTGGCGGTGTCGTAGGCGGCGTTGCCCGGCGAGAGCACCTCGACGATGGCATCGGGCACGCCCCGAATGCGGCGGTCGTGGATGATGGCAACGCGCTCGCGGCGCACCACCACAAAGTCGGGCTGCACCGGGTCGCACCCCGGCATCAGCACACCAACGGGCGCAAAGATGCCGTATGCAAGCTGCTGTTCGTCAGCCGGAACAGCAATATACCGGGCTAGCTTGAACAAAATCCACTGGTGAAAGTAGCTCGGCGCGGTGGTCATATACAGCACTCCGTCAATGATCTCGTAACGGCTGCCGTCGGCGTGGGGCAGGCGCTCCCAATCGGCATACGTCCAGTGCCCCTGGCGCGGGCCACGCACCACCGGCGCATCGGTTGGTATCACCAGGGTGGTATGCAGTTGGTCAATGGTTGGAGCAGTTTCGCTGCCCATATCCTCAGGCTCCTGCCTTCTGCTCTGCCAGCAATTGTGGCACACTGGCAATGGCTTCATCTAGCTTTTCAACATCACGCCCGCCCGCTTGGGCCATATCGGGCCGACCACCGCCGCCGCCGCCGACCATCTGCGCCAGCGACTTGACCAGTTTGCCCGCGTGGTAGCCCTGCTGCACGAGGTCGCTGGTGATCATCGCCAGCAGTTGCGGCTTCTCTTCTATGACAGTGCCAAGCACAATGACACCGCTGCCGAGCTTGTCGCGCAGCCAGTCGCCCATCTCGCGCAGACGGGTTGCATCGGAGGTGTTCACCCGCGCAACCAGCAGCGTCAGGCCGTTTTCCTGGCGGGCTGTCTCAAGCAGGCTGGCAAGTTCGCCGCGCATCATCTGGCTGCGGAGGGTATCCAGTTCGCTCTGGCGCTGCTTCTGCTCGCTCAGTAGGCTGTCGATGCGCTCAGCAAGCTGGGTCGGTTGAGTGCCAAGCCGCGCCGCAAGGTCGTGCAGGGTAGTAAGCTGAGCATCGACCCATTCAACCGCCGCACGTCCGGTCAGCATTTCAATGCGCCGTACGCCGCTGGCAACGCTACTCTCATTAACGATCTTTGCTAGCCCGATTTCCCCAGTGCGGGCAACGTGCGTGCCGCCGCATAGCTCTTGCGAGTCGCGGGTCGCAATTGTAGCAATTGTATCGGCGCTGTAGGCGCTATCGTCGGCGGTACGAGCCGCCCTGACCACTCGCACCTGGTCGCCGTACTTTTCGCCAAACAATGCAATCGCCCCGCGCTCAATCGCCGTCTTGTAGTCGGTTGTGTTCCATGTGACCGGGGCATCGGTGCGTATCCAATTATTAACGCGCTGCTCAATCGCCTGCAACTGCTCGGCGGTGACGGGGCGCGTGTGGGTGAAGTCGAAGCGCAGTCGGTCGGGGGCCACCAGCGAACCCGCCTGTGCCGCGTGCTCGCCAACAACATCACGCAGGGCGCGGTGCAGCATGTGGGTTGCGGTATGGTTGCGCTGAATATCGCGGCGGCGGTCGGCATTCACCTGCGCGGTTACTGTTTCGCCGCGTGCGATGCTGCCCTGCTCTACCACGCCATAATGCACACCTACACCAGGGATGGGCCGCAGCGTGTCTTCGACGCGCACCTGCCCGTGCGGGCCAATGAGCAGGCCAGTGTCGCCGACCTGCCCACCCGACTCGGCATAGAACGGGGTGCGGTCGAGTGCAATTTGTACCTGCTGCCCCACTTCGGCGCGGCTCACATCGTCGCCCTGTGCCAGCATCGCCAGCACGGTGCCTTCGCCCTGTAGTGCATTGTAGCCGATAAAACTCGGTGTCGGTCAGTTCCTGGTCGGCCCATAGCTCGCTGTCGGCGGTGCGCTTGAACTGCGCGGCGGCGCGTGAGCGGGTACGCTGCTCTTCCATGGCCGCATCGAAGCCCGCAATATCAACCTGCAAGCCCCGGTCGGCGGCAATCTTTTGCGTCAGGTCGAGCGGGAAGCCGTCGGTATCTTTCAGCCGGAAGGCTTCTTCGCCAGGAATGGTGGATTGCCCGTTCGTCTGCAAGAACTCGATAATGCTATGCAGCTTCACCAGCCCACTCGACAGGGTGCGTAAGAACTGCTGCTCTTCGCTGTCCACCGTTTCCAGAATAAAATCGCGCCGCTCGTAGAGTTGCGGGTAGGCCTCGCCCATCTCGCTGATTACCGTGCTGACCACTGCTGCCAGGAAAGGCCGCTCAAACCCGACGGTGCGGCCCTGGTAGGCGGCTCGCCGCAGAATGCGCCGCAATACATAAGAGCGCCCGTTGTTGCCCGGTAGCACCCCGTCGGCAATCAGGAAGGCGATGGCGCGGGCATGGTCGGCAACGGCACGGTAGGCCGCGTAGTGGGCGAGGTAGTGCGCCTGGTCGGTGCCGAGCAGTTCCATAGTGCGGTGAATGATCGGCGTGAAGGCATCGGTGTCGTAGGTGGACTGTACGCCCTGCATGACCATTGCCATCCGTTCCAGGCCCATCCCCGTATCAACCGACGGACGCGGCAGCGGCTGCATGGTGCTGCGCTCGAATTGCATAAACACCAGGTTCCAGATCTCAACGTAGTCGGGATCATCGCTGTTCACGCCGCGAGGGTGCATCTTGTCCATATCCTCACCGATATAGACGGTAATTTCGGAGCAGGGGCCACACGGCCCGGTGTCAGCCATCACCCAGAAATTATCTTTGGCTCCGAAGCGCAGAATGCGGTCGGGGGCTGCGCCGGCGGCAATCCAGTACTGCTCGGCTTCGGTGTCGGCGGGCACGCGCTCATCGCCCTCGAAGATCGTGAACCAGAGCCGCTCAACGGGTAGCTTGAACTCGTCGATCAGCAGCGTCCAGGCCATCTTGATCGCCTGTTCTTTGAAGTAGTCGCCAAACGAGAAGTTGCCCATCATTTCGAAGAAGGTGTGGTGGCGCGGCGAGGGGCCAACTTCTTCCAGGTCGTTGTGCTTGCCCGACACACGCAGGCTCTTCTGGGCGGTGGTGGCGCGGTTGTAGGGGCGCTGTTCAAGCCCCAGGAAGACATCTTTAAACTGCACCATGCCCGAATTGGTGAAGAGCAGGGTCGGGTCGCCCGAAACGACCAGCGACGAACTGGGTACAATCGCGTGCCCATGGCGCTGGAAGAATTCCAGAAAGGTTTTCCGAATCTGAGCAGCGGTCTTTTTTTCAATGGTCATAGCGGCGCACCTTCTATATCTTAGCGAGACATCACCTACACATCGGACAATGGAGCGGATGCTTGCAGCGTCCGCACGCGGCGGTAAGCCACGCCTACCGCTAACCGGAACACACATGCATTCAGTTCCGGTGTTCGTGCTGCCCCTCGCCCCTCGCCTACTTATGCGCTAGCCTGCGAAGCTCTTCTACATCGGTCAGATGAATGGTGTCATCATCAATTTTAATTAGGCCCGCCTCACGAAACTCGCCGATTGCCTTGGTGACGGTTTCGCGGTACGAACCGATCATCTCGGCAAGCTGCTGATGGGTATAGCGTACCACACGCGGCGCTTCGCTGCGGGCGCTATCGGCCATATTGATCAGCACACTGGCGAGGCGCTGCGGCACATTCTTAAAGGCGATATCGGCAAGCTTGCTCTCGATCTCACGGAGCCGTTGCCCGATCAGGTTGATAAAGCTCAGGGCTACCTGTGGCTCGGTGCGAACAAGCTGGTACAGGTCGTCCCGGCGAATGGTGCCGATCAGACAGTCGGTCATGGCCTCGGCAAAGCTATCGTGGAGATGCTGCCCGATTAAGGTCATTTCCCCAAACATCGTGACAGGTTCGAGAATCGCCAGCGTCAGGGCGCGGCCTTCGGGCGAAAGCTTGTAGAGCCGTACCCGTCCCTGCTGCAAAATAAAAATCTGTTCGCCGCGCTCGTAGGGCGAATGGAACAATTGACCGCCGATATAGCTGTGGTACGTAATCAACCGTTCAATCCGCTCACGCTGCTTTGCGTCAAGCTGACCAAATAAGGAACTGGCTTCAATTTCATTGTGCTGTTGTTCGCTCATACTGCCCTGCCTCTGAGTTAGATTTATTCAATTGTAATACGGGTGCCGCCATCTGCCAGTCCGATCATATGCGTGATACGGACGCTGCTCACACCTTGCTGAAGAGCATCCAGTGCCGAACGCACCTTCGGGATCATGCCGCCGTAAATCAACCCGCTCTGGATGTGCTGCTCAATAGCCGCTGCCGTCAGATGGGGCGCTATCTGTCCATCCAGCAGAACACCCGGAATATTCGAAATAAAGACCAGTTCAGTCGGGCAATGGACCGCAAGTGCCCCGGCGATAGCCTGCGCGACTTGGTCGGCGTTTACATTATACGGAAGATTATCATCGTGGCCCAGTGCCACCGGTGCAAAGACGGGCAACCAGCCGAGGGCAAGCAGCGCATCCAGGCGTTCGGTGTGGACTGCAACAATAGTGCCAACCCGTTGCAGGTCGATGCCCTGCGGTCGGTAGGGCACGCAGCGCAGCAGACCGAGGTCAACCCCGCTCAGGCCAATCGCGGGATGCCCCGCCGCGACGAGCCGCGCCACCACACGCTTGTTGATCCGTCCACAGGCAACCATCTCCATCACTTCCATGCTGGCGGGCGAGGTAACCCGCAGCCCATCAATAAACGCGGAGGTAAGGTTGTACTGCTCCAGCGCCGCAGTAATCTCTTTGCCGCCGCCGTGGACCAGCACTGTTGGCTGCTGCACGGGTGCAAGGGCTGCCCCAAGCGCATCGAGAAAGTCGGGCTGGTCGAGGTTATGCCCACTTACTTTGATCACTGCACGGGTTGGTTGCATGGCGTGTGTGCCGTCTGGGGAAGCGCTGACCGCGACACGGCAGTCGGATGCCCCACTAGTGCTTAAACTCCCTCTAATATAGTACAGAAATGCTCACATGACAAACCCCGGTTGACATGCGTCTCGATCTGCGTATACTCTTCTTAACCGTTCTCATCAGTTAATGCTCTTTAGTTATGATATTAAAGATAGATTTCAGGAAAATGGTGATGGGGGGATGTATGGAAACAATGATCAATGGGATCAAGTTGCATTATATAGATCGCGGCGAGGGCCAGCCGATCCTGTTGATTCACGCCTTTCCGCTGGGGGCTGCGATGTGGGAGCCGCAGCGGTTGGTGCTCGAAGAGCACTACCGGGTCATTATTCCCGACCTGCGCGGCTTCGGCGAGAGTGCCGTGCCTGCTGGCCCCTATCTTATGGATACCTTTGTCGATGACTTGATTGCGCTGCTTGATCAGCTTGAAATCAAGCGGGTTGTGGTGGTGGGCCTCTCGATGGGCGGCTATATTGCGATGGCGCTGGTGCGCCGCTACCCGTTGCGGGTGCATGCGCTGGTGCTGGCCGATACCCGCGCCAACCCCGACGCGCGGCGGGCAAAGCTAGCCGCGAAACCAATGCACAGCTTGCCGAACGTGCCGGGGCCACTGCAATTGCCGATCAGATGGTGCCGCGCCTGCTTGCGCCCACAGCGCCCGAAAATATCCAGATGCGTGTGCGGCAGATTATCGAGCGCAATAATCCACAGGGCATCGCGGCGGCGTTACGCGGTATGGCACAGCGCCCCGACTCGACGGGCCTGCTGCCAGAGATACGGGTGCCAACGCTGCTGCTTGTTGGCGAGCAGGATGCCCTGACCACCCCGGAAACTATGGCCGGGATGCAACGGGCGATTGATGGCAGCCAGCTTGTGGTGGTGCCAGGGGCGGGCCACCTGCCCAACCTCGAACAGTCAGAGCGCTTTAATACAGCGCTATTTTCTTTTTTGCAGCGGGTGCTGTAGGGGCTAGGGGCGCGAGGAAGTCTGCCTGCGCGGGCGAAGGTGCAGCCCGATGCTTTCAGTGCCGGGAGATGCTGCGCTAAAAATCGGGGCTACAACTCGGCGGCAGGTTCGGGACCTCTTCGACCGGGCCAGCCGTGGCCGGGGCGGGCGCGGGCGGAGGGGGCGCATCGTCGCTCAGGACGGTCCACGCCTCGTTGTAGTCGTTGCCAAGCACCAGCACCAGACCAGTATTGTAGGGCGCGGGTGGGGAGTTCGCTTCGGGGCTAGAGAGCACATGCGCCTGATCGATGCCGAGCGCATCGGCCAGGCGCTGGCGCTCTTCTGGGTTGCCCGTGTAGTCAATAATCGTGCTGAACTCGTAGGGGCGCGGAGCATCGCCCGGCTCAACCATGGCAAAGTCCTGGCTCCCCAGATGTTGCGTCACCTGCGATGCAAGCCCGCGTTCGCCTGCCCCGTTGAGCACCTGAATATAGACCGTCTCTTCATCGATGGTCGATTGTGGCCCCGCCATCATCCGCGCCACCAGATTTCTGATATCGTTCGGGTTCCAGTAAATATCAGAGCCTTGCTCGGAGATGACCCGCACATTGCTGGGGTGGATGCTCATCTGAATGATACGGTCGGATGAGAGCGACTGCCCCAGTTCGGCGAGGCCATACAGCACACCCAGATCGCTGACCGGAAGCGTCGTTGAGACGCTGCGCTCTAGGTTCTCGACCAGTTCGGGCAACTTGCTCACCTGATCGAGCAGGTTCTGCTCGCGAGCCTGCCGCAGCATGGCCCGCAATACCCGCTGCTGCCGACAGCTTCGGTCGAAGTCGGAACTGCTATGGCGCGAACGGGCATAACGCAGTGTCATCGCTCCATCCAGCACTTGCAACCCTGCCGGAATGTAGATGCGCTCGAAGCCAAAATTCTCGGTGGGGTATTCCGGGTCGATCACCGGCTTGGGAATATCAATCTGCAAGCCGCCCATAATATCAATCGTGCGCTCGAAGCCGCGAAAATCGACCTGTGCAATATGATCGACCTGCACACCGAGGAAGTTCTCAACGGTTTCAGCAGCCAGCGTGCCACCAGCGGCGGCACGGTCGGCCCCGGCTCCATAGATTTCTTCGGCGTTCAGGTAGCCATAGGGATAGGCGACGTTGATCTTCTGCTGGCCCAGATACGGAATCTGCACCACCGAGTCACGCGGGATCGAAAGCATGCTGGCCCACTTTTCCTGCGGGTCAACGTGTACCAGGATCAGGGTATCGCTGCGTGGTGCGGAGTACGGGTCGTCAACCGTTTCGACCCCAAGGAGCAGAATGTTGAACGGTTCGAGGGTTGTGCGTGGGACATCGGCCTGCTCTTCGGCGGCAGCGGCTGCGGCTGCCGCATCGACCGGGGCGGTGGTGGCCTGTGGATCAACCACAATCGGCTGGAGGCGTTCCTGTTCGATATCGCCCAGCGTCTGACGGGCCATCCCCGTAAAGCTTACAATGATAACAACCACCAGCAGCAACACGGCTATCAGACCAATCACAATAGAGCCACAACCACCCCCCCGCCGTCGCTGACGGGTGCGAGCGGCTCGCGCATTCGCGGCGCGGCGATAGGCGATACGTTCGCGGGCAGTACGATAGATGTGCGGTGGACGCACAAAAGCCATCGAGGGTTTCCCTTTCTCTGCCTCAGACAGCAGCATAACAGGGCGACTGTCTGGGAGTGTTATTCAAACGGAGCACGCATAATCAGGCGGCGGGCCGGATAAAACGGATGCTCGTTTTCCAGCATGAGCAACGGTAGCACAGCCAGCGTAACAATACTCATATCATCGGATGGTTGCCCGTTGTCCAGCTCAAGCGCTCTGGCCAGCAGCGACTCGGTCAGCACTTCCGGGTCGCGTCCGTCGGTGGTGGGCCATCCGGCCAGATAGTTCGTCAGGTCAAGGTCGGTATGGTAGCGCTCACCAGCGTGCAGCAGGCCATCGGTAAACATCACGATATAGGTAAAAGGCTCAATTGGAATGGTAACGGTTTGAGGCCGTGTGACAGCATACAGACCAATCGGCTGCGACTCTTCGTTGTAGATCTGCATGCCTTTTGGTGTCAGCACAAAAAAAGGTGCAGGATTATTGCGGACCATGACAATCTGGCGGCTGGTAAAATCAACCGATAAAATGTTCAGGGTTGCCGCAACTTGCCCCATGCGGTACATATACAGATAATCGTGTACCGCCATTGCAACCGCTTCGTCGCGGGCACCGTCTTTCAGCAGGCTTATCGAACGCGCTGCCAGCAAGTTGCTCAGCGACTTGGCCCCGCGCCCGGTGCCCTGCCCATCAATCAGCACAAACGAAAACCCACCATTCGGGCGCTCTATCTTTTCCAGCGTGTCACCGCTTTCATCTGTCATATACCCATTAATTTTAGCAACGGCGGCACGTATTTCTAACATAACTCGTTCCATTCGTCCTATCGAAAAACACATTAAAAATCGCTTTTATTGTAGGGGTTCGTGGCGAATGAGCAAGCGATTAAAGTTACTTCTCTGGATAGGTCGAGGGAGCAACGAGGGGGTAAGAAAAGGTGTGCTATAATCCAGCTATTGCCCACATCGTTTATGATTCAGCTATTGCAATGGTTGGATAGCCCAGACCAGAGCACGCCTTTCGGGAAACGAGCTTGCCTGATACAAACACACGAGGAGGTGTCGCATGGCAGATGCAACAGTGTACAACAACTTGATCGGTGGCGAGTGGGTGCCGAGCAAGAGTGGCAAAACATTTACCAGCTACAACCCCGCCAATACTAGCGATATCATTGGTATTTTTCAGGATAGCAACGGCGACGATATTGACGCAGCAGTAGCGGCAGCAAAGGCCGCCTATGCACGCTGGCGACTGGTGCCGGCTCCCAAGCGTGCCGAGATCCTGTTTCGGGCCGCGCAACTGCTCACCGAGCGCAAAGAGCAGTATGCTCGCGAGATGACCCGCGAGATGGGCAAGGTATTGGAAGAGACACGCGGCGATGTGCAAGAAGCGATTGATATGGCCTACTTTATGGCGGGCGAAGGGCGGCGTATGTATGGGCAGACCACCCCGAGCGAGATGCCCAACAAGTTTCAGATGAGTGTGCGTCAGCCGCTTGGCGTGTGTGGCATTATCACGCCCTGGAACTTCCCGATGGCGATACCGTCGTGGAAGCTGCTGCCTGCGCTGATTGTGGGCAACACGGCTGTCATCAAACCCGCCGAAGATACCCCGCTCAGTACTTTCAACTTTGTGCAGACGCTGATGGACGCGGGCCTGCCGCCGGGTGTGGTCAATATTGTGACAGGCTACGGCCCCACCGCTGGCGAGCCGCTGGTACGCCACCCCGATGTGCCTGTCATCTCGTTTACGGGCAGTGTGGAGACCGGGCGGCATGTGGCAACGGTAGGCGCACAATACCTGAAGCACGTGGCGCTGGAGATGGGCGGCAAAAACCCGATTATCGTGATGGAAGATGCCAACCTGGAACTGGCGCTCAATGGTATTCTGTGGGGCGCGTTTGGCACCACCGGGCAGCGCTGCACGGCAACCAGCCGGGTGATCGCCCACCGTAACGTTGCCGAAGAATTGACTAACCGCCTCGCAGAGCGGGCCATACAGGTGCAGGTTGGTGATGGCCTGGAAAGCGGTATGCAGATGGGGCCAGTTATCAACCAGCAGCAACTTGAGACGATCAACGGGTATGTGCAGGTGGGGCAGCAAGAAGGGGCGCGGCTTGTCACCGGTGGGCAGCGGCTCCGCGAGGGGTCACACGCGCAGGGCTACTTCTTTGCACCCACGATCTTTGCCGATGTGCAGCGCACGATGCGTATCGCCCAGGAGGAGATCTTTGGGCCAGTCGTCAGCATCATTCCGGTTGACAGCTTCGCGGAAGCCATCGACGTTGCTAACGATGTACCCTATGGTCTGTCGGCATCGATTTATACCCAGGATGTAAACCGGGCTTTTGTTGCTATGCGCGACCTGTACACGGGCATTGTCTATATCAATGCGCCCACCATCGGCGCAGAGGTGCATCTGCCATTTGGCGGCACCAAAGCGACGGGCAACGGGCACCGCGAGAGCGGCACCGCAACGCTGGATGTGTTCAGCGAGTGGAAGAGCATCTATATTGATTATAGCGGCAGCCTGCAACGCGCCCAGATTGACAACGCGGAATAGCCTTGCCCGCACCCCTGCCCCTCTTCCACAACGTGGGGAGAGGGGCGCGATAACAGAAGATGACGGTAGCTGATGACCACACTCGCCCTGACCCATACTGCAGCGCAGCGGCTGATGCTCGCAACGATGGGCCTGCTTGCGGTGCCGACCACACCCGCCACCCCTGCCGCTGTGCTGGCAGCAATTCGGCAGATGAGCGCCCTCCAGATCGATACGATCCACGTGGTAGCACGTAGCCCCTACCTGGTGCTGTGGAGCCGCCTGGGAAGCTTTGAAGAGCGCTGGCTCGATGAATTGCTGCCCCGGCGTGCCATCTTTGAGTACTGGTCGCACGAGGCTTGTTTGCTGCCTATCGAAGACTACCCGCTCTATCGGCGGCTGATGCTGGAACGGCTGAAGGGTTGGCGCAGTGCCCACGGTTGGCTCGACGAACACGCCGCGATGGGCGCGGCTGTGCTAGCCCATGTGCGTGCGCACGGTCCCACCCGCTCTGCCGATTTTAAGCGTAGCGACGGGCGCACGGGTGGCGGGTGGTGGGATTGGAAAGACGAGAAGATTGCGCTTGATCAGTTGCACACCGTGGGCGAGTTGATGATCAGCCATCGCCACAACTTTCAGCGCTGCTACGAGTTGCGCGAGCGGGTGCTGCCCGATTGGGACGACGCACACGCGCCGCCGCTCCAAACGGTGTATGAGCACCTGACGTACAAGGCGGTGCTGGCGCTTGGCATTGCGACGGCTCGCTGGCTGCCCGATTACTTCCGGCTGTCGAGCAAGGCCACGCTGGAAGCGCTGGCAACGCTGGTGCAGCAGGGCGCAGTGCTGCCCGTGCAGGTGGAAGGTTGGCCCGAACCGGCCTACATCGCCACCGAACAGCGCCCCCTCGCGGAAGCGGCAGCAGCGGGCGCACTGGAGCCAACCACAACCACGCTGCTCTCGCCCTTCGATCCGCTGGTGTGGCATCGGGCACGGGCCGTCGATCTCTTTAATTTCCATTATCGCATTGAGTGCTACACGCCGGCCCACAAGCGGCAGTACGGCTACTTCACGCTGCCCATCCTGTGGCGCGGGCATCTGGTCGGGCGGCTCGACCCGAAGGCCCATCGCAAGGAGGGCGTATTCGAAGTGAAGGCGTTGCACCTTGAGCCGTGGGTGACAGTCACCGACGAACTGCTGCACGATATTGCCGGAGCGCTGCGGCGCTGTGCGGCGTGGCACAGGACACCACAGGTAGTGGTGCGCTTCTCCGACCCGCCCACCGTGCGCGAGGGGGTGCTGGAGTATATAGAACAGGTGACGGAGCAGGGGCAATAGACAACAGGCCATTCGGCACAGGAGCGCGGGACAGATGCAATCAGCAACACTGATACGGCGTAAAAACCGCTTGACAAACCCCTACCGCCGTGCTATTCTTTATCAGGTTTCACGCCGGGGTAGCTCAGTGGTTAGAGCGATTGATTCATAATCAATAGGTCATGGGTTCAAGTCCCTTCCCCGGTACTTATATCAGTTTAGTACTGAACTCTAGAAGCCCCTATGCCCGCACTCCCCGCCCTGCCCGACCGTGTGCACGCCTTCCTCGTTAAACAGGCCCTGTTCCATCCTGGTACATTGCTGGTGGTGGCTGTGTCAGGGGGGCCAGATTCGCTGTGCCTGCTGCATGTGTTGTGGCGGCTTTACAACGATGGCGGCCCACGGTTGCACGTTGCCCACCTCGATCACCAGTTTCGCGGCGCACAATCGGCAGACGAGGCCCGCTTTGTTGCCGCCACTGCCGCCGCCTGGAATATCCCCGCCACAATAGAGCAGCACAATTTACCTGTCCATATCGCCGCAACAGGCGAGAACAAGCAAGCCGCAGCGCGTGCTGTGCGGTATGCGTTCCTGGCGCGGGTGGCGACCGCAACCCACGCGGCGGCGGTCGCGGTCGCGCATCAGGCCGACGACCAGGCCGAAACGGTGCTGCTACATTTGCTGCGGGGTGCGGGCGCGGCGGGTCTGCGTGGCATGCGGGCGGTGGTGCCGTGGGCCGAGTGGCAATGGTTGCCTGCCGATACCGCCCACGCGCCGCTACTAGTGCGGCCCCTGCTGACAACCAATCGCGCCGAGATTGAAGCCTACTGTGCCGAGCATAGCCTTGCGCCGCGCCACGACCCCACCAACACCGACCCGCACTACACTCGCAGCCGCATTCGCACCGAGTTGCTGCCGCTGCTGGCGAGCTACAACCCACAGATTATTGATGCGCTGAACCGTACCGCCCAGGTAGCTGCCGACGATTACAATTATATTCAGAGCCAGCTTGATACTGTCTGGACCGAACTTGCCAGCGTGGGCAGTGGCGCGGTGCGGTTCGTGCTGGCCGTGTGGCAGCAACTCTCGCCCACATTACAGCGCTATGCTCTGCGCCGTGCTGCCGCCCTGCTGCTTGAAAACGAACTACCCAGTTATGAGCAGATCGAGGCGGGACGCACTGCCGCGCAACGAGGCACGGGCTTTCAGCAAACACTCGGCCTCAATCTGTTGCTGCGGGTGGAGCACGGCAGCCTGCTGCTGCGGCGTACCGATACCCCTGCTGCATTGGCTGTGCCCGCCGCTGTACCGCAACTCGAAGCCGCCGAGCTGCCCCTGCCGTCATCCGGTCGTCTGCCAATCGGGGCGACGTGGTGGGTGGAAGTTGCCACCGACACCCCCCCCGCGCTGCCAGCCATCGTCGCGCTGGTCGGTTATACTAGATAAAGATACTCTGGATGAAAGCTTGATGCTGCGTTGGCGGCGAGCAGGCGACTGCTTTCGTCCGGTGGGAGGGCGCGGAAGCCGTCGGTTGCAAGACTTTTTTATCGACCAGAAGATACCGCAGACATTGCGGGCAGCATGGCCGATCCTGGCAACAGCGCATCATATTGTCTGGGTTGCCGGGCTGCGGCCCGACGAGCGCTTTGTACCAGGCCCCACCACACGCCATACGCTGCGGGTAACGTTCTATCAGCATCAGGCAGCACAGCAATTGGCAAGCCAAGCGGGAAGAGAGGGCACAATGCACAATGACATTGAGCGTATTTTGTTACATCAGGATGAAATTACGCAACGAATTGTAGAACTCGGCACGCAAATTGCTCGCGACTACAGTGCCGAAGACGATCTATTGCTGGTGGGGGTTTTAAAGGGCTGTATGATGTTTATGGTCAATCTGGCGATTGCAATTGATTTACCATTAGCAATGGATTTTATTGCAATTTCGAGCTACGGCCAGAGCACCGAATCAAGCGGGGTCGTGCGCCTGATCAAAGATCTGGACACCGATATTACAGGCCGCCATGTGCTGATTGTCGAAGATATTATTGACAGTGGCCTGACGCTTGATTACCTGCGGAGCCAGTTGTTGCGCCGCAACCCGGCAAGCCTGCGCATCTGTGCGCTGCTCAACAAGCCCGAACGACGGCAGGCCGATGTCCAGGTTGACTTTATTGGCTTTGATATTCCAAATGAATTTGTAGTCGGGTATGGCCTGGATTATGCCGAACGGTATCGCAACCTGCCATATATCGGCGTGCTCAAGCCCGATGTTTATACCCGTACCACCTAGAATTGGGGGCTACGTTGCTGGATTAATGTATGATATGAAACGTGTTTTGCTGCGTTTATGTAACCTCCATCACCTTGCTGCACGTATTTCATTTTGGTATAATGAGCAGTAGTCTTCATTAGCGCGATAGGCAATATTTTCCTATTAGGAAATAGCATATACAGCATAATCGAATAACGTAGTGGGAGTTTTGCTCCTGGAAGGAATGTCGCAAGAAGCATGGGCGATAACCGCTGGTTAAAGAACAGCTTCGTTTATCTCATAATTCTGGTGGCAGCGCTGGCGCTGTTTTTCCAGTATTTTGGCAATCCCGCCAACCCGACTGATGAACGAGGTATTGCACAGATCATCGCAGATGCCCGCGCCGGACGCATCGAAGAAATCCGCGCAAAGGCCGGCGATGAGCGCATTGAAGTGGTGTACCGGGGTGAACCCGATCAGATGGTGACGTCGCGGCTAGAAACCAACGATAGCATTATGTCGTTGTTTGCGGCCTACGATGTGCCGCTTACCACCGACGAAGGCCCCGATGTCACCGTGGAGCCGGCTCCGGCTGGGGGGGCCTGCGTGAGCGCCTTCACCATCTGCTGCCGACACTGCTGCTGATTGGTTTCTTCTTCTTCTTTATGCGGCAGGCGCAGGGCAGCAACAATCAGGCGCTGTCGTTTGGCAAGAGCCGCGCCCGCATGTTTGCAGGCGATAAGCCCACCGTCACCTTTAGCGATGTGGCAGGCCAGGAAGAAGCCAAGCAAGACCTGACCGAGATTGTGGAGTTCTTGAAGTTCCCCGACAAGTTTGCTGCACTTGGTGCGCGCATTCCGCGTGGTGTGCTGATGGTTGGCCCTCCCGGTACTGGTAAAACGCTGCTCTCGCGAGCCGTGGCAGGCGAAGCAGGGGTGCCTTTCTTCTCCATCAGTGGCTCCGAATTTGTTGAGATGTTTGTGGGTGTCGGTGCCAGCCGGGTGCGCGACCTGTTTGATCAGGCCAAGCGCAACGCCCCCTGTATCATCTTCATCGATGAAATTGATGCCGTTGGTCGGCAGCGTGGCGCGGGCCTGGGTGGTTCGCACGACGAGCGCGAGCAGACCCTCAACCAGATTCTGGTCGAGATGGACGGCTTCGATACCAACACCAACGTGATTATCATCGCCGCCACCAACCGCCCCGACGTGCTCGACCCGGCCCTTATTCGTCCGGGCCGCTTCGACCGGCAGGTGGTGCTGGATGCGCCCGATGTGCGCGGACGGGTGGCTGTGCTGCAAGTCCACGTCAAGGGCAAGCCCTTGTCGGATGATGTTGATCTGGAAGTGATTGCCAAGCAAACTCCCGGCTTTTCGGGTGCCGACCTTGCTAACATCGTCAACGAGGCAGCGATTCTGGCGGCCCGTCGCTCGAAGAAGCAGATTAGCATGTCCGAGCTTCAGGATGCTGTCGAGCGTGTGGCACTGGGTGGCCCCGAACGTCGCAGCCGTGTGATGACCGACCGCAAGAAGCTAGTAGTAGCCTATCACGAGGCGGGGCACGCCATTGTTGGCGCGGGGATGCCACGGTCGCACAAGGTGCAGAAGGTGACCATCATTCCACGTGGGCGTGCTGGCGGCTATACGCTCTACCTGCCCGATGAGGACAGCATGAGCTTGCAGAGCATCGCCCAGTTCAAGGCTGAGATGGCAACCGCGCTGGGTGGTCGGCTCGCAGAAGAGATTGTCTTCGGTTCGGACGAAGTAACCACCGGCGCATCGGGCGACCTTGTCTCGGTGACACGCACCGCCCGTGCAATGGTAACCCGCTTTGCCATGAGCCAGAAGTTCGGCCCGGTGGTCTTTGGCGAGAAGGAAGAGATGATCTTCCTGGGCCGTGAGATCAGCGAGCAGCGCAACTACAGCGATCAGGTTGCCCACCAGATCGATGAAGAAGTGCAGAAGCTGGCCCGCGAAGCCTACGAGCGTGCCCGCGAGATCTTGATCAAGAACCGTGCGGTGCTGGACGATATGGCCAATGCACTGCTCGAACTGGAAACACTCGACGGTGAGCAGCTTAAGGAACTGCTCGACCGAGTGGTACCGCTGAGCGTGGAGCTTGACAGCCGCATTCCGGAGCGGGCACGACAGACCCTCTCGCAGCAGCCAAGCCCGCCCGCGCCGCAGTCATCGCAGCAGCTTCCGGGCGCAATGCCCCCGCTGAGTGCTGGCTAGCTGGTAAAAACTGTGGGGTAACCGCTTACCCCCGCCCCCGCTCCGTAAGCATAGGAGCGGGGGTGTTTTGTTGGGGGTTAGTTTACTACAGGCGACTGCCGCACCGGAACGCCGTGCTCACGCAGGTAGTTCTTAACATCGGCGATGGTGTACTCGCCAAAGTGGAAAATGGAGGCCGCCAGCACTGCGTCGGCGTTGCCATCGGCCAACCCCTGGTACATATCGGCAGGCGACCCGGCCCCGCCCGATGCAATCACAGGCACATCTACGGTGGCACTCAGCACCCGCAGTAGCTCCAGGTCGTAGCCGGTGCGCTGCCCGTCGGCGTCCATACTGTTAATCACAATTTCGCCTGCGCCAAGCTCTACGCCACGCCGTGCCCACGCTATCGCATCCAGCCCTGTTGAGCGTGGGTCGCGTCCGGTGTGAGTGAATACTTGCCAGCGTGATCCGGTCGCGGCTTCGGTGGCAGGGTCGCTGCGGCGGGCATCAATCGAGAGCACAATGCACTGACTGCCGAAGCGCCTGGCCCCCTCTTCGATAAGCGGCGGATTAAGCACCGCCGCCGTATTGATCGAGACTTTGTCGGCTCCCGCCCGCAGCATGCGGTACATATCCTCGGTGGTACGCAGCCCCCCGCCGACGGTCAGCGGAATAAACACCTCGCGGGCCGTGCGCTCCACCACCTCCACCATAATGGCGCGTTCGTCGCTGCTTGCAGTAATATCATAAAACACCAGTTCATCGGCTCCGGCCTCGTTGTAGGCTGCCGCCAGCGCTACCGGGTCGCCTGCATCGCGGTGGTTGACAAACGACACCCCTTTGACGACACGTCCGGCTTTGACATCAAGGCAGGGAATAATGCGACGGGTCAGCATAGCTCACTCCTTTGTATCTTCCTGTAGATGGGCCGCACGCAGGGCGTGGGCCTCTTCGATCAGAGCGCGGGTCAGATGGATATTCCAGATTGCCAGCAGCCCCGGTGTAAACGCCAGCAGCAGGAAGGGTAGCCACACCGATAGCACCAGCAGCACACCTGTTATTAACAATACAACCAGGGTATAAAATGGGCGACCAAGCACCATCAACAGCGCCGTGCTTGCTACTCCGCGCACGGTGGGCGCTTCGTGCAATTGGAACAGCGCAAAGCCATACAGCGGCAGCGCCAGCCACAGCACCAGCAGCAACCGGAGCAGCAGCGCCAGCACCAACCCGACAAGGTTGGCCATGGTGCTATAGACGGTACCACTCACGACAAGGGCGATAGTGCCGAGCATCCACGTGCCAGTGAGCAGCCAACCTTGCACGACATGCGGGCGCATCTGCTTGAAGAAGTCCCGGCGCTTTGTTGCTTCGCCTTCGATGGTGCGGTAGGCGATGGCATACAGCGCACCAGTGGCAGGTGCAAGCGGCAGCACCGCCGCCAACAGCACCGGCACCGCCAGCAGCACCGCGCCATCGATTAGTACCAGCAGCGCCAGCGCTGGCAGCGGCAGGCTGAAGATGCACCATAGCAGGCTGCATAGGGTCATCAGTCCAAACTCTGACCAGATATCTTTCAGGGCGCGTCTGAAGAGCAGGAAAGGCCGTAGCACAGGGTATCCTCTGATTTGGGAACGTCCGCTCCCATTATAACAAATTCCGCGCGTGGGGCAGGCGATGCGCGGGCGTGCTGTACAAAAAAACCCCCGCCTCATTGAAGAGACGGAGGGGAAAGGAAGGAGCACCGGAAGATTTTAGCGGAGCGAAAAGTTCATAGTGGGGAGTGGCCCACCAGAAACCTCCTGGAATGAATTCAGTACTTTGATATAGTTGGTTCGTTCGAGTGCCGCCGGGTTCTCGATAGCGCGCTGGCTCATACTGCCCTGCATCTGGCGGATCGACTCGTACTCGTAGGATTCCATCCATCCGGTCATATCGCTCAGCACCTGCTGCACATGGCCTTCGCTGTGGCGCAGCAGGGCCGATGTCATCATGGCAACGTTGGCCCCGGCCATCATCGCCTTGAGCACATCCTGGGCCGTATGCACACCCGTGGTCAAGGCAAAATCAACATTGACACGCCCGTAGAGCAGCGAGATCCAGCGCAGCGGGAGCCGCAGTTCGTCGGATGTACTGAGGCGCAGGTTGGGCACCACATCGAGCGTGTCCAGGTCGAAGTCGGGTTGATAGAACCGATTAAACAACACTAACCCATCAGCGCCAGCCTCGGCGAGTGACCGCGCAAAGTGGGGCAGCGCAGTAAAGAACGGACTGAGCTTGACTGCCAACGGAATGCTGACACTGGCCCGCACATCGCGCACAAGCTGCACATAGGCAGCTTCCAGTTCGCTGCTGGTAAGCTCAGGATCGACGGGCAGGTAATAGATATTCAGTTCGATGGCATCGGCTCCGGCCTGCTCCATCTTCTGCGCATACTTGATCCAGCCACCCGTCGAGACACCATTCAGGCTGGCAATCACCGGAATACTGACCGCTTCCTTCAACAGCCGGATCTGTTCGAGGTAGACCTCTGGCCCGACGCTATAGCGGCCCATGTCGGGCAGGTCGGGGATATAACTGAGCGCTTCGGGGAAGCTCTCGGTGCCCCGGTTCAGGTAGTAGTCCAGTTCAAGGCTTTCGTGGACGATCTGCTCTTCAAAGAGCGAATACATCACCACGGCGGCCGCACCACATTCTTCCAGCCGTTTTACCCGTTCAACCCGCTCGCTGATGGGCGAGGCCGATGCAACAATCGGGTTTTTCAGGCTCAGGCCCAGATAGGTTGTTGAGAGATCCATTATGCTTGCTCCTTCGGGCTACCGTTGCTACTAGCTGCGGCAGCAGCGGTGACTTGGGCCTGCACCTCGGCTTCATACAGGTCCACCAGTTGGTGGTAGTGCTGCCACTGGCGCTGCACGTCTTGCTGGGCCAGGGCCAGCAGGTGTGCGGCGCGTTGCTCGTCGCTCTGCACAAGCATCTTGTAGCGTGTCTCGTTGTAGGCATACTGGGCAATCGGGATGCTCGGTGCCTTCGAGTCGAGTTGCAGCGGGTTCTTGCCCTCGCTCAGGCGGTCGGGGTTGAAGCGATAGAGCGGCCACAATCCGGCCTGCACTGCCAGCTTCTGCTGGTCGAGGCCTTTGCGCATATTGATGCCGTGCGCAATACAGTGGCTGTAAGCGATAACCAGCGAGGGGCCATTGTAGGCTTCGGCCTCGCGGATGGCGTTCAGCGTCTGTACATCGCTGTAGCCCATTGCCACCCGTGCAACATACACTGTCCCATAGGCCATTGCAATCAGGCCTAGGTCTTTACGCGGCGTTGCTTTGCCATCGGCGGCAAACTTGGCGACCGCCGCGCGCGGTGTGGCTTTCGATGCCTGCCCGCCCGTGTTGGAATAGACCTCGGTATCGAGCACCAGAATGTTGACATTGCGCCCCGATGCAATGACATGGTCAACGCCACCATAGCCAATGTCATACGCCCAGCCATCGCCACCGATGATCCACACACTCTTCTTGACCAGCGTATCAGCGAGGCTCAGCAGGTCGCGGGCCTGCGGGCTATCCACATTGTGCAGGCATTCCTTCAGCGTTGTCACCCGTGCGCGTTGCGCGGCAATGCCCCCATCATCCGATTGGTCGGCGTGCAGCAGGCCGTTCACCAGATCGCTGCCCAGTTCGGCCCCAAATTGCTGCACCAGTTCGCGGGCGTATTCGTTCTGTTTGTCGAGCGTCAGGCGCATACCCAGGCCAAACTCGGCGTTATCCTCAAAGAGCGAATTGCTCCAGGCAGGGCCGCGTCCGTCGCGGTTGGTGGCCCACGGTGTGGTGGGCAAGTTGCCGCCATAGATAGAGGAACAGCCGGTTGCATTGGCAATAATCGAACGGTCGCCAAACAACTGTGAGACGAGCTTGACATAGGGTGTCTCGCCACAACCCGCACAGGCACCGGAGAACTCGAAGAGTGGCTGCAACAGTTGCGAGTTCTTGATCGAATTGGGTACCAGCGCGGTACGGTCAATTTCGGGCAGGTTCAGGAAGAAGTTCCAGTTGCAGGCCTCCTGCTCGCGGATCGGTGGCTGTGCTGCCATATTAATCGCCTTGCGCCCAACCTGGCTCTTGTCTTTGGCGGGGCACACCTCCACACAGAGCGTACAGCCGGTGCAGTCTTCGGGCGCAATCTGGAGCGTGTAGGCCATACCAGGAAACTCTTTGAAGCGGGCATCCGTGCTCTTGAATGCTTCCGGCGCACCTTCCAGTGCTTCCGGTGCATAGACCTTGGTGCGGATAACGGCGTGCGGGCAGACATACGCACACTTGCCGCACTGAATGCACAGGTCAGGCTCCCAGACGGGTATCTCAAGCGAGATGTTGCGCTTCTCCCATTGCGTTGTGGCCGAAGGGAAGGTGCCGTCAATTGGCAGCGCACTGACCGGAATGCTATCGCCATCACCGGCAATCATTGCCCCAAGCACATCGCGCACAAAGGCGGGTGCCTCGGTGGGCACTGTCGGACGGCGCGTCAGGTTGCTGCTCACAGCGGCGGGCACGGTCACTTCGTACAACTTAGCAAGCGTCTGGTCAACCGCCTCGAAGTTGCGCTGCACCACAGCGTCGCCCCGGCTGCCGTAGGTCTTCTTAATCGCTTCTTTGATCTTGGCGATGGCCTGTTCAGGGGGCAGCACGCCACTGATCGCAAAGAAGCAGGTCTGCATAATGGTGTTGATGCGTGCGCCATCCCTGTGCGCTTTGCCACCTCGTAGGCATCAATGACATAGAAGTGCAGCCCCTTGTCGATCATCGTCTGCTGCACTTCCTGCGGCAGTTTGTCCCATACCTCGTCGGGGCCGTAGATGCTATTGAGCAGGAAGACTGCCCCCGGTACGGCCTGCTTCAGCACATCGAAGCGTTCGAGGAAGGTGAACTGATGGCAGGCGATGAAGTTGGCACGATTGATCAGGTAGTGGCCCGCAATAGGTTCGGGGCCGAAGCGCAGGTGCGAGATTGTCACCGAGCCGGATTTTTTCGAGTCGTAGACAAAATAGCCTTGGGCATAATTATCGGTTTCTTCGCCAATAATCTTGATCGAGTTTTTGTTTGCGCCCACCGTACCATCGGAGCCAAGCCCCCAGAAGAGACAGCGCACGGTGGTATCGTGCTCAATAGAGAAGGCCGGATCATAGCTCAAGCTGGTGTGGGTCACATCGTCGGTAATGCCGACCGTAAAGCGGTTGCGGGGATTCTCGGTTGCCAGTTCATCAAAAATGCCTTTGACCATCGCCGGGGTAAAGTCTTTGGAAGAAAGGCCATAGCGCCCACCAACGATGCGCGGCAGTACGGCAAAGGGGCCATGCCCGTTGGCCTGCGCCAGTCCCTCGCTAATCGCCATCACGACATCCAGGTAGAGCGGTTCGCCCGCGCTGCCCGGTTCTTTAGTGCGGTCGAGCACGGCGATGCGGCGCACACTGGCGGGCAGCATCGCAAAGAAGGCTGCCACATCAAACGGGCGGTAGAGCCGCACCGTTATCACACCGACCTTCTGGCCTGTGTATTCAGGTAGGCAACCGTTTCGCGCACCGTTTCGGCACCCGACCCCATCGCCACGATAATATGCTCGGCATCCGGTGCGCCTGCATATTCAAAGATGTGATACTGCCGTCCGGTCAGTTGGGCAAACTTGTCCATTGCTGCCTGCACAATCTGCGGGCAAGCATTGTAAAAGGTGTTGACCGTTTCGCGTGACTGGAAGTAGGTATCGGGGTTCTGGGCCGTCCCACGAATGAAGGGGCGGTCGGGCGAGAGTGCCCGCGACCGATGCGCCTGGACCAGCGTGTCGTCCACCATGGCCCGCAAGTCGGCATCGTCGAGTTGTTCGATCTTGCTGATCTCGTGGGAAATGCGGAATCCGTCGAAGAAGTGGATAAACGGCACCCGCGATTGCAGGGTGGCGATGTGGGCAATCACGGCCATATCCTGGGCTTCCTGCACCGAATTGGATGCCAGCAGTGCAAAGCCGGTGGCCCGTACCGCCATCACATCGGAATGGTCGCCAAAGATTGAAAGTCCCTGGGCAGCCAGGGAACGCGCAGCAACATGAAAGACGGTCGGCGTGAGTTCACCGGCGATCTTATACATATTGGGGATCATCAACAGAAGCCCTTGCGATGCCGTGAAGGTGGTGGTCAGTGCTCCCGCCTGCATCGCGCCGTGGACCGCGCCTGCCGCGCCGCCTTCCGATTGCATCTCAATCACCAGGGGAACAGTGCCCCACAGATTGGGGTAGTGCTTGGCAGACCATGCATCTGCCAGTTCGCCCATCGGCGTCGAGGGCGTAATAGGGTAGATGGCAATTACCTCACTCAAGGCATGGGCAATACGTGCCGTAGCCTCGTTGCCATCTACGGTCACAATTCGTCGTGTCATGCCGACCTCCGTAGCTCAGAGTAACGCTGTGTTGTCTGTTTCAGTATAGAACACCTGCTTTATCTGGTACGAACAGAGTTCGCTACTTCAAGTTGTGACTTGATAACCAGCCGTTGATCCACAATCGGTTCTGTTCCGGTTTGAAGCCTGCCGCACACTATGCTATGATAGGGCATAGTGTGTTGTGCAGGGGGCAATGAATGAGTGACCATGATTTTGATGAAACATCCCGCCGCAAGTGGGCAGAACGGCGTGCCCGTCGCCGCCGCCAATCGGGTAGTACCGAACCACTGGACGAAGATACCGGAGCAGGCGACCGGGCAGGCGCAACGCCCATCAATCCGAATTGGCGGCGCGACCGTACCACCCGGACACGTCGCCGCGCAACTGGCCCGCTGACGATTCCGCAAGGGCTGGCGCTGCGTTTGCAGCAGGGCGGCTGGATTGTGATTCCGATTGTGGGGGTGCTGTTTATCGGTCTGCTGATCTTTTTGTTGTGGGGCGGGCGCGAAGACCGTCAGGCGAATAGTCCGTTTACACCAGGTCCCACACCGGCAGGCAACGAAGCGGGTGTGCCATTTGAGGGGTCGGGCGGCGCAGATTCTCCCGCTCTGCCCGATGCACAGCCTAGCGTGACCCCCGAACCAACAGCGCCACCACCGACCGAACCGGCCCGCTTTGTGGTGACAAACACCGGCGGACAGGGGCTTTTTTTGCGCTCTGGCCCCTCCACCGATTCGCAAGTCCTGGGCACACTGTCCGATGGCACCGTGGTTGAACAGATTGCTGAGGACTCGATTGGCCCGAACTATGCGTGGCGCAATGTGCGTGCCCCCGATGGTGCCGAGGGGTGGGTTGCGGTCGATTTCTTGCAACCTGCACCATAATCGAAGCCAGCAGCAAGCGAGAGCGCACCGCACAGCGCTAGGCGCGGGGTATCGCCCGCGTGGGCAAGTGCGGCTGCAAGCCGCGCCTACGCTGCGGCGGCCTCATCAGGTGGGGTGTTGTTCGGGAGCGCAGGAGGGTTCTTGGGAGACTTGGACGCCTGCTTTTTGGTCGTGCGGTTGGTCTTTTTGGGTTGCGGTGCCAGCAACGCCATTTCAAGGACCTGTTCCATCCGTTGCACATACACAAAGTTCATCTGGCGCTTGATTTGCGCGGGCACCTCTTCCATATCGCGCTCGTTGCGCTGCGGCAGAATAATGGTGTAGATGCCGGCCCGGTGCGCTCCCAAAATCTTCTCTTTGATGCCACCCACGGGCAGCACCCGCCCGCGCAGGGTAATCTCGCCCGACATCGCCACATCGCGCCGTACTGGTCGCCGGGTGAGCGCTGAAATCAGGGCGATGGCTAGGGTGATACCTGCCGATGGGCCATCTTTTGGGACGGCTCCCTCGGGCACGTGGATGTGAATATCAAACTTGTCGAAGGTCTTCACATCAATCTCGTAGATGGATGCATTGCTGCGGGCATACGAGAGCGCCGCCTGCGCCGATTCCTGCATGATCTCACCAAGTTGGCCGGTAAGGGTCAGGGTGCCTTTGCCTTCCATCAGGGTTACTTCAATCGACATCACATCGCCGCCGTTGCTTGTCCAGACCATCCCCACCGCCAGACCAATTTCGTCGGCTTCTTCGACGCGCCCATAATCGTAGCGCGGCACACCCAGAAAGCGCTGGAGTTGCGCGGGGCGTATCATCCGAATGTGCTGGCGAGCTTCGGCGATGCGGCGGGCCGTTTTGCGGCAGATGGTGCCCAGTTCGCGCTCCAGGTTTCGCACGCCGGCTTCGTAGGTGTAGATGCGAATCATCTGGCGCAGCGCCGACTCGCTGAAGTGTAATGTATCGACCGATAGACCGTGCGAGTCGAGTTGACGCGGAATAAGGAATCGCTGGGCAATCCGCAGCTTTTCTTCTTCGGTGTAGCCCGGTAGCTCAATCACTTCCATGCGGTCGAGCAGCGCATCGGGAATAGTATCCAGGATATTGGCAGTAGTAATAAACAGCACCTTGCTTAAATCGTAGGGCACATCCAGATAGTGATCGCTGAAGGTGTTGTTCTGTTCGGGGTCGAGCACTTCGAGCAAGGCCGCCGCCGGGTCGCCGCGAAAGTCGTGCCCCAGTTTGTCCACTTCATCGAGCATAAACACCGGATTGATCGACTTCACATCTTTCATCGTCTGGAGGATACGCCCCGGTAAGGCCCCGACATAGGTGCGCCGGTGCCCGCGTATTTCGGCCTCGTCGTGGACGCCGCCCAGCGAGAGACGTGCAAACTTGCGCCCCAGAGCTTCGGCAATGCTGCGGCCCAGGCTGGTTTTGCCCACACCCGGCGGCCCGACAAAGCAGAGGATTGGCGCTTTCTGTTTGGGGCCAGCCAGTTGCCGCACCGCCATAAATTCGAGAATACGCTCTTTGACTTTGGGCAGGCCATAATGATTATCATCCAGGGCAGTGGCAGCAAGGCGCAGATTATGGTTATCTTCGGTCTGCTCAGTCCAGGGCAGTGTCAGCAGCCAGTCGAGATAGGTACGCACCACCGAGTATTCGGGCGCGGCGGCAGGAATGACTTCGAGCCGTTCGAGTTCATCGTTGGCGCGGGCGCGGGCTACATCGGCCATGTTGCTGGCGGCCACTCGTTCGCGCAGTTCGAACAGTTCGCGCTGCGCTGGATCAAGCTGCCCCAGTTCGCGCTGGATGACCTTCATCTGTTCGCGCAGGAAAAACTCGCGCTGACTGCGGTCAACTTCTTTCTGTACCTGGGTATGAATACGGCTTTCCAATTCGAGCACGTCTAGCTCTTTCGAGAGCAAAATGCTAAGCCGCCGCAGCCGTTCTTCGGGGTCGAGCGTTTCAAGGATCTCCTGACGATGCACCACATCGAGCGGCAGGGTCGAGGCGATCATATCGGCCAGCCAGCCGGGATCATCGATGTTCATCGCCATAATATATGAATCGTCGGGCATGGTGCGGCTGAGACGCACCACCTTTTCGAAGAGCGAGAGCACGGCCCGCATCATTGCTTCGACGGCAAGGGTACGTTCTTCTTCCACATAGATCGGCTCGGCACTCACCCGCAGACAGGGCGCTTCCTGAGCGGTGTTGAGCAGGCGCACCCGACGACGACCCTGCACCACAATGCTGGTCGTGCCATCGGGCATCTTCAGGGCACGTTGCACAGTAGCCTCAACGCCCACCGAGTACAGATCGGCAAAACTAGGTTCGCTTACTTCCGGGTCGCGTTGGGCAACCGCCACCACAAGCCGATCCTGGGCCGTTGCAATTTCGACCGCCGCCACTGCTCGCGCATCTGAAACAAAAAGCGGGGCGAGCATATGGGGAAACAGCACGGTATTGATCAAAGGCACGACGGGTAGATCGCGGGCAGGTTGGGCAGCGTCGTGCGCCGCCGGTTGTTCATCTGGAAAATCAAACAAAATGGACAGTTCTTCGGGCATGCGTTGTCCTGCATAGCTCTAGCTGGTGTATAGGATTTGTTGAAAATTATAGCATGTCTCAGCACAGGATATAGCAGCGGTAGGCGACGGAAATGCGCCATCTCTACCTTGACATTTGAAAGGCTTCACGTTACAATCTATAGGGTGTGTTTATGCCAACGTAGCTCAGTCGGTAGAGCAGCTGTTTCGTAAACAGCAGGTCAGGGGTTCGAGCCCCCTCGTTGGCTCCACTACTTCCCCTCGCTTTTATCCTTGGCGTACAGGATACCGATGCACATTCCTGTGCTACAAACCAGTCATCTGACACTGCGTCCCTTTGTTGCCGATGATGCAGCCGCACTCTTTGCGTATGCCTCTGCGCCCGAGTTTTCGCAGTATGTTGAGTATTCCTCCCCCACCACGCTCACTGAAACACGCGATTTCCTGGAGCATGTGCTATTGCCGGGTAACCCGGATGTGTTCTCGTGGGCCGTCTGTCGGCACGATCAATCCGATGTGATCGGGACGGTGCAGGTCAGTCGCGACGTGCCCGACGCCGTCACGGTGTATTATGATATCAGCCATACGTTGTACGGTCGTGGCTATACAACCGAAGCGTTACAGGCTGTGCTACGCTGGTGCCTGGTATGTCTGCCCGAAGTGCAGCATTTTTATGGCGATACCGTTGTGTCGAATATTGGCTCGCGGCGGGTGCTCGAAAAATGTGGCTTCGTCTTCTACAAGTCTGAGCGGGTGCAGTGGGAGAAATTCTCCGGCCCTGTCGAGCTTGTTTTTTACCAAGCAGACCGTAAGACGCTTGAAGCTGCGCCCTGGAATGTTTTCCATCATCTGTGACATCCTTTGCATGCTTGCTATGCAGCTCTTGATGCTGACAAAGTAGCGCCCCCTTGCACTACGCATCGGGCAAGGGGGCGACACCGCACGTTACACCAGCGCCGTCAGCGGGGTGTACTCCAGCCCGAACGCCTCGGCAACTGCCGGGTAAGTCATCGCGCCCCGGTAGGTGTTTACCCCTTTTGCCAGGGTTGGATCGGCCTTGACAGCAGCTTCGGCTCCCATATTTGCCAGCTTCAACATATACGGCAGGGTAGCATTGTTCAGGGCGCGGGTGCTGGTGTTGGGCACGGCTCCTGGCATATTCGCCACGCAGTAGTGAATGACATCATCCACCAGAAAGATTGGGTTCGAATGGGTGGTCGCGTGGGTTGTCTCAAAGCACCCGCCCTGATCAACGGCGACATCTACCAAGACGCTGCCGGGTTGCATCGTTCCGATCATCTCGTGGGTTACCAGCTTTGGCGCACGGGCACCCTTGATCAGCACCGCACCAATTACCAGATCGGCGGTGGTAATGGCTTCGCTAATGCGGAGGGCGTTGGAACTGACCGTATTGATGCGCCCGTCCAGTACATCGTCCAGGTAGCGCAAGCGGTCGAGGTCGCGGTCGAAGATGGTGACATTGGCCCCCATCCCAGCGCCATCTTTGCCGCGTTGATGCCACCACACCACCGCCGAGGATCAGCACACTGGCGGGCAGCACCCCCGGCACACCGCCGATCAGCTTGCCAATACCGCCATTGGTCTTCATCATGTAATAGGCCCCGACCTGCACCGCCATGCGGCCTGCCACTTCGCTCATCGGAGTGAGCAGGGGCAGGGTGCCGTTTGATAGTTCTACCGTTTCATAAGCGATGCCCGTCACTTCGCGTTGCAACAGTTCGTGGGTCAGGTCTTCGGCAGCCGCCAGATGCAGATAGGTGAAGAGCAACAACCCGGCCCGCAAGTACTCATACTCGGCGGGCAGCGGCTCCTTCACCTTGACAACCATCTCGGCAGCCCAGGCATCGGCGGCTTCGGGCACAATCTGTGCGCCCACCGCCACATACTGTTGATTGGTAAAGCCGCTACCCACCCCTGCACCTGTTTCCACCAGTACCTGATGCCCCGCTTCAACCAGTTCGCGCACGCCGCCCGGTGTCACAGCAACGCGGTTCTCACGGTCTTTGGTTTCTTTGGGTACTCCAATAATCATGTGCATTGCTCCTGTGCTCATAAGAATACTGTACAAAAAACCCGACTTTGCGCCTTTAACCAGCAGGGGCAAGAGTCGGGCATTTGTCTTCCCAACCGTATTGTAGCACGCTGCTTAAGGGTGTTCTGCTGCGTATGGGGAGGGTGGGACGGGGCAGCAGTGGTCAAGCGCTAGCTTTGTGCGAGCCAGACCAGCCATTCCTGTTCCAGCACATCCAGCCCCTTGCCATAGATGCCGCTATAATCACCAGAGCCAGGGGCGCGGGTGCCCGTGGTGGCAAGTGCATCCAGGCGTTCGCGCCCATAGGTTTCGATCAAGAATTCAACAAAGCTGGCCCATTGATAATAGAGCTTGTTCATATCGGCAATCGGGCGGCCCTGGTAGGGCGTGGCAAGCGGCAGCAGTTGCCCGCTGTACTGGCGCTGCACAAACGCCCGAAATGAGGGCATCCCACTGAGCCAGTAGGTGCCCGCGCCCCACGTTGCCAACCCTTCCAGAATAATCAGATCGCTGGCCTGATGGGTAGGGCCGTAGCGGTCGTGGGCAAGCTGATGCACAAACTCGTGTGCGGCGATTGCCACCACACGCGGACGGGCCGTACTGGAGCAGGCATAGACAACCAGTTGCCGCGCATCGGTGAAGGCTGCGCCATTCAGCATACAGCCGACATCCATCTGCACCACCGTCTGAATAGGTGCAGCGGGGCCGCTCCCGAAGCGTTCGCCGACGTAGACCAGCGCTTGTTCCAGTTCGACCGCCAGCAGGATCTGGTCATCGCGGCGGTAGATTTCGGGCGCAACCATCACATCCAGGTTGGGCCGCTGAATGCGTTGCCCCGCTGCAAAGTCGGGCAGGTCGGGCAATGCGGGCAGCGGCGGCAGGTTCAGCCCCGATGTATCGGGCATGGCCCACGGCGGCGCAATGCGGGGGCGTGGGTCGGGCCGATGGGTAGCAAACAGAATAATCAGCAAGCTGATAATCAGCAGCGGGCCAAGGGCAGGTCGTGGCAGGTCGGCAGTCGCATCGTGATGTGTTACTCGCTGACTTCGATTGTCATAACAATACCCCGTTATCGACCGGCAGAATGAGCTTTCGCAGGATCGGGATGGGCGGCGAGCCATAGCCGATGTACTCATCGTGGAAGCGCTTGAGCGAGAAGTCTGCACCGTAAGCTTCGCGGTACTGTTCAAGCGTTTTCAGCAGCAGTAACTTGCCGAGCGTGTAGTTGAGATACCCCGGATCGTAGGTGCCCCGGCGTGCCTCCTTCGCTGCCGTCATTTCGTCCATGTAGGCGTGCTCCATAAAGAAGCGCGTCACTTCGGGCAGGGTCATACCCATGGTGTGCATTTTGATCGCACACACATAGCGGCAGTTGCGCACCAGTGCCTCGGCAAGCTGTGCCATCCGCAGATGCAGATTGCCCGCGCCGTAGCCCTGCTCTAGCATCATCTCTTCGACATAGTGCGCCCAGCTTTCATAGTGGGTATAGGTTGCAAACACTTTTGCCATCTGCGAAGGGGCATTGCGGGCCGTCGCAAAGTGGACAAAGTGACCGGGGTAGGTTTCATGGATCGAGACGCTGATCAGCGTGGCATAGTCGAACTTGGTCATCCAGCCTTCGATCTGCTCTGCCGACCAACCCGGTTCGGGCAGCGTGACATAATAAAATGACTCGGCGGACTCGTCCTCGAAGGGACCCGCCGTCTCCATCATCGCAAAGGCCCAGCGCGCAAAAGGCGGAGTCGGCTCAACGCGGCAGTTGGTATCGGGGGGCAGCGTGATCAGGTCGCGCTCTTGCAAGAAGCGCCGCAGTTCTTGCAGCAGGGCTTTTGTTTCATCAATCAATTCGTCGGCGGTGGGATGATTGCGGCCTAGTTCGTGCATCTGCTCCTGAATCGTCTTGTGCGGGTCGATCTGATGGGCCAGCGCGATGATGGCCTGCTGGTTGCGGTGCAGGTCGGCCTCGCCAATCGCCAGCAGTCGGTCAAGCGGGATATCAATCAGTTCGTTGTAACGCAGCATCTTACAGAAGCGCTCGGCCCCGATAGCAAAACGGTTGTGTGCGGCGGGCAGCAGCTCCTGCTCAAGAAATGTGCGGAACTGGGCGATAGCCTGCCCCGCCACATCGCGGGCCGCCCAGACTTCTGCCAGCAGTGCGTCGTCGTGCAGGGGCTGCAACGGCTCTTCCAGGTTTTCGTACAGAAACTCATACAACCCTTCATAGACTGATATGGCCTCTTCGACCAGCATACGCGGAATGCTGCGCTGCAAGTTCTGGCGGGTCGTTGCCAGTAAGCCCGGAATGGCGTGCAGATGCTCGATCAGCTTGCAAGTGCGCCATGGCAGCGGCGCATAGTCGCGCTTAATATAGCCATCAACCATGGCATCGTAGGCATAGATCAGCGGATTGTAGGTATACTCGCGTTCGTCCGTCCACTGCCATAATTCCAGGTTGATCTGCCATTGGAGCAGATCGTAGTCAAATGCTTCGAGGCGGCTGAGGCTGGCGCGGTCTATCGTGGCAACGTGCTGCTGATACTCGCGCAACACGGCGATGCGGGCCTGTACCGCCGCCGGACGCGCGTCCATCACCTGTCCATCGTATGCATGCAGTCCTAGGCTGCTGGCAATCGTGGGGTAAAATGCAAAGTAATGTTGTAAGTAGCTGTCTGTGAGCCGGGCCAACTCAGAGACATTATTCACCTGTAGTGTTGTCATGCCATTCTCCTTGTGACTAGCAACTGGCCGCAGATTAGCTGCCCGGCAAGGGGGCAGTGCCAGTAGATTGCAGATCGCACGGGGCAGGCGTGCTCTGTTTGTTTGTCCGGCTACATGTTCAGGGCAAGAGGCCGGTACTGCACTATCCATCAAGATAGTGTGAATTCTGCTACAATGCGCGACAGCACAATGCAACGATAGAAGTATTATACATGAGGGTAAAGGAATGGCATTGTCAATTTGTGTGTTTTGTGGCTCCCGATCTGGTAAGAATCCGGTTAATGAAGTAGTTGCACGCCAATTAGGACTCATCATGGCAGCGCATGGGTGGCAGTTGGTGTATGGGGGGGGGGAGTGTCGGGTTGATGGGCGTGGTAGCGCGTGCAGTGCTCGAAGGTGGGGGGGCCGTGGTCGGCGTTATTCCGCAAGCCCTGCAAGAAGCCGAGGTAGGCCTGGAAGATGCCACCGAGTTGATTGTTCCGCAGACACTCCGGGAGCGCAAGGCCATTATGGATGCTCGTTCACAGGCGTTTGTGGCGCTGCCAGGTGGGTACGGCACCTTTGAAGAGTTGCTGGAAACAATAACGCTGCGGCAGCTTGGCTACCACGATAAGCCGATTATTGTGCTGAATATCAATGGATATTACGATCCGTTGATTGCACTCTTTAACCATGCCATCGAGCAGGGCTTTATCCGCACCGAACACGCCGATCTTTATCAGGTTGTGGCGACGGTCGACGAGATTGTTGCCCTCTTGCGGCCCTACGAAAAGATGCAATAGCCACGATTGCACCGCAACAGCACAATATGCTAAGGTATAATAGGCAGGGTATACAGCAGTATGATGCTTGAACACAGTATCTGGCTCCACCCTCGTCGGCGGTGGGCCGATCCATGTTCTGGCAACAGTAGAAGAGCGAGCAATAATGACTGATGGAACAGCGCCGGTACGGGTGCGTTTTGCCCCAAGCCCGACCGGATTTTTACATATTGGTGGTGTCCGCACAGCCCTTTTCAACTGGCTCTTTGCGCGGCATCACGGCGGGCAGTTTATTCTGCGCCTCGAAGATACCGACGAAAAGCGCTTTGTGGCAGGAGCCGCCAACGATATTGTCGCCTCGCTGCGCTGGGTGGGCCTCAACTGGGACGAGGGCCACGATGTCGGCGGGCCACACGCGCCCTATATCCAATCGCAGCGCCACGAACTGGGTATCTATCAAGCGCACGTCGAGTATCTGCTCAAGACCGGCTGGGCTTATAAATCGTTTGTGACGCCCGAAGCAATCGAAGAGATGAAGACCGCAGCGATGGCACGCGGTGTCAAGAGCTTTCGCTTCCGGGGGCCAGAGCGCGACTGGAGCCTGGAGCAGATGGCCGCAGAAGAGGCGAAGGGCACACCCTATACAGTGCGGCTAAAGGTGCCCACCGATGGTGTTACCGAGTTTCACGACCTGGTGCGCGGCGGCGAAGAGATCAGCATCGAGAACGATACCCTCTATGACATTGTGCTGCTCAAGTCGAGCGGCATGCCCGTTTACCATCTGGCACACCTGGTTGATGACCACTTGATGGAGATGACCCACATCATCCGGGGCGAAGAGTGGGTGCCCAGTACGCCCTACCATATCATTCTGTATCACGCCTTTGGCTGGCGTCTGCCTATCTTCGCCCATGTGCCAAACATTCTGCGGCAGGACGGGCGCGGCAAGCTTTCGAAGCGCAAAGACGATGTTGCGACCAACCGCTTCTGGGAGCGTGGCTACCTGCCCGAAGCGCTGCGGAACTATCTGGCGCTGCAAGGCTGGAGCTACGACGACCGCACCGAGATGATGACGCTGGACGAACTAATCGAGCGTTTCACCATTGATCGGGTGCAGGCCTCGCCTGCCCGCTGGAATCCCGATAAGCTGCTAGATATGAACGGCAAGTATATTCGTATGCTTGCGCCCGATGAACTGGCCGCGCGCCTGCTGCCCTTCCTGAGCAGGGCCGAACTGATTGGCGACCCACCCACCGCCGACGAACGAGCCTATGTGCGGCAGCTTGTGCCGCTGGTACACGAGCGGCTGAAAGAACTGAGCGAAGCACCCGACCTGCTAGTATGCTTCCTGCGTGAGATCGAGCCGCCCGCCGCCGATTTGCTCATTCAGAAAAAGATGGACGCCGACGGCACCCGCGCCGCGCTTGAAGCCGCCGCTGCTCGGCTGGAAGCGGTGGAGCCGTGGGATAGGGCCATCCTGGAAGAGACATTGCGTGTACTTGCCGAAGCGCTTGGCCTGAAGACCGGTCAACTGTTTGGCACCATCCGGGTTGCCGCAACGGGCAGCAAGGTGTCGCCGCCGCTGGACGAGACGCTGGAAGTACTGGGCCGTGCGCGGGCCTTGCAGCGCATCCGTGCGGCAACGGCGGTATTGTAGGGGCACGGGGATCAGAGCCGCCGAAAAGTTGAAATACCCAGCTAATCTGTATCGGGTATCACTTATTGTCAAGCATTGTCAGTGCGTGCTACAATAACGCTCAGTAGTGATAGCAGTCTTTTAAAGCGACCATCATGCGACAACGCCCGTTGTAATTACAATTGATGGCCCGGCTGGTTCTGGCAAAAGCACCCTCGGCTATCTCCTGGCCGAAGCGCTTGGCTTCGTCTACTTCGATACAGGGATTATGTACCGCGCCCTCACGCTGGCGGCCCTGCAACAGCAGATCGATTTACACGATGTTGATGCATTGGAACACCTGGCCCGCAATCTGCCTATCCGGGTGCTGCGCCCGACGGTTGGCGACAATCGGCAGTATACCGTGCTGCTCAACAACGAAGATATTACCTGGGCGTTGCGGGGGGCCGATGTAGATCGGCAGGTCTCGCTGGTGGCAGGCTATCCGGCAGTGCGCCGCGAGTTGGTCCAGCAGCAGCGTCTGATCGGGGCGCAGGGTCGGGTGGTGATGGTCGGGCGCGACATTGGCACGGTGGTGATGCCCGATGCGCCGCTCAAAATTTATCTTCACGCTAGCCTGTCCGAACGTGCCCGCCGCCGCACTATTGATAAGCAATTGCTGGGGCGTGAGGTATCGCCTGGCGAGGTGGCGCGAGAACTCGCCCGCCGCGATGAGCTTGATGCGCGTGTGATGCAGCCCGCCCCCGATGCGCTGCTGCTGGATACCGATCAACTGACCCCTACCGAAGAAGTCGCCTGGGTACTGACCCACTGGCACAACCGGGTGAATGGAGACATTGCACCCCAGTCCTCGTAAGGAGTATATGGTATGGCACAAGATGGCCCAACGCCCGCCGTTCGCGCCCAGATTGATCTACCGGGCACCAATCTCAATCACATCGCCTGGATTGAAGGGGAGGAAGTCATTAAGATTACCTCCGATCACTGGGTCTCGTTTCTCCGCCACCTTGCCCTACCCGCGATTGTTGCGGTGCTCAGCTTCAGCATCGCAATGATGCGCGGCTTGGGCTGGCAGTTTTTTGTAATGAGTGGGGTCCCCGCTCCAGCGTTTGATATCTTCAATTTCATTCTGGCGATAGCCCTGATTGTGGCGCTGCTGGGGTCGTTTTTTGCACCCCAACCGGAAAGCCCCACCAAAGGCCCTTATATTCGTCAGTTGCTCTGGATAGCGGCACTGGTGTTTGCCGGGTTGATCTTCTATCGCTTTTTCCTCGGTGGGCGTGTCTTCTACCTCGACCCGGCGGCGGCATCTTCAACCGCAACATTCCTCGACCTCCCCAATATTATTCTGATGCTCATCACAGTGATTGCGATTATTTCGGCGGGGCTGATTTATGTTGAATGTGAGAACGACCATTTGATCCTGACCAACAAACGGGTGATCCTCTCCGACCGGGAAATATTGGGGCGTTACAAAGTTGATCAGATCAGTATCGAAGACATTCAGGATGTGCAGATGCAATCGGATACCTATATTGCCCACTGGATGCACTTCGGCAATATTACTGTGACATCGGCGAGCCAGGCCCGCCGTGCACCGCTGGTTTTCTACACGGCGGAACATGCCAACGAGATGCTCAACCTGATTATGAAAGAAGTGAAGGCCTGTCGCGGGGCGCTCTCCGATGCGCAGTTCCAGCGCATGGTGCAGGCCGAGGTTTATGGTGAGAAAGTAGAAACCGCCCGCCCGCGCACCGATGTCAAGGCCCACCGCACCCCGCCGATCTTGCGGCGGCTGGTGCCCGAAAATCCAGAGATCAAAGAAGACGGGACTATCACATGGCGGCGGCACTGGCTCTTTCTGGCGCTGGCATTGCTGCGCCCGCTTACCTTTATCTTCGTGGCGTTTGTAGCGATCTTCTTTGTGGCAAGCTTTGAACTCTTGCCCACCATCTGGATTACCGGACTGACGATTGCAGTGATTATTGTCTTTCTTGGCTGGATGGCCTATGAGATTGAAGACTACCGCAACGATAAATACATTCTGTCCCCTTCGAACATCGAAGACATTGAACAACTTCCCTGGGGGCCTTCCAACAAGCGCACGGCTGGTCTGGGCGCTATCCAGAATGTTACCGAGAACACAACGCTGATCAGTCGTTGGTTTGGCTACGGCGATATTCAGATCGAGACGGCGGGCGCATCGGGTAAGTTTACCTTCCCCAAAATTCCTGATCCCAAGAATGTGCTTGGCACCATCAACAACTATCGCGATGTCTTCAAGCGCGACGAAAAGAAGCGCAGCTTGCAGGATACCCTGAAGCTGATGCGAACCTATCACTCTGCTACACGAGACATACAATCATATGAGGCGCTCCAGAAGCAGGTACAGGATCTGTCGGAGCACTATGCCGAAACAAACCAGTTGAACCAGGAGCTTGTGCGTTATCAGACCGAACTAACCCGCGACGTAGCGCTGCTGCGGAGCCACTTCCTGGAGGCGGGCACGTTTGCCGCCGCGCCGCCGCCGCCACATGCTCAGGCGGAAGCGCCCACCGAAATAGCCTCCTCGCCATTTGCGGGTGGAGCAGCGGTGTCACCTGAAGCCCCCACCGCCCCCACGCCCCTTGTATCGCCGGATGCCGCGACCACTCCGGCCTATTCGGTGATGCCGCCGCCTACCGAACCGGAGCAGGATCTGCTCAAACAACTGCTGGATGAGCAGCATGCCAGTGTTCGTAGCGACCATAATGCGGTTACCCAGATCGCACCGATGCCGAGCTATGACTATAGCCCCGATAGAACCAACGGCGACAGCACCAACGATACACTAACTCGTCCCGCGTTTGTAACACCAACATCGCAACGGGTGCCGCGTTACTTTAACGATGAGCTGACGAACGGAGAACCAACCAGGTGAACCGCTGGAAATTGCATATTGCAGCCGTGCTCCTTGTGCTGGTGGGTGCCCTGTTGATGCCGGGTGCGGTCTACGCGCAAGAGGGGCAGAACACCGAGTCAATTCAGATTGAGGTGGATGCGGGCTATCAGGGCTTTTATCGAACGAGTCAGTGGTTCCCGATTGCGGTAGATGTCAGCAATACCGGGCCAGATGTGCGCGGCGTGCTCGAATGGCGCTACCGTGTCAACGACGATGAACTCGTCTTTCGCCAGGAGATTGACCTACCGCGTGGCGCACGCAAGCGCCTGATGCTGTACGGGCTTTCGAATAACTTTGCACGGGTGGGCGACCTGCGCTTGCTTGTGGATGAGCAGGTGCTGTTTCAAGAGCAGGTATCGCTCAGCCCGCTCGAAGCCGAACTCTATGTGATTGGTGTACTGAGCACCGACCCGACCCTGCTTAATAGTCTGGAAGCGATGCAACTTGAAAACACATCTGGCGCACAGGTGGTGCATCTTAATCCAGAGCACATGCCCGAACAGAGCACGGCCCTGCAAGGGTTGAACGCAATCTTTGTGCATGATATTACAACGGCTGACCTAACCGCCGCACAGCAAGCAGCGCTCGAAATGTGGGTACGGACGGGGGGCGTGCTGGTGGTTGGCGGCGGTAGCAGCGCCGAGCAAACGGTGCCAGGACTGGCTGACCTGTTGCCCGTCGAGGTGGGCGACCTGCAAGCAAATGTTACCCTGGCACCACTGGGCGAGGTGCTGCCCGCCATCCCTGCACCCCCCATCAACGAAATCGCAACCACGGTTAACAGCGTCAATCTGCGTGCTGGTGCGCGTACCCTGATCGAGCCGGGTCTGCTTACCGCATGGTCTTATGGCAGTGGGCAGGTGTATTTTGCCGCCTTCGATCTGAGCATTCTGCGGGCATGGCCGGATGAGCCGTTTCTGTGGGAGCAGGTGCTGGTGATCAATACACCGCTGGCCCCTGCCGCTACGCTGCGCTGGCAAGGCAACAATATGCTCTCGAATGTGCTGCAACTGCCCGAACTGGGCTTGCCGCCGTTTGGCATTCTGCTGCTGTACATTGTTGGCTACATCATGCTAATCGGGCCGATTAACTTTCTGGTGCTGCGCCGCAGAGGACGGAGCGAACTGGCCTGGATTACTATTCCGGTGCTGGTGCTGGTGTTTGTGCTGGGCACCTACAGTGTTGGCGTCTTGATTCGAGGGGTGCGTGCGCAGACGTTTCAACTCAGTATAGTGCAGGGCTTCGAAGGGGTTGAGCATGGTTATGCAACCTCGTTTGTCGGGGTTTTTTCGCCCCGCCGCGAGATCTACGATCTGGGCTTCCCGGAGATGACCCTGGTGAGCACATGGCGGTTTGATACACGCGGTAACGATGTGGCGCTGCTCTGGACAGATAGCAACACCCGTATCAACGATGTGCTGGTGGATGTGTCGGGTATTCGCTCGTTTGCCGCCGAGCGTGCGGTGCCGCTCGATGTACAGCTTGAGAGCAATGTACAACAGCAGGGCGACCGCGTGCAGGGTACCGTCTCCAATCGGGGCGACATACCACTGCAAGATGCGTTTATTGTGTACAACAATACGGTGCAGCCGATTGGTGACTTGCCGCCAGGTGCTACTGCCGATGTGCTGATCGAGCGGGCGCTGCTCAACTTCCCGCAGGGTGTGCAGGCTTCAACCGACGGCGTGTTTAATCGGCAGCAACTACTTGACAGCCTGTTTTTTAACGATGGCTTCGGGATGAGCCAGGGGCCGTTTCCCGTCGATCCCGTGCGTGGCTCGCTCAACCAACGAGCGGTCTACCTGCTTGGCTGGACAGAGCAACCCGTAACCCCGATGACGCTGGATGGCAGCAACACCAATCTGGACAGCCTGTCGCTGTATATTGTGCAGCTTGATAGTAACAGCCAGTGATGACCGCCCTGATGATTGACTATAGGGAGACACGCTACCTATGACACTGATTGCCGAAACCAAGAACCTGACCCGCCGCTATGGGACAAGTCTGGCGATTGATAATATCAACCTGGAAATACCGCAGAGTGCCATCTATGGCTTTATTGGTCCCAACGGTGCCGGAAAAACCACTACGATGCGTATTCTGACCACGCTGCTGCTGCCAACGAGCGGGCAGGCGTGGGTTGCGGGGCACTCCGTCACCCGCGAACCGCTGGCCGTGCGGCGGATGGTCGGCTTTATGCCCGACTTCTTCGGCGTGTACGATAATATGAAGTCGTGGGAATATCTGGAGTTTTTTGCAGCGGCGTATGGTGTGCCCGCTGCACGGCGCAGCAACCTGATTGGTGAACTGCTTGAACTGGTTGACCTGGGCCACAAGCGCGATGCGTATGTGATGGATCTTTCACGTGGTATGAAGCAGCGCCTCAGTCTGGCCCGCACCATGGCGCACAACCCCGAACTGCTGATCCTCGATGAGCCTGCCAGCGGCCTCGACCCACGCGCCCGCGTGGAGTTGCGCGAACTGCTCAAAGAGCTTCAGGCGCTCGGCAAAACGATTATGATTAGTTCACACATCCTCACCGAACTGGCCGAGGTGTGTACGCATATCGGCATCATCGAGAACGGGCATCTGCTGGCATCGGGCGATGTGCAGACCATTATGCGCTCGTTGCAACCCCATCGCATCTACGAGGTTCATCTGCTGAGTGACCTGGCAGCGGCGGCGGCGCTGGTGGTCGATATGCCAGGCGTGCTGGATGTGCGGGTGCTGTCCGAAGCGATGCCGCCGATGATCCAGATTGACCACGAAGGCGACGACCAGAGCGTGAGCGCAGTCTTGCAACGGCTGATCAGCGGGGGGGCCGTGGTGACGCACTTCGCGGGCCAGGTCAGCGATCTAGAAGAAGTCTTCATGCGTGTGACGGCACAGCACGTTCAGCCGCAGCCAGCAGGCGCGGGATAGTAGGCGAGAGGCCCGTCTGTGCGGAGTTTCTTTCCCTATCGCCCCTTCCCCTATCCGTCCTATGCCACCCATGACTTTTTTCCTCTTGGTGTCTCGTTTTTGTTCATGGTATGATACATAGACAGGTTAAAAAAAGTATATGTAGTAGGCTTGGAGAAAACACACCCGTTCATCCCTTACCCATCAGAGGCTAACCCGGTCGGATATGTCGTCGAAACCGTCGAACACGTCGAGTCTTTGTGAGAGGGGAGACATTGCATGCAGCACGCACCTGCGTTGGGAAGGCGTTATGTTCTACTGAATCAGCTTGGTGAAGGTGGCATGGGGGTGGTGTTCCGCGCCCACGACCGCCTGACCAGTACACTCGTTGCAATCAAAAGCCTGGCGGTAGAGCCAGAAGTGCTCGATATGCTGCTTTCGTCATCTGGCATCGATTTACGTACCGCCCTGACCCACGAATTCCAGGTGCTTGCCACCCTCCGCCATCCTCACATCGTCGCCGTGCTTGATTATGGCTTCGACCACAATCAGCAACCCTTCTTCACCATGGAATACCTGCCCGATGTGGTGCCCATCACCGAGTACGGCGACCGCCGCGAAGAGGCGCAGCTGCTGCCGCTCTTCTGGCAGGCCTTGCAAGCCCTGCGCTATCTGCATCGGCGTGGTATCTTTCACCGCGACTTGAAGCCCGAAAATATTCTAGTGTCGCCCGATGGCACCGTCAAGTTGCTGGACTTTGGCCTTGCACGGCTGCGCGAACAATTCAGCGATGAGCAGGTGGTGGGCACGCTGCCCTATCTGCCACCCGAAGTGCTGGCTGGCGTGCCCTACAGCGAAGCTAGCGACCTGTATGCACTGGCGCTCATATTGTACGAAGTGCTGGCGGGGCAGTACCCCTTCGCGATGGTGGATGTTGAAGAACTGATTGCCGATATTCAGCAGCGGCCCATCCCCGTGGACGACCTGCCCGCCAGCGATACCATCCGCACCATGCTGGCGCGTCTACTTGCCAAAGCGCCTGCCGAACGTTACTCCGATGTGGATGATGTGCTGAACGAGTATGCACAGCTAAGCAATATTGCGTTGCCCCCCGAAGCGGCCCCGGTGCGCGACAGCTTTTTGCAGGCGGCGCGTTTTGTTGGCCGCCACCGCGAGCTAGAAATGCTTACCAATGGCTTGATTGCAATGCTGGAGGGCACTGGCTCGGCGTGGCTGGTCGGTGGCGAGTCGGGGGTCGGCAAAACACGTCTGCTGGATGAACTGCGTGTACAGGCACTGGTGCGGGGCGCAAAGGTGGTGCGTGCCCAGGCCACTGCCGAAGCCAGCACCCCCTACCGACTGTGGCGCGAACCACTGCGCCACCTGCTGGTTGATACCGAGGTCAGCGACTTTGAAGCGAGTGTGCTTGCGGCGATTGTGCCCGATATCGGCACGCTGATCGAGCGTGAAATACAGCCCGCGCCCGAAATCACCCCGCAGGCCGCAAAAGAGCGCCTTTTCAGCACTATCGTTGCGGTGTTCCGGCGGCAGCAACAGCCGATCCTGCTGCTGCTCGAAGACTTGCAATGGATGATGATAGCCTGGTGGTGGTCGAGCGCCTCGGCCACGCGTGCCGAGCAGCCGTTGCTGATTGTGGCGAACTTCCGCAACGACGAGCGCCCTAACCTGCCCGATGCATTGCCGTCGATGCAGTTCATCAACCTGGAACGGCTGACCAACGACGAGATGAGTGAACTGACGGTGTCGATCCTGGGCGAGCGCAGCGGACGCCGCAGCGACTTGATCAGCTTTCTGCAACAGGAAACCGAAGGCAACGTGTTTTTTGTGGTGGAGACGATGCGTGCACTCGCCGAAGAAGCAGGCCAGTTGCAGGCCGTCACCGCCATCGACCTGCCCGACAATCTGGTTGCCGTTGGGGTGCGCGACGTGATCCGCCGCCGCCTCGACCGCATCGACACTGCCGACCAGCCACTGCTGCGCTACGCCGCCCTGATGGGGCGCACGCTCGACCTGCATGTGCTGCGGACGCTTTCGGGTGCAACTACAGCCCTGGCGCTGAATACGTGGCTGAGTCGGTGTGGGGTGGTGCTTGAAGCACAGGGCACCGACTGGCGCTTTGCCCACGACAAGCTGCGCGAGGGGATGCTGGATATGTTGCCCGCCGCCGAGCGCCGCCAGTTGCACCGCGATATTGCCGAGGCGCTCGTTGCGGTATATGGCGACGACCCCGACCATCCTGCACAACTGGCCTATCACTGGGGCGCGGCAGGCGACACCGAGCGCGAGATGCATTATAGTGCGCTGGCGGGCGAGCAGCTTTTGCAGCGCGGGGCTTATCGCAGCGCCATGGAACTGCTCAACCGGGCCTACAGTCTGCTGGAAGGTGCCGACCGTCCCCCGCTGTGGCGGGCACGCCTAGCGCGCAACCTCGCGGATGCATCGGTGGCGGCGGGCATGCCGCGCCAGAGCTTCGGCTATCTGCACGAGGCGCTACGCCACCTGGCTGCACCGGAACCGCTGCCCGCCGATGATAACCGGGTGGATGCGACCGGCAGCCGCCTGCCTGCCGTCGATCCGCGTAGCATTCCCGACGAAGAGCGCCAACTGATGATTGATATTCAGATGGTGCTGGGCTACAGCTACTTTGAGATGTCGCACGATGTGGCGCGGGGCGTGGACTTTGTGCTGCTGGCAACTGCGCTGCAAGAACCATTCGGGCCGTCGCTGCGGCTGGCAGATTGTTATGCGCTGCTGGCGCTTGCACTGCAAACGGCCAACGAACGCGAACGCGCCGCCACCTTTGCAGCGCAGGCCGCCGCTATTCTGGTGCCGATGACCGAAGACGACCCGCAACAACTGGCGACGATGGCCCGTGCGCTCTCGAACCTGGCATTCTACTGGACCTTTGCGGCCCGCTGGCACGAGAGCCTGCGCGACGGTGAACGCGCCGCCAATCTCTACCAGCGCATTGGCGACCTGCTGCGGTCGCGGGCTACGCTGATGAACCTGGCGGTGACCTATGAATGGCAGGGCGATTTTGTGCGCGGTATGGAGTTGCGCCAGCGTGAGTACGATACTGCGATCCGGGGGGGCGACCTGTTCGGGCAACTGCGGGCGCTTGCTGGCGTAGGGCAGTTGCAGGCCTACCTCGGCCAGCAGCCTGAATCGCTGGCCTCGTTTGAGCGCCGCGCCGAACTCGCCGTGATTATTAACAACCCATCCAGCACCCGCTATACCTACCTGGGCATGGCCCACTGGCGACTGGGCCAGATTGAGCAGGCCCGCGCTGCGCTACCGCGTGCGATCAACGAAATGCGCCCGACGGTGGTGCCCACAGCACACGATATGTTTTCTATCCAGAATACGGCAGAGGTGTTGCTGGGGCTGTGGGAGCACGACCAGAACGCGCCAGTTGCCGCCGAAGATGTGGCGATGGTGATGAATCTGGTGGAGCAATACCGCCGCCGCTACTCGGCAGGTGAGCCACAGATGCTGGTCTTTCTGGGGCGGCACGCGTGGCTGAGTGGCAATAAACAGCAGGCACTGGATATCTGGCAGCAGGTGATTGACCTGGCGCTGGAGCGTGACACACGCTATGCCCGCGCCCTGGCCCACTATGAGATTGGGCGACACCTGCCCGCCACCGACGCGACGCGGCCCGAACATCTAGCGCAGGCGCGTCTGTTGTTTGAGCAGATGGGTACTACCTGGGATTTGCGACGGTTGGTGAACGTGCTGGCAGTGGATGAGACGCACCAGAGTAGTTTACACGCTTAAACAAAATTTAACATGACTGGCACTTTTAGGGCATGTGAATGTGCTATGATAGTAATGGTCGATACGCTAATGATATTTTTTTAACATATTCTAATGTATCAACGCCTATGTTAAGCAGCGCAAACATTTTAACACCCGAAAGCATCGATGAGGTATCATCCTCCATACGCCGGACATGGTACGCCGCTCGCCGTATTGTGGCCTACGAACTGCTTGATATATCGCAGGCAATCGTGAATGAGTGGGCCGAACTCGCAGTGCAGACAATCAAAGCATGGACACCCGGCCTGCCCTACCTCGCCCTGCACGATGTATCGAACCCTGGTGTGGGCATGAAATATGGCTGGGTACACGCCAATCTAACCCATCCGGCGATTACGCAGTTTGGCAGGGCGCGGCTGTTTGCTGCTGCTGAAGACGAAGAACAATTCTACGGACGCGTGGCAATGCTTATCTCACTGCGTCAATCGGGGAAACTGACCGGCGTTGTTGCCGCACGTCATAAGGCCAGAACAGAGACCGTTCCGAACCTGCAACACAAGATAGTATCGGACCGTGCCAGAGCGCTGCAATGGCTGGCAGAACCGCTCACGTCCTGATGACGCGGGCGACCGTGGGGCCGGAACCTGTACGACAAGTGCAATGGTGGTTTATTTCTTATCTACATCAAAAAGCGTGGCTATTGCATGACTGTCAACTACGATATCACGACACCCGACGAAATTGATGAGATATCGCCTTATATTCATCGCCACTGGTATGCCTCGCGGCGGATTGTGGTGTATGATATCTTTGATATTTCACACGATATCATCAATGAGTGGGCCAATCTTACTGTTGAAACAATCCGCGCCTGGGATCCGCAATACCCCTATCTGGCAGTCCACAACGTATCGCGGCGTGGCGTTGCAACCAAATACAGCGCCCTGCCCCTGAGCATCATCAATCCTGCTATCACCCACGACGCACGAGCATCGCTGTTTACAACCTCTGAGGAAGATGCACGCTTCCGCGCCCGCATTGCCGGGTTGGTTTCTATCCAGCTTTCGGGCTATTACGTGCAGGTGCTCACGTCGATGCTGCTGCGGCATCAGCCTTCCCGTAAACTCGAAGTCAAGATATTTACCGAAAAACCCGCCGCCCTCTCCTGGCTGGCATCGGTGCTTGATATACCACCCGATAACATCTAACAAACGACGAGTACAGATACTCCAGGCCGTGACGCACCGTGTTGCAGGTATCCAGGTTTGATATCAGCTATGACAAGGAGCAGCTACGTGACCGCACAACGCATAATTGACGCAATGCATGCCGGTAGTCCGCTCGTGTTTGGGCATCGCGGAGCCAAAGCCTACGCCCCGATGAACACGCTACCCGCCTTTGAACTGGCTGCCGCACAGGGCGCACACGGCGTTGAGTTGGATGTGCACCGTTCGCAGGATGGGCACGGTGTCCTGATGCATGATTTATGGTTGATGCAACAACCAACGGCAGCGGACGTATCACGGATATGACGTTGGCCGAACTGAAAGCGCTGGATGCTGGCAGATGGTTCGGGCCAGCCTTTGCCGGAACACCGGTGCCCACCCTCGATGAAGTATTTGAAGCGGTCGGGCAGCGGCTATTTATCAATGTAGAAATTAAGGCGGAAGGCCCCACCACCGACGGCGTTGAAGAGGTCGTCGCCGCCTGTATCAAGCGCCACAATATGCAGGAACGGGTGCTGGTGTCGTCGTTCAATCCGCCGACGCTGGTGCGCTTCCGTGCGTTGCTCCCCGCAGTGATGATCGGGTATCTCTTCCACGGCCCAGTTATCGCGCTCCCCCACGATGCGACCTACGAGGCGTATCACCCGCACCACGAAATGGTGAACGCCAACCTGATTGAACTCTGCCGACGGCATCAGAAGTTTATCAACGTGTGGACGGTGAACGACCCGGCGCAGGCCGTGGAGCTTGTCCGCATGGGTGTCCACGGTATTGTGACTGACAACCCCGACACCGTACTGGCAGCATTGCGCTAGCAGCAGAAAAAAGCCCCCCCCGCCTCATAGGTGGGCGAGGGGGCTAGCTCGTGCAGGCGGGGCTGTGTTCGTACACAGCCCCGCTCCTTTACGTTATTCGCACTCGATGCCCGCTGCGGCGTAGTACGACTCAACAAACTCGTTTGTCATGCTGTCGGCAACAGTAGCCTCGCCTTGCAACGTGCCAAGGTTCACCAGCATCTCGTGTTCGGCATCCCACGCTGCCATATCGTTCCAACCGATGCACGTTTCACCAGCACCATAGCGCAGCAGTGGAATGGTTTCCTGGGCCTCAAAGGTCAGTTGCTCAACGGCAATCTCCGGGTTGTATTCGTGAATAAGCGCGACCGCTTCTTCCGGATTTTCGGCGCCCAGTTCCACCCGCGCAGCGATGCATGCACAAAAGCCTCGGTGGTGCGGGGGTTGGCTTCGACAAACGCACGGGTGGCGAAGAGGCCGTCCCCAATCATCGTCACGCCGTAATCACGCGCAAACAGCAAATTGATATCAACCCCCTGATTGCGGACCGTGTTTGGCTGGTCGGTTGCATAAACCGGCCACACATCCACCCGCCGACTCAGGAATGGTTCAAGCGTGAATTCGCCCGGTACTTCGGTGATTGTGCTGGCATCCACCCCAACTTCGGCCAGCATCCCGCGATACTCGGTTTCAAGCCCGCTCCCATAAAACACGGCCACACTCTTGTCGATGAAGTCTTCGGGGCTTGCAATGCCCGAATCAGCATGCACCATGTAGGCGGTGGGGCTGGTCTGGAAGAAGGTGGCAAGCATAACCAGATCAACATCGTTCTCACGTGCGATCATAATCGTGTCGGGCCACTGCGTGCCAAAGGTGTCAGCTTCGCTGGCAACCATCTGGATTTCGGGGAACTCCGGGCCACCGCCATTGATGGTAACATTCAAGCCGGCTTCGTCGTAGTAGCCATTAACCTCGGCGGCGATGTAGCCGGCAAACTGCCACTGCGGTACCCACGAGAGGCGAATGGAGACATCTGTGGTTTCGAGCGCACCCGATGCAGCCGTATCTGCTGCTTCCGGCTCTTCCGACTCGGCGGCGGGGGCTGCCGGTGCAGGAGCCGCCGGACTACCCCCACACGCCGCGACGATGACCATACAGAGACACAGGAGTACCAACCCGATGCTTAGACGATACGATGTGTTCATAAGGCCCTTCCTTTTAAAACGATCCACGGCAGCCCAAAGCCGTGGCCCCAGGATATAGCACTGATAGTGCAGAAGCATTGCGTTGCTATCAATGAGAGAAGAACCAGCAAACGGTCAAATCGTTTCTTGCCAGAAGACAAGTTTTCGCTCCAGCAGTACCAGCAGCAGATACAGACTGATGCCCATCAGGGCCGCGCAGCCAATCGCCGCAAAGGTCCGGTCGGTGCGTAGGTAATAGGTTGAGATGGTAATCGCAAAGCCCAGGCCTTTATTGGCTCCGGCAAACTCGCCAACGATGGCACCAATAACTGCCAGCGTCGAGGCAATCTTTAGGCCCGTAAAGACAAACGGCAGGCTATTGGGCATGCGCAGTGTCCAGAACAATTGCCAGGGTGAGACGGCATACGATTGCAGCAGTTCGAGCGTGGCGCGGTCGGCCTGCCGCAACCCACGCACCGAGTTGACCAGCATGGGGAAAAAGGCAAAGATTGCCGACATCACCATACGGGCCAGCATACCATTGCCAAACCAGATGATAAGCATCGGCGCAATGGCGACCAGTGGAATGGTCTGGAGCACAATCGCCCACGGATAGAGCGCATCTTCGAGCGGCGGAACATGCACAAATAATACGGCCATCAGAAATGCCAGAACACTGCCAATCAGCAAGCCGCCAATCGCTTCAAGCGCCGTGATACCAAAATGGTAGGCCAGCGTGCTTTCGGGATCAAAGCCAGCAGCAAGGACCGCCGTTGGTGTGGGCAGGATAAACGGTGGAATATCCAGAGCCGGTACGCCCCACTGCAAAAAGGCCAGCGTTGCCAGAAATACCAGAAACGCAGACATATAGCGGCGTACCAGCTGAAGCCCTGGAAAGCTCCGGCGCGTCGCTGTGCGCTGTTCAGGTTGCTGCTCAAGTGATAAATCAGTCATGAATACACCTCAAAGATGCGTATCATTTGCATAGCTACGGTTAAGCTGTTGGCGCAAATGCGCGACCCACGCGAGAAATTCTGTATTGGCAAAGAGTTCAGTTGTGCGCGGGCGAGCAATACTGGTGGTTGTGTCGGCAATCATCCGGCCTGGATGGGTGGAAAGCACCACCACCCGATCTGCAAGGAAGGCCGCCTCAGAGAGCGAGTGCGTGACAAAAATGATAGTTGCGCCAATCTTCGACCAGATCTGGAGCAGTTCCACATTCATTCGTTCGCGGGTAATCTCATCCAGTGCACCGAATGGCTCATCCATCAGCAGCACGGCAGGCTCAAACGAGAGCGCCCGCGCAAGCGAAACACGCTGCTGCATCCCTCCAGAAAGCTGATGCGGATAGACCGCTGCAAACTTACTCAGGCCAACCAGTTCGAGAAACTGGCGGGCTGTTGCTTCGCGTTGTGCCTTGCTCCACCCGAACAGACGGAGCGGCAGTTCAACATTTTGTTGTGCGGTATGCCAGGGCAGCAACACCGATTGCTGAAAAACAAAGCTGACCTGCCGCGACAGGCGGGCACGTTCGGCAGAGACACCGCCAACAGTGATGCTGCCCGTGCTGGGGCAATCAGCCCG
>JAAUSQ010000110.1 GCA_012033195.1 Chloroflexaceae bacterium
GTGTGGCCGTCGCGCCGGATCGGTCGTTGGTGTGGCCGTCGCTGCCGGATCGGTCGTTGGTGTGGCCGTCGCTGCTACTGCCCCTGTTGCGGTGGCCGTTGGGGTACTGGTCAGTGTACCGGTCGGCGTGGCGGTGCGTGTCCCCGTCACCGTTGGTGTTGCTGTGTTTGTTGCCGTCGCCAATGGGTCGGTCGTCGGCGTGGCGGTTGCCGTGCCTGTTGGTGTAGCGGTCGGTGTCGGGGTCACGTCACACGTCCCACCCGGCACCCGTGCTGTTATCAGCGCCACATCGGTAGCATTCAGCAGCGTATCGCGGTTGAAGTCGAAGCGATAGGCAAAGCCCGCCTCATCGCTGGTCAGCGGTACCAGCGCCTCAAGCACAGCTACATCTTCACACGTCACCTGTCCGTCGTCGGTCAGGTCGTAGAAGCTGGTACTGTTGCTGATGATCGCCGTAATGGTGACATCGACTGTATCGCCCAGGCTCACACTCTCGAAGGTGAGCGTTCCAGTATAGATACCGTCGTCCAGTTCGTAGGCATCCAGCAACACGGTTACACCTGCTGGCGTGGTGCCCGTGATGACATTCGCCGCCAACCAATCTACATCAGCACTCAATGTCCAGTCGGCAGCCTCACGGCTCAAGACCTGAAACTGCTGCTGTGGGAAAGGAATTGTTTGTGACAAGTCGGCTTCGAAGGTCCACGAAATCGGCGCAACACTGAGCACATCCGCTGACAGGGCTGCGTCGTCTACGGTCGGGGCGGTGCCTTCTGCAATCTCGGTCGCATCGTCGCGTCCGTCGCCGTCGGTGTCGGCCTCGTCGGGGTTGGTGCCGCGCCCGATCTCCACGATCAGCGGTACACCATCGCCATCCTCGTCGCTGAACGCATCGCGCTCGGTCAGCGGGTTGAGACCGCTACTCAACTCGTTTTCATCCAGAATACCGTCATAATCGTAGTCACCAAGCACCGTTACTTCTCTGCTTGTGCTTGCCGACAGTCCAGCGCTGTTGGTCGCTTCAAGCGTGATACTATGGGTGCCGACACTCAGGATAGCGCTCAGTTCGGCCCCGCTGCCCAGGTCGCCATCGCGGTTGCTGCTCCAGCGCAGACTGTCGCCGCTCAAGATGTTGTCGGCTGAATCGTAGGCATTGCCCACCAGCGCAATGCTCTCGCCTTCGGCAAACGTGCTGCCCGTCCCTGGCTGGCTGATATAGGGCTGCGGCGGCGCATCTGCCAGGCTGAAGGCCGCCGACACAGCGCTGCCCTGAGTGAGGCCATCGCTCGCCGTTACCCGCACACGGGCATTGTCGCTACCGGCCAGTTCGCCCACCGCCAGCGCAACCGAGCCGCTCCCTTCGGCAAAGGCCACGGTTATCCAGGTGGTGCCACCATCTGCCGAATAGTCCACCACAATATCAAGCGTGTCACCGTCGGCATCGGTAGCAGTCCAGGTGACCGTCACATCGCCGCTATTGAAGGTTGCGCCCGCTGTGGGACTGGTAATCGCTACCTCTGGTGCAGCACTGCCCGCCGTGAACGTATCCAGCACGGTATCGCCGGCCCGCAGTTCTACACTATCGACGCCCTCGGCAAGCAGCAGCGTCGCCGCAAAGAAGCCCTCGTCGCTTTCGGTTTGCTCCGGTGCTTCGTCGCTCTGGTCGGAGAAGGTAAAGACCGGATACACGCCCGTGCGGGTCAGTTCGGTGGTGCCCGCAAGCTGCACCAGCCAGTAGCCAGTGGCATAGCTGGCATCCAGCGGTGCATCTTCACCGAGTGGCTCCACCCGCCGAATTGCGCCCGTCGTTGTATCGCGGTTGACGGTGCCCGACACATACAGGCGCTGCCCTAGCACGAGAAGAGGCGTGGGTACTTCGCCGTCAGCAGTCGGGCCGAGTGCCGTGCGTCCCGGTGCAGTACGTGCCAGTGGTGCCGTCGGCGACAGGTCGTGAATGAAGTTTCGCAGACCAGCCACGCCGCTCTCGGCAAAGATGCCCGCTACGTCCGACGGCTCGAAGAAGCTGTTATTGCCCACCCGCTGACAGGCATAACTCATCAGGGCTTTGCCACGCTGGTTGGTGTCGGCACCCAGCGCACGGTTTGGCAAGAACTGCTGCCGATCCAGCGTGTTGACAATTGGCTCCTCGATATTGCGCTGAGCATACAGGCTCCGATCCCAGTTGAAGGTACCCGTGCCCTCCCGGAACGCCGCACACTCGCCGCCGTCGATCTCGTCGTTGATCGAGTGACTCAGGTTGTTGCGCAGGTCGCCATTGGCCGCCCACGGCTTGACCAACCCCTGCGAGTGGCCCAGTTCGTGGGTATACAGGCGCTATATTCGCGAGTACTGCCCGATGCTACATCGCCTTCGGCCCAGGCAACATACAGCGGTACCTCCAGGCTACAGCCGCCGCCGCCCACCAGACCAAATGTGAAGAACGAAACCAGCGCATCGCCAATATCACACAGCGCATCGAGGATATCGAGCACCAGCAGATTGAGCAACTGACTGAGATCCGGCCAGAACGCCTTGCCCGTGGTACCGGGGTTGCTGTTTACCCGCTGGTCAACCACACCAAAGGCTACCGCTACATCGGTGCTGCTGTTTTCGTTCCACCAGCGGCGGGCGCGGTCGATGCTGTGGGAGGCGTCGTACAGGTCGATAAAGTCGCCAATATCAACAGTACTGGGGCTTCCAAGTTGCACATCTGCCACCGTGAAGACGTGCGGCGACCAGTAGAACTCAACATCACCCGTGGGCCAGATCCGGTCGCGGGCATCGTCCAGGTTCGCCAGCACATTGGCCCGCATCTGGCGCAGGTCGGCGGTGGTGTAGTTGTTGTCCATAATCGGCACCAGCAGCACCCGCAGTGGTCGGTTAGGCAGCACTTCAATGGTTGTGGTGCGCTCTGCCACCACTGCCGAGCGCCGCCGTAGCACGCTGCGTACTTCAACCGTGTTCCCATCTGGCCCTACCAGCGATGCAATATTCAGGCTGGTAGGCCAGACATTCACACTGGCGGCGATATCACGCAGCAGCGCGTCGGTTGGTGCGCCCGTGCTGCTTGGTACTGCTTCGACATACGGCAGCGAGAGCACAACGCTCTCACCATCGCGGCTGAAGGTTAGCTCGATAGTATCCACTTCGAGCGCGTCGCCTGTGCGCGGGGCGCTGCTGTGGCTCAGATAGTTCTGCACTAGGGTTGGCTTGCCCTCAATCAGCGGATAGGTCGGCACCCCTGATTAAAGACAAGTTGCTCCAGTGTCAGGTCAATGCGCTGGAATGTCTCGGCGGCGGTGTCGGTCAGGTCGGGGCAGCCAGAGAGACTATTTTCCACCCGTAGCGAGCCGGTGCTATCACCACTCTCGATGAACAGACGGCGCTGGGTGGGGCCACCCGCTGTAAAGCGCAATGCGCCACTGCCCAGCGCAACCCGCGCCCCTGGATCGAAGTTGGTGCCATTGACAATAATCTCTACACCAACATTGCCACCTGTCGGGCTAAAGCTGGTAATGACGGGCGCAGCACAGAAGGCAGGCCGCCCACCAACACCCGCGAAGGTGGTGCGTGTGCTGCCGACATACCCGACCGTCACACTGCCGCTCGTGGCAAAATCGCTCAGGCGCACTACAATTTCGGTCGGGTTGATGCTGACGATCTCGGCAGGTGCGCCGCCAACCGTCACCGCAATATTTGCGGCACTGTTGCCGAAGCCCGTACCATTGATGGTGATCAGGTCGCCGCTGCTGCCCTGGTCGGGGTTGATACCGCTAATGGTGGGCACCACGTCGGCCAGTGGCGGCAGGAAGCTGCCACGCAGACTGACCCCTGGATCGGGCGCATGGCTGAACCAGACCCGCTCGGCACCGTCGGCGGCGTTGTCGCTGATGGTGGAGCTACGCAGGCCGGAATTGGTCAGGTAATAACTCTGCCAGCCATCGCCCGTGCGGAGCGCTGCGCCTGCCCACAGGCGGCCCAGTTCGTCCACGGTGAGCGGCAGGCCCGTTGCCGGAACGGGCGGTGTCACAGCAGTAAAGCCGCTGCCATCGTAGAAGCTCAGGCCGTTGGCGGTGCTGATAAATATCAGGCCGTCACCCGTCTGGGCCAGGTCTACAATCCCATCATCGGGCAGGCCGTCGCTGGTGGTATAGGTCATCCACGCGCTGCCATCCAGCACATGCAGGCCCGTCGCCGAGCCGATCCACAGCCGATTGTCACGGTCGGACAGCAGCGTGGTGACGGTATCAGTGAGCAGCGGCGAGTTGCTGCCGTTGAACGTCAGTACAAAGCGGTCGCGGTCGTAGAGCGTCAGGCCGTTCTCGCCGCCAATCCAGATACGCCCCGCCTGGTCTGCGGCAAGCGCGGCAATCTCGCCAGTTGGTGAGATGCCTACGGTATCGGTGAACGTGTCCCAGCCATCCGCGAGGTACTGGCGCACACCGTCGCCCGTGCCAACCCAGATAGCGCCCGCACGGTCGGCCAGCACAGTTGTCACGCTGATTGTTGTACGGTTGTCCCAGGTCAGGCCGTCGGGTTGCAGCACATATAGCTCGTCGGCTGCGGCCATAAAGACGCGCCCACGTATCGTCCAGATACCCTCGATAACCTTTTCATCCAGGCTGTTGCTCTCGTCGATCTGCTGCCAGCGTGGGGCAACCGTTACCAGTTCGCCCTCGACGGTGCCCGCCCAGATGCGCTCGTCAACGGCCCCGATTGCATTAAACTCGCTGATCCATACCGGCTCGCCCTCACCCGGTACAAAGCTACTGGTACCGATCTCAGTACCACCGAGCGGAGCATTCAGCCAGTCGAGGGCGGTGGTACGAACGGTCGCGGTGGAGGGTTCGCCGAGCACTTCGTAGACGGCAATGCCCCGGCTCCCGGATGGTGAAACTTCAATCTGCACTGCATCCTGCGCTACCCATACCCGTCCATCGGTGGCGGTATCAATATCACTGACATAGAGATCAGACAGCACATTGCCCGCGCCGGGGGTGCTATCGCCAGGTACACGGCAGATACCGGGAGCCTGGAATTCGCCCGATATACCCGCGCCAAGCCACCAGTCGCCATTAGTACCAAATGCAAAGGCATTCGCCGGATTGATCGCGCAGCGGTTGCCAAAGGTGCGGGCGGTGGGCAGGCCCGTGTCGCTGTAGAGCAGTTGGAATAGATCGGCATCGAAATCGTTTGAGGTACCCCATACATCGCCAGGAGCACGATGATCGAGGGTGAGGATACTGGTTCCAATGCCATTAAAAGCCGCATTCCAGGAACGCGGCTCGGTGTTGTCGGTTGTCCAGCGCATTCCGTCATTGGTGCCAAGCACTACCCACGTACCCGTGCCGTCCGGGTCGGCGACAACATCAACAGCGCGGACATCCGTTGTGCCGAGTGCTGCCGCGCCATAGGTGGTGAAGGTGCCGTTATTGTCTACGACAGCGCCCACATTGGTGGCGAACCAGGTTTCGCCTGTCGGCTCGTGGTAGCTACTATCAAGGACGTTGGTAGTACCAAGGCCATCCACGCCTGTTGGGTAGCGGGTGCGGGTTCCATCGGCATCGTAGTGGTAGGCGCTGTCGCCAAATGTACCAATCACCACACGCGCTTCGTCGCCACTAATTGTGTTCACCTGCCCACTTACCGCCTGCGGGAAGTCCCAGCGGCCTAGCGGCAGGGCCGGCCCATCGCCAAGCGGTAGCCGCCAGATGGTGGCACGCGGCACGTCGAAGAAGGGACCGCCGCCAATCAAGAGGGCCTGCTTGCTGCGGCTATCGTAGACTGCCCCCGGTGCGCGGCGGCGTTCGGGCAGCAGCAGCGGTGCTTGCCAGAGTTGCTCTGTCAGCGGGTCAAACACCAGCACCGTTTCGGATGTAAACAGATAGATCAGTCCGGTTGTGGGGTCTTCCAGTGCAACAAGCTCGTTGGAGCCTTCTGGCAGCGTTGGGGCCAGTGTGGTGAAGGTACCCGTCAGCGCATCGGTGGCAAGGGCGAGGCGTACAATGGTATCGTTGGGCACGCCATTGATAACACCACCAAAAATGTAGATATGGTCGGTGACGGATGAGTAGGCTGCACTCGCTAGCGACAGCCGGAAGGGAAGCTCAAAATCAGCGGGAGTGGTGACTGTTTCGGTAGCGGGGTCGAAGAGCACAATCTCATCGAGGTCGCCGCTGGTGCGTGAACCACCAAACACATACACGTGCTGCTGATTCGGGTGGTAGGCCGCTGCCGCTGCACTGCGTCCGGTGGGCAGCGTGTCGGTTATGGTGCGGGTGCTGCCGTCGGTCGGGTCAATTGCAAGAATATCATCCAGGTAGGTGCTCCCATTGCGCCCGCCAAAAAGATACGCGGTACTATTGAGCGGCACATACACCCCGGCGGGGCGGGTGTTGGCGATGGGTAGCGTGCCAAGGGCGCTGCTTGTGCCGTTGCCCAGGTCGACCGCATAGATGGTATCCTGCTCGGCAAAGGCGTTGGCCTCCCCACCAATCACCAGTGCCCGGTCGAGTTCGGGCACACCAAGTACCGCCGCGCCAAGCCGTTCATCGGGCAGCGTCCCGAAGTTTTCGTCAATCGGGCTGGCCTGCGGACGTAGCACGGGAGCCGGCACAAAAGCCAAGTCGAGCGAGGCACCATCCTGGCGGTTGGTTGAAAACTGCCCCAGTGCATCATCATAGATGCTGCTCTCGGACAGGTTCCAGACCCCCACCAGACCGAGGCGCGGCTCTTGCAACGTTACGTGGATCGTGCGGCGGATTTCGTCGCGGGTGCGGGCCACGTTCCAGATCCGTACTTCGGCGAGTTGTCCAGAAAATTCATATGCAGTCGCGCCGCCTTCACGGTCGGCCCCAATAAAGAGCGGGAAGGCGTTCGCGGGTGGTCCTGTCTCGGCAAGGCCAGTATAATCGAGGTCGCCGTTGATGTAGTAGCGACGGTTGCCGCTTGCTTCCCAGGTGACCGCAATATGGGTCCAGACGCCAGCCGGTACGATGGTTGTGCCATCCTGATCGGTGCCAAGACCACCTGAATAAAAGCGTATTTCATCATCACAGAAGCCAAGCCAGTAGGATGTTTCGTAGTCTTTACCGAGGATTGTTTCACAGCGGCTGCCAGGGTTGCGGTAGACCCAGGCTTCGAGCGTGAACCCATCTACACCAGCCAGATCGAGCGCGTCGGCATCGGCAACTTCGAGGTAGTCACCATCACCGTCCAGTCCAAGCGCGAAGGTTACAGGGTCGTCCGAGAGCACATTGGCACGCACTGCGCCAACCAGCCCGGTTGCTATAACCAGTGCCAACAATAGAGCAAGTGTCCATCCACGACGTACCACCATCAGGTGTTCCCCCTTCCTTTATGGTGCGTTATTCATCGCCGCGAGCAGTCGGGCATCTCCGCCCAATGGATAATACAGCATGATATTCATTTGGATATCAACTATATATAGTTTGGTACTATTCTACCATAGGGTACAATCCTTTCTGGTGAGATGAAATAGGAAATAAGAACTATTTATTGGAACAACTTGAAGGATATAAAAAAAGCCCCGCTCTTCCTTGAGTAGGGACTGCAAACGAAGATTGTTGTATCGTTATGCTGTAGCTTGCTTCATTGCGCCCGCTTTGCGCTGTGCCAGTATCTGATCAACGGCCAATGCTCCACTGCCCAGCAACACCAGCGCAATATTGCCAACAAAGAGCGTCAGTACAAATTCGTAGCCGTTGTTGCCCACAAAAAAACCGTTTGTAATGTGTACCGTGAACATCGCCACCAGCATCACCACTGCCAGCGGAATAGCAGCCCAGCGCGTGAAAAGGCCCAGGATCAGGGCGAGGCCACCGAGGGTTTCAGTTGCAATCAGCAGTACTGCCATCAGGCCCGCTGCCGGAACACCCAGCGAGGCGAGGAAGCCGGTGGTGCCTTCCAGACCAAACATAAACAACTTCTGCAATCCGTGTACAAAAAAGACGATTCCAATCACCACCCGCAGCAGGGTGATGCCATACGGCTGATAGCGTTCCAATGCCTGCATGTTCATTGTTTGTTCCTTCTGTTTCAATGCTACATTCTGCATTCAACAACTCGACAATTTCTGTCTGAGTTTAGCCCTATACTATCATATCAACGCTCCTTTGTGAAGAGGCCCACATAAACATATGCTTAAAGAATAGTGAGAAACAAAAACCCCTCTCCTACGACACGGGGAGAGGGGCCAGGGATAAGCAGGTATAGCTCTACCCGCCTACCTCATCGGCGAGTGCGGCAATATCACCCGCCACATCACTATGCAGGTGGAAGCGGATCACCCGCCGCCCGTTGTCGAGCAGCGCCTGCCGATCTCCGAGCGCCTGCGACAGAATGAGCACGCCGAAGTTCATAGCTGATCCATCCTGCCCCGCCTCATCGGGAATGGGTGCATCCTGGGGCGGGGTGCTGGTGAACTGGATAAACAGCCCGTTGCCTGCATCGCCCTTGTGCAACTGGCCGGTTGAGTGCAGGAAGCGCGGCCCATAGCTTGAGGTGGTCGCCACCCTGTACTGATCGCGGATACGCAGCCGCAGCCGATCCAGCGCAGCACTGGTATCATCGGTTGGCTGCACATACGCCTGCAACGTCACATAGTCGCCCGCCTTGATCTGGTCGAGGAACGAGCGCAGCAGTGCGCCGGGGGTGTCGCCGCTGGTATCGGCATACACCGCCATCCGCTCTGCCTCCAGCGTGGGGGCCGGATCGGGCAGCTTGCCCTCTTTCTCGTAGGCTACGACCATCTGCCGCGCCAGCACTTTGGCCGACTCGACGTTAGGCTGATCAAATGGGTTGATGTTCAAGCGCACCCCGGCGACGGCAGTTGCCACTTCCCACAGGAACATCAGCGAACCCATATCATACACGTCATCATAATGAATATGGATTACCGGATGCCCCGCCTGCTTCAGCGCCTCCATCGCCTCGGTATCGGCATGTTCATCGCGGCTATGCATAAAGACAAACACCCGGTCGTTGCCGTACACATCCGGCGCACCAAGTGGCTCGGCCACAACGGGCAGAATACCTTTGCCTTCTTTGCCCATGCTTTCGGCAACAAGCTGCTCCACCCAGTCGCCGAAGTTTGCCAGATCATGGGCCGTGATCAGCGTGAGCTTATCGCGTCCCGCCTTCGCCAGTTCGCCCATCGCCGCGCCAAGCTGACCGCCGTAGTTGTTGCCATTCACCACACAATTGCTGCTCTCGCAGTTGGCCGCCATAATCGATGTGCGATTGAGCAACTTTGCCAGATCGACTCCGACCAACCCCGCCAGCACCAACCCGAAGAAAGACAGCGCCGAATAGCGCCCGCCGATATCGGGGTCGTTAAGGAAGGTCGCACGGAAGTTGTACGTCTTTGCCAGCGTTTCGAGCTTGCTGCCGGGGTCGGTGATGGCGATGAAGTGCTGGCCTGCCGCATCGGTGCCAACCGCTTCCACAACCTTATTGTAAAAGTACTTAAAGAACGAGAGCGTTTCCACCGTGCCGCCCGACTTGGTTGAGACCACAAACAGCGTGCGGCGCATATCCAGCGCATCGGCAAAGGCCAGCACTGCACCAGGGTCGGTGCTGTCGAGCACAGCCAGGTCGAGGTAGCCCTCTGCGACGCCGAACGCCTTGCGGAACACTTCCGGGGCAAGGCTGGAGCCACCCATGCCCATCAGCAGCGCGTGGGTGTAGCCCTCGTTGCGCACCGCCTCGATCAGCGCATTGATCGCGGGCAGGTGCTCCGGCATCACCTCCGGGCTATGCAGCCAGCCCAGACGATTGCTGATCTCGGTAGGGTCGTCCTTCCATACGGTATGGTCGTGCTCCCAGATGCGCTTGAGCGTCTCATTCTGGCGCATCTCTTCCAGCGCCGCCGCGCCCGCTGCCTCATACGCACCGAGGTGCGCGGTGTACATCTTGTGCTCGGCAAGCAACTGCTGGCGCTTGCCCTCAATGCCGTCCATCAGGCTTTCGAACGACTTGGCGAAGGATGCCACACCATCCACCTGAAGCTGCTGTGTGATCGCGTCCAGGTCAATCCCCAGTGTCTTGAGTTGCTCAAGCTGCTGCAATGCTTCCGGAATGAGCGCCTCCAGCGTCGGCTTAACCGTTGCATGGTCGAGTGTGGCACGCAGCGTGGCCGGCGGCATTGTGTTGACGGTATGCGGTGCAATCAGGTTATCTACATACATGGTATCGGGGTAGTCGGGGTTTTTGGTGCCAGTACTGGCCCAGAGCACCCGCTGCACCGTCGCACCCTTCGCAGCAAGGGCCGACCAGCGCTCGCCGCTGAAGGTCTTCAAAAAGCGGTCGTAGGCGGCGGCAGCGTTGGCAATCGCAATCTTGCCCTTCAGTGCCTCACCGCCCGCCACACCGTCCAGTTCCTTGTCAACGCTGCTATCAACGCGGCTGACAAAGAACGACGCAACCGAGGCCACCTTCGATAGATCGCCGCCTGCCGCAGCAAGCTTTTCCAGACCGCTGATATAGGCTTCGGCAACCGCCTCATAATGATCGAGCGAGAACATCAGCGTGACATTCACGCTAATACCTTCCCCAATCAGCGTGGTAATGGCGGGCAAGCCCTCCGGTGTGGCGGGCACCTTGATCATCAGGTTGGGCCGATTGACCGCCCTGTGCAGGCGGCGTGCCTCGTTGATGGTGCCTTCGGTGTCGTGGGCCATCGTCGGGCTTACTTCCAGGCTAATGTAGCCATCCAGCCCGTTTGTCTCGTCGTAGACAGGCCGCAGCAGGTCGGCGGCGCGGGCAATATCATCCACCACCAGTGCTGCATACAGTTCATCAATCGACTTGCCCTCGGCAACCAGTCGGCGCATATCATCATCATAATCGGCACTGCCAGCCATTGCTTTTTCAAAAATGGTCGGGTTCGAGGTCATACCCCGCAGACCCTGATCAATCAGGCTTTGCATTTCACCCGATGTGATAAACGAACGGCGAATGTAATCATACCAGACAGCCTGTCCAAGTTCAGCCAGTTCATGCAGTTTTGTTTGTGCCATTGTTTTCTCCTCAATCACTTGCTGGATATACGTTCATTGTATACCTGTGTCTACCAGAGCGTAAACAAACCTCACATTCCCCAGAATACCATCATTCCAACCAGCAGCGCCACAAACGACACCACCGCCATGCCACTCCCCACCCGAAAAAAATCACCCGGCACATAGCCGCCGGGGTTCATCATCAGCAGATTGACCGGATGTGCGACCGGTGTGAGGAACGATGCAGAGCAGGCAATTGCCACCGCCACTGCTACAGCAATCGGGTTGACATTGGCCTGAGTTGCGGCAGTGATAGCAAACGGCCCCACCACCAGCGCTGTCACCTGCCCGCCGAGTGCCTGCCCGAGCAGCATGGTAAACAGGTACAGCCCCGCTACCAGCGCCAGTGCGCCATAGGGTGCGATAAGGCTGACAAATGCCTCGCCCACCCGCTCGGCGAGGCCCGTTTCCTGGATGGCAACACTCAGCGGCGTCATGCCCGCAATCAGAAACACAATCCGCCACTCAACCGCGCTATATAGCTCTTCCATCCGCATAATGCCTACCAGCACCAGCACCGCCGCCCCCAGCAGCACCGCCAGCGCGGTAGACAGTACACCGAACGTTGACAAGCCGATCACCAGGGCGGCAATGCCCGCCGCCCATAGGCCCTTCCGTAGATCGGGGCGGTGCAGGTGGCTCACGTCGGGCACAATATAGCCCGGTTCGTTGGCAAGTGCCTGCACCTGTTCGGCACTGCCCTGCACCAGCAACGCATCGCCCTCTTGCAGCCGGAACTTGCCAACATCGGTGCGGTAGCTGCGCCCGCCGCGCCACAGCGCCACCGCTAGCAGGCCCGTTGTGCTGCGAAAGCGCATTTCGCTCAGGGTGCGCCCGATGGCAGGCGAACGCGGCGCAACGATGATTTCAGATGGGTAGAGCGCCTCGGTTGCGCGGGTATGGATCTCGTGGCTGGTGTGGCACACCTCCGTGCCGGTGGTCTCTAGCTGGCGCACCCGCTCTTCGCGGCCCAGCACCAGCAGCAGTGCATTGGTGCCAATGATCGTCTGGGGGGGGGGTGTGGCAACCACGTGCTGCCCGTGCTGGATCTCAAGCACGGTGATGCCAAGCTCAGCCCCGATGCGACTTTTGTACAGGCTACTGCCCACCAGCGGCGAACCGGGCAGCACCCGCACTTCCCACAGCCGCTCATCTAGCTGATAGGTATCGGGCAGGTCGGGCGGTGGGGTGTACTGCGCTAGTTCGCGGGTGGATGACTCCCGATTGGGCAGCAGATGCCGCCCCACTAGCAGCATATAGGCAATGCCCGCCACCACGATCAGGCCGCCTGTTGGCAGAAAGTCGAGCATGGTCAGTTCGCGGAAGCCATACTCTTGCAGGTTGGCACTCAGCAGAATATTTGCCGTCGTGAAGATGGTTGCCATACCCCCGACCAGCGTACCATACGAGAGCGGCATCAGCACCCGCGAAGGGCGAATACTGGCGCGGGTCGCTACACGCACTGCTGCTGGCAGCAGCACGGCCCCGGCAGCAATGTTGTTCATCACCAGCGAAAGCAGCGCCCCTGCGCCCATCAGCACCCCGATCAGGCCACTTTCGGAGCCGCCTGCAATACGGGCCAGTCGTTCGGAGAGCCACGCCACAACGCCCGTCCGTTCGAGCGTAGCGGTGATGATAAACAGCCCCAGAATGGTGACAACCGCCGGACTGCCGAACCCGGCAATGACCTGCGCAGGCGATACCAACCCGCTCAGGCCAAGGGCCAGCAACACCAGCAGCGCCACAAGGTCGGGGGGCAGGCGGTTGCTGAGGAAGAGCACCAGCGCCCCTGCGATGACTACGAGCAGATACATTTCGGCCCACGACAACCACAGCACGGCCTGTACTCCTCTGCGCTTCTGCTTCTGCTTAACATCTTACAAACGACGCTGACACCTCCATTATACTCCTCTCAGCAGTGCATCAGGTAGACAGTAGTCCGCTTTTATCGCTGAGATGCGTTCATCTTGATAAGCTACAAATAAGACAAGTTACGCGATCATAGGCTGTCGAGGAGGAATACGATGCAACGCCCGGTATCAGTACACAACCAGGAACGAAACAAAACCACTCCCCACTCCGTAGCGGATCATGAAGCAGGCAACCGCCTGTACGATACACTAGTGCTATTCCTGGTCATTGTATTACTGGCGGCTACGCTCCTGGTCGGGCCGCTTGTTGCAATGATCGCACTACAGGGGGGGATGAGATGGTGAACCGACAGAAACAACATGTCTTATTGTGGGATGGAAAATGGTGTCATCGCGTGTCGTTGCTAGCGCCGCGTGAGCGCCATAGCACCAGCGTGAGCACACAACCCGGTAGCAAAAACGTGAGCGAGAGAGCCACGGCCAGCCATTGCAGCGAAAGACCGGCATCGCTTGCCAAACCAGTAAAGTAGCTTGATAGAGCGGTTACGAACATTAAGAGCGCATATTCAATGGAGAAGATACGGCCCCGCAGCGCATCGGGCACTTCGATCTGGAGCAGGGCCGTACTGTAGACCCAGTTCACGCTGCCGCCCATATGGGCCAGCATCACTAGCAACAGCGCCACAAGAAACACATCGGTGCCACTGAAAAGCAGGTAGCCTGCCGTCGAGAGGAAGTAGGACAGGCCCAGTGCCCGCCGCATCACTG
>JAAUSQ010000111.1 GCA_012033195.1 Chloroflexaceae bacterium
GTCGTGTATCATATTCACGCTCGAACTACCGCGTGCAGATGCACGGTCTTGACGACAGTTCGTCCTGCCCGACGGCAGCGGCTACTCCCCAACCAATCTTATGTCTGACAACCTCAGTATATCACCATTTCGTGTCTGCGAGCATTGGGAAATCCTATAGATCTGCGCTGAACCTATCGGTATTTCATAGGGGTTGCGCTGTTGTCTTGGAAATCGATAACAGCAACAGGATAACAGCCAATCCTTGCCCGCTGCCAGTACAATCGGTTTTATAAGCGGAGAAACGGCTCGCCGGCTGCCAGTGCTTGCTGCCACGCCGATGAGACCTGTACAGCGGCAAACTGGGCCGGAGGTTCTGGATCGAGCACTGGTTCGCGTAGCGCCAGATGCCACCAACTTACATCAGTCCATTGCTCACGTTTGAAAGCAACCGCCGAATAGGTGCCCACCAGCGTGAAGCCAAGCGACTGGTGCAGATGGATGCCTGTCTGATTGGGAAGTGAAATACCAGCAAAAGCATTAAAATAGCCTTGCAGCCGCAATATTGCAAAGAGGGAGGTATACAGCGCACGCCCGATGCCACGCCGCCGGTGGTGCTCATCGATATACACCGATACTTCGACCGACCACTGGTAGGCGGCACGTGGTCGATGTGGATTGGCATAGGCATAGCCACGCACCACGCCATCAACATCGCAACTGAGCCACGGCATACGGTCCAGTGTTTTGACAATCCGCTGCCTCATATCTTTTTCGTCAGGCGGGGTCAACTCAAAGGAACAGTTGGTGGTTTGCACAATCGGGGCATAGATTGCCCAGATATCCGCCGCGTCTTCTTCCCGTGCCATCCTGATAGTTGCTGCCATAGCAATATTTCTCCTGTGCAAGAGGATTCGCGTCAGTCGGTCGTGGGTACGATAGTGGCGCAATGGTAGCGTTTTTCTGGCCCATTGTCAACCACGATACCGCCCCGTTGCGTATCGGTGCAGCAGTTCAGGGAAGATTGCACAACTTTTGTAGCGCCAGCGCCAGACGCCGCCACCGTTGCTTATTGCTTTCCAAACCCTTCGCGATTCAGGGCTTGCCGTCGGGTGTGCGCCATGTGGGTACAATCGGGCATTTTTGAGCGAAACATGCTGTGCAAGAGTGAACAGGTTTCTACTATTGAAGGGCTAGCAGCAAGCCGGATTGCATGATAGACTGCATGCCAAGATCACGGATCATCAGAAACTGCATACATCAACTATGCTCCAGTGCCAACCCGATCATACAATGCAGGTATGAATGGTGCTGAGTGTTATCGGATATATGGGCGCACAATCCATACGCCATGCCAGGGTGTATGACTGGTTGGATTGTAGCACTGAGAGGATCTGTACTATGCCAGGAACAACGATGAACTCCGGCAACCACACGGTCGTGCAGGCGCAGGATCTCCAGGCCCTGATCGATGCATTGCGGCAGCGGGGCTACGAAGTGCTTGGCCCGACTGTGCAAGATGGGGCCATTGTGTACGATACTATCGAAGCGATTGACGAACTGCCTATCGGTTGGACCGATGAGCAGGAAGGCGGCACCTATCGTCTGAAGCGGCGCGACGACCAGGCGTTTTTTGGCTACACACTCAGCCCGCAATCGTGGAAGCGCTTTTTGCACCCTCCCCGACGGCAACTCTGGAGCGCGACCCGCAACGGCACCGCAAATCAGGTGGTGTTTAAACAGGATATTGCTGCACAACCCCGCTATGCCTTTTTTGGCATGCGCTCGTGCGAACTTCAGGCTGTTGCTATTCAGCATACCGTCTTTACTCAGGGGCCTTTTGTTGATCCCCACTTCAAGCACCTGCACGACAATGCGTTTCGGATTGCAGTACAGTGCGGGCAAGCCGGCAATACGTGCTTCTGCGTATCGATGAAGACTGGCCCGCGTGCCATCGACGGCTTTGATCTGGCCCTGACCGAATTTATCGATAGCGAACGGCATTGCTTCCTGGTTGAAGTAGGGAGCCAGCGCGGAGCCGAGTTGCTGAACGAGGTGCCCTATACTTGGGCCAGCGAGCAGGATATTCGTGCTGCGCACGAGATTACCGACCGTACCTCGCGCTTGATGGGGCGTTCGATGCCCAGCAATCTGAAAGAGTTTCTGTATACCAATGTCAACCATCCGCGTTGGGACGAAATAGCGACCCGCTGTCTGGCCTGCTGCAACTGTACCACCGTCTGCCCGACCTGTTTCTGTGGCACAACCGAGGATGTCACCGATATCACCGGGGAACAAACCGAACGCTGGCTGCGCTGGGACTCGTGCTTTACAACCGAGTTTTCGTATATCCACGGTGGCAGCGTGCGGGCTAGCGTGCGGGGGCGCTATCGCCAGTGGATGACCCACAAACTCGCTGCCTGGATAGACCAGTTTGGCACATCGGGCTGTGTCGGCTGTGGGCGCTGTATTGTCTGGTGTCCAGTCGGTATCGATATTACGGCTGAGATTGCTGCAATGCGTGCCAGCGATGATATCAGCGTCGAAATATCGGCACTCAATATGGTCTAACGCAACCATTTAATAAACTGTCTGAACGCATCGCCGCACAGACATACTCTATGAGGAGTAGGTGCAATGACGACCTTTGAAGATCTTATAACGGCCCATCCCTTTTTCAAAACATCGATCAGCGCTATCTTCCGGATATTGTTGCCCATGCCCAGCCCTGCTCCTTCGAGAGTGAACGGCTTATCTTTCATCAGGGCGAACGTGCCCGCCACTTCTATATTCTCCAGACTGGTCATGTAGCGCTAGAAGTATTTGCACCCGACCGGGGACCCATTCGCTTGATGACCCTGAACGCGGGTGAAGTGCTGGGGTGGTCGTGGCTGTTCGCACCCTACATCTGGCACTTCGATGCGCGTGCTATCGAACCAACCCACGCCATTATGTTCGATGGGGCCGCACTGCGGGCCGAGTGCGACACCAACCACGAACTGGGCTACCACTTGATGCGGCATTCGGTACATATCATTGAACAACGGCTCCAGGCGTGTATGCTCCAGATGATTGACATATACGGCTATACCCGCACTGGGTAATATGGTTGGGGTGCCCAACCAGAAAAGACGAGGTATGTGATGGTGATAACCGAACAACCTAGCGTGACCCGCCCGGAACGAGCGGAATACCTTGATTTACCCGACCCGATGCTACCCCAACCCTATCGGGTGCAACAGATCCGGAAAGAAACGCCCGATACCTTTACGCTGGAACTGGAGCCGACCAACGGCGCAGCACTGATGCCATTTTTGCCTGGTCAATTTAATATGCTGTATGTCTTCGGGGTCGGCGAAGTACCTATTTCAATCAGTGGCGACCCGGCCAGGTCGCGCCGTCTGGTGCATACTACCCGCGCTGTTGGTCTGGTAACAAGTGCCCTGCGCCAACTCAAGCGCGACGATGTGCTGGGGGTGCGTGGGCCGTTTGGCAATAGCTGGCCTGTGCAGGAAGCCCAGGGCAAAGATGTCATTATTGTGGCGGGTGGCCTGGGGCTTGCGCCCGTACGTCCGGCACTCTACAGCGTGCTGAGCCAGCGCGACCGATACAACCGGGTTCTGCTGTTGTATGGCACCCGTACCCCGAACGATTTGGTTTTCCGACGCGAGATTGAAAATGGCGTGCCCGCCTTGATATGGAAGTACACGTGACTGTTGACCGGGCTATCCATCCATGGCGTGGTAATGTGGGTGTTGTAACCCGTCTGATCGGCAAAGCACCCTTTGATCACCTCAACGCGACGGCAATGGTGTGCGGCCCCGAAGTGATGATGCACTTTACCGTGCTGGAACTTCAAAAACGTGGCCTGCCAGCCGAGCATATTTTTATCTCGATGGAGCGCAATATGAAATGCGCCATCGGCTTCTGTGGACACTGTCAGTGGGGGCCGCGTTTTATCTGCAAAGATGGCCCGGTCTTCCGCTTCGCTGAAATAGCACCGTTCTTTGGGCAAAGGGAGATCTAAGTTATGGCAGCCAAACGTAAACCCAAACTGGCGGTCTGGAAGTTTGCCTCGTGTGATGGGTGTCAACTCAGCCTGCTCGACTGCGAAGACGAACTGCTGGCGGTGACCGACGCGATTGAAATTGCCAACTTCCCCGAAGCGTCACGGGCGATTATCAAAGGCCCCTACGACCTGTCGCTAGTCGAAGGTTCTATCACCACCTCGCACGATGCCGAACGTATCCACCAGGTGCGCCGCATGTCAAAATATCTGGTGACTATCGGCGCGTGCGCCACATCGGGCGGTATTCAGGCTCTCCGCAACTTCCAGGATGTGAAGCAGTTTGTAGCATATGTCTACCCTAACCCCGATTATATTTCGACCCTGTCGAAGTCTACCCCAATTGCCGACCATGTGTTTGTTGATTATGAACTGCGCGGGTGCCCGATCAACAAATACCATCTGGTCGAGGTGATCAACGCCTTTTTGAACGGACGCCGCCCCAACACGCCACAGCATAGTGTCTGTGTCGAATGCAAATGGCGCGGTACCGTCTGTGTGATGGTGGCGCAGGGTATCCCCTGTATGGGGCCAGTCACCCAAGCGGGTTGTGGTGCCATCTGCCCGGCCTACCAACGCGGGTGTTATAGCTGCTTTGGCCCCGCCGAGTCGCCCAATGCGGCATCGCTAGCGCACTGGTTCCAGCACTTGGGCATGTCGGAAACTCAGATTATGCATGCATTCCGTGGCATCAATGCCTATGCCGAATCATTCCGCAGGGAGAGTGAGGCCCATGAAAACTAGCACGATCAAGGTTCCCTATCTGGCACGGGTCGAAGGCGAAGGTGGCCTGTATATCAAGCTGAAAGGTAACGAAGTGACCGATGTGCAACTGCGCATCTTCGAGCCGCCGCGCTTCTTTGAGGCGTTTCTGTTGGGGCGCAATTATAGCGAAGTGCCCGATATTACGGCCCGTATCTGTGGCATTTGCCCGGTTGCCTACCAGATGAGTTCGGTTCACGCGCTAGAGGATGCATTCGGACTAACGCTCGATACGCCACTGCGGGCTTTGCGCCGTCTGCTCTATTGTGGCGAATGGATCGAAAGCCATGTGCTGCACTTTGCGATGCTGCATGCCCCCGACTTTCTGGGGTATGAAGATGCTATGCAGATGGCAAAAGACCATCCTGAGATTGTAACCAGTGCCCTGAAGCTGAAGAAGGCCGGCAACGCGATTGTCACGCTGGTGGGCGGGCGCGAAATTCACCCGATCAATATTCGGGTGGGTGGCTTCTACCGGGTGCCAACACGCCGCGAGTTGCACAACAAGCTGAAGGAGCAACTTGAGGTGGCCCGCGAGATTGCTATCGTTGCGGCCCGTTGGACGGCCAGCCTGCCCTGCCCCGACTTCGAGCGCGACTATGAATATGTGGCACTCAGCCACCCCGATGAATATCCCTATAACGAGGGCCGCCTGATATCAAACAAAGGACTGGATATTGCAGTTCAGGAATACCCGAACTTTTTCACCGAAGAGCATGTTGCCCACTCCACCTCGCTCCACTCGGTCATCAAGTCGCGGGGGGCGTATCACGTCGGGCCGCTCGCACGCTATACCCTGAACTACGCCAAACTGACACCGCTTGTCAAAGAGGTTGTCCACGAGATAGGTATGGGACCAACCTGTTACAATCCATTCAAAAGCATTGTGGTGCGTGCGCTCGAAACGCTGTATGCGTGCGATGAAGCGCTGCGGATTATTGCGGAATATCAGATGCCAGAACGTCCGGCGGTGCCGGTTGAGGTGCGTGCCGGAACCGGGCACGGATGCAGCGAGGCACCACGCGGTATTCTCTACCATCGCTACCGGGTGGGTGAAGCGGGCGAAATCCTGGATGCACGTATCATCCCGCCAACATCGCAGAACCAGAAGACGATTGAACAGGATCTCTGGCAGTTTGTGTCCAGTCGCATGAATTTACCCGAAGATAAACTGACCTGGCAATGTGAGCAGGTTATTCGCAACTACGACCCCTGCATTTCGTGCTCAACGCATTATCTCAAGCTCTCTATCGAGCAGGAGTGAGCACAGCGGGCAGGGCCGAGCGGAGTATCAAATTGTTCATAGCACCACTGGTGATAGGGGTAGGCAATGCGTTGCGCGGCGATGATAGCGCTGGTCTGCTGGTCGCGCAACGCCTGCAAGCCCGCCTACCCACTCTGCATATAGAGACTGCATCGGGCGAAGGCGTTACCCTGATGGAACTATGGGCCGGAGCCGCTCTGGTCTGGGTAATTGATGCAGTTAGTTCGGGGGCCGCAGTCGGAACTATTCATCGGCTGGATGTAGGCACCCAGCGCATACCGGCGCGGTTTTTTCACTACTCAACGCATGCCTTTGGTGTGGCCGAAGCTATCGAGATGGCGCGGGTGCTGGGGAACCTGCCGCCGACAATGATAGTGTATGGCATTGAGGGGCGGGCCTACACGATGGGGGCGGCACTGTCGCCAGAGGTAGCACAGGCAATTGATCAGGTTGTTGTGCAGATTGAGGCCGAGATTACTGCTCTAAATGCTGCTGCGCTCACGCACGGCATTGATCCCGCCTGAGTACACTAATGTGTCTGTCTCCTTCAAGCCAGAAATGCGCGTCTGACCGTGCTGAGATTGGTTAATCGAGTCTCCCGCATCTTCGAGATTGAACACCCACGCCTTCCGCTCGTAACGCTAGTGCCCCGAAAAAGACACCACCAGTGTACCAAAAATGCTTCCAAAACGCACAAGAAAAGTGCCCAGGAAGATCTGCGACCGGTCATTGTAACGCCACCCTCAGTGTGACATGACCGGATGCGATGTGTTCTGAACGTTCCCGATCAACGGGTTGTACTGTGGCAGCCTGCTCCTCGTCTATCGGAACGGATTTGTTATGCATTTCCACAAATCTTAGAGACATTAGGGAACCATTGAGCAATGGGAGCGGATGCGTGCCGCTCATTCGGCGATACTAAGTAGAAGAGGTGTTGCTGGATCGGCGTATCGGTCTTTGCCAGTATCGTCCTTTCTAATAGGATAGGCCGTGCTCCAACAGCACGGCCCATCATTACTATCAGGCTTGCGATCTCAACTACAGGAGTCAGGGGAACTTATCGCACAATCAGCGGCAGGTATATGCGCCGCTCAGCCTGAACTGGCTCCAGGGACACTTCTGGCACATCCACAACCACCTCTTCACGGCGCGGTGCATCCGGTGCAATGGTGATGGTTGTTTCACGCTCGATAATCTGGGACAGGCCTGTCTGGTCGGTGTCAATCGTCAGACGGATAGTATAGGCACCTGGCTCAGCATCAAGCGGTGTCACGATGATAAATACCAGCGTGCCACCATTCGGTACGGTCAGCGTGAACAGGTCGGCAAAGTCGGTATCATTCGGGCCACGCACGGCGATGCGGGCCTGTGATCCATCGGGCAGGTTGGGAGCAGTCAGCACAAAGATACTGCCCGGTGCGCCAAGCGTAAAGTTGACGGACAACCCGTCATCATCGTCATCGTCATCATCGTCATCGCTGCGCGGCGTAGCGGTTGCGGTGCCTGCTGCGGTCGGGGTCAGGGTTGCGGTCGGGGTCAGGGTTGCGGTCGGGACGGCAGTACTGGTTGCTGTTTCAGTTGGCGTCGTTGTCTGACAGGTCACCGTCAGCGTTGATCCATTCAGGTGTACGGTATCACCAAACAGTGCGCCCGCAAACTGATTGATTGATCCAGACGCTTCAATCATCCCCTCCGGTGCATAGATAGTACCGCTGAACATGCTGTCGCTCCCTGCGATCTTGACAATTGCACTACTAGGTGCATTGGCATTCGAGAACAGCAGCAGATGGTCGCTGTACGCCGTAAAATCCTGGCGCGACCCGCTTACATCGATGAACCCTTCTGCAACAATGGTGAATGTACCTTGAATGTCATCGGCGCTCAGTTTGACTTCACCAGTCACATAATACAAACCGTCAAGCACTGTTTCAGGCTCACTGACGTCAAAATCACCCATCACCAACGTGTACGCCCCGGCATCCTGTGCCGCGAGTGCAGCCTGTCCATCAGGTTGGTAATCCGCTATGTCATAGGTCATTGGAAAGTTGTCGGCGTCACGCTGGAGGGGGGTAGGGTACAGATTGTCATCTCCCCCATCGTTGAAGATCGAACGATAGGTGATTTGTCCGATAATGCGATTGTTCGAGCCACTCAGTTCAACATCGTTATTGGAGTGCAACGCCCCCACTACAATGTTGTCGCTGCCCGCCACATCCACTGCTTTATCCTGGCTCTGGCTATTGGCCCAGATAGCATAATCGGCGGGGCACGGCGCGGCGGCGGCAACGCTAGCGGGTTCAGACGCGGCACCGTACACCAACCCTAGCACCAGCAGCACCAGACAGGCACCGATGATACCGGGGAGCGTCAAGAGACGCGTTATCGGGCGTGATGCACCCACACTTTTTAAAGACGGTTTCAAGCGATTGGACATACGATTGAATACTCCTCTCAGGTACACAAACAGATAAGCCACATATGCAAAGACAGAACGTACGCTCACCAGGGATGCGCTCTGTGCTCAATATCAGCGCCGCCTGTAGTACTGACATAGGAGTAGAGGTATCGACCATAGTCAAAAATACATCACCGACGCGGACTCGCCAAACACCTTTCCGATCTGCCATTTCTAAAGAGGGCCTGTGTGGTATGTATTTTTGCAGCACCTTGTTTCTCTTCTTATCTACAGCTATCATAAATACCATACAATTTTTGCAACAATATCAGAAGGAGTGATAATGGTTCCGCAACACTTCCGCAACTGGCTCGCTCTGTGCATCGTTGTCCTGCTGGTTGCACTGCCTGTGCTCGCAGCCTCTGCCAACGATAACACTGAGGATAATATGGCACTTGAAGCATACGTGGCTGGTGAAGTTGTTGTCAGTCTGGTACCTGCTACCGATCTGGAGCAGTTTCTGACCGACACCAATCTGAGCATGATTAAACAGTTTGGGCAGCGTAGCGTCTACCGCCTGAGCATCAACGATGCAACCGAGGCACAGGAAAAAGTCGAGGCTCTGGAGCTTGACCCGCGTGTGCTGTATGCCGAGCCAAACTACATCGGTGCATCTCCCGAAAGCGAACGGCGGCGCGGCTCATGGGCCGTCGGTGGTGATGCGGCCTCATTTGCCAGTCAATGGGCAGCCGATATAGTACGCCTGGAAGAGGCCCATACTATCACGCGTGGCGCAGGGGTGGTGGTTGCAGTGCTTGATACGGGTGTGGATATGGCGCACCCGTTCCTGGCAGATCGCCTGATTGCGGGCTTCGACTTTGTTGATCTGGATGCCGACCCGCGTGAGGAAGGCACTCCCGCCGATGTCGGCTTCGGGCACGGTACCCATGTTGCGGGCCTTGTAGCTCTGACTGCACCCGATGCACGCATTATGCCGGTACGCGTGCTCAATGAACAGGGTATCGGGAATATCTGGGTACTTGCGGAGGCGCTGGACTATGCCGCCAACCCGGATGGCGACCGGACTACGGACGACGGGGCTGATGTAATTAATATGAGTCTGGCGACACCGCGCCGCACCAACTTGCTCGAAGACATTATCGAAGAAATCACCTGTGATGATGATGATGACGATGATGATGATGATGATGATGATGATACACCAAACAGTAAGCTGACTGACGACGATTGCGAGTTTCTCAAGAGCATCGTTGTAGTAGCGGGCGCGGGCAACAACGGCAGCACCGAGCGGCGCTACCCTGCCGCCGAGAATGTCGATGGTCTGCTAGCTGTGGCAGCCAGCACCGAAAACGATTACCTGAGCAGCTTCTCGAACCGTGGTTCGTGGGTATCGCTGGCGGGACCGGGCGAAAACATTACCAGCAGCGTGCCCGATAATCAGTATGGCACGTGGAGCGGTACCTCTATGTCGGCACCGATAGTAGCGGGCACAGCGGCCCTGATGCGGGCACACATCCCCGACATGCCTGCTGGTGATCTGGCAAAACGCATGATCGATACTGCTACACCCATCTGTGCCGATATACCGCGTGTCGATGCAGCGGCGGCCCTGGGGCAAACACTGGGCACCCCTGTACGTTGCCTGGTGTTTCTCCCACGGATGATTCGTGGTTGATGTGCTCTATCGGCGCGGCGCTGGCTGCATCGCATCCCATGGCGTGCTAGACAATCGCCCGTACGTGGTGTATTGTATAGTGAGTATTGATTCCGTCTAGAGCGCCACATAAAGGGTACCGGAATGGAGCCGAGCGATGCGGCCCTTGTCGCAGCCTGTCGTCGGGGCGATGCAACCGCCTGGGAAACACTGCTGCTGCGCTACCAACGTCTCATTTATAGTATTCCTCGGCGGGCCGGTCTCAATGAAGATCAGGCCGCTGAGGTGTTTCAGCATACCTTTACCACCATGTTTGAACACCTCGAACGGTTCGAACACCCTGAACGGATTGGCTCGTGGTTGGCAACCGTCGCACGCCGTGAGGCATGGCGCTTGAGCCGCCGTGAACGGGTTATCACACCGCTAGCAACGGGGTATAATGAGGATGATGAGCAGCCGGAACTCCCCGATAACGGCCCGCTGCCAGATGAAGTATTGCTTCAGCTTGAACAACAACACCTGATACGTCAATCGGTTGAAGCGCTCGACGAACGCTGCCGTACATTGCTGGTGCTTCTGTTTTACCAGAGCGAGCCGCCTTCGTATGTCGAGATCGCCAGTACGCTTGGCATCAGCATTGGCAGCATCGGGCCAACGCGGGCACGCTGTTTGCAAAAACTGCGGCAGGCGCTTGATTACATAGATTTTTAATGTATCTCAGCGCATGTAGGAGTCTCTATCAAGGTAGATAGATTCATACACAGTCAGGAAGGATACCGATGAGCGCTGCATCTCATATTCCATATGAAAAACTGGTAGATCTGGTTGAAGGGCGGCTCTCTGCCGAAGAGTGCCACCGCTTACAGGCCGCACTCGCTGGCGACCCTGCCGCCGCCGCCGAGGTGGAGCGTCTGAAACATATTGTTGCCCTGATGCGCGGCGACAGTCTCGAAGCGGCACCAGCAGCCGTGATCAAGCGGGCGGTGCACCTGTTCCAACCAGCGCAACCTGGTACCGTCGCCGATGTGCTGCGGCGCATTGTCGCGGTGCTACGCTTCGACAGCCTGCACACGCCACTGGCGATGGGGGTACGACAGGCCCACGCAACCGAGCGGCAACTGATGTATACTGCTGAGGACTATGATGTAGATATTCGCATTGCTTCCACCGATACTCGCTGGCGTGTGGCGGGGCAATTGCTTGGCCCCAACGAAGGGGCAGCAGGGACAGTAGAATTGATTGGCCCTACTGGAAAGGTACAGACCATACTCAACGAACTGAGTGAATTTACCTTCCCATCGGTTGAGCGAGGCCGGTATACCCTGTTTGTACGGCGGGTCGATGTTGGCATTGTCATTGCGGGTCTGGAGATCGGGCTATCGTAGTTGTTGACCATGTAACACTGGCAGAAGCGCTTGTGACATCCGATAGCAACACCCGGGTGGTGCTCGTGCAGCAGCACCCGACTCTGGCTGATGGTGTGCTGGCTGCACTGCTAAAAGATCTGTGTCTGGAGGCATGGCACAGCGACCCGCCCCGTGCTGTGGCGGCGGCGGCAGCACTGGTAACTCTGGCGGAGCATTCAGGCCTGCCCGATGTACTGGCGCTGGCTGGCTGGGGCTGGGGCATTGCGGCACTGGTTGAAGGCCGCATGGACGACGCACTACGTCATCTCGATGACGCAGCCACGCGCTTTCTGCACCTGGAACAGCCTCACGCGGCGGCATCGGTGCAGGTGAGCCGCCTGATTGCGCTGGCAATGCTGGGACGTTATGATGAAGCCGTTACAACCGGATTGCAGGCCCGTGATGTCTTTCTGGCCCAGGGGGACAATCTGGCAGCGGGCAAGATAGAACTGAACTTGGGCAACATCTACGACCGCCGCGACCGCTACGCTGAAGCGGAACAGTTCTACCGCACCGCCCGCCAGCGCTTTCTGATGATTGATGACCAGCTTCATCTGATCCAGTCTGACAACGGACTGGCAAACGTGCTCTCGCAGCAGCAGCAACTCCACACCGCCGCCGACCTGTACAGCGGGGCGCTGGCGCGTGCCGAAGCACTGGGCCTTGAGGTTATCCAGGCCCAGATTGAAGGCAACCTGGGCAACCTGGCACTTGATCAGGGGCGCTACCAGCAGGCACTCGATTATCTGGAGCGTTCGCGGCGACGCTACGCCGCCCTGGGCATGCCCCACGAAACAGCACTGGCCGAGCGCGAACTGGCAGATGCCTATCTTGAACTAAACCTGATCCCCGAAGCAATTACAATCTACGAGCGGATTGAGCCAACCTTCGAGGCCCTGGAAATGCCATTCGAGCAGGCCTGGACCCTGGCGCACCACGGGCGGGCCAGCCTGTTGCATGGCAAGTACGACAGCGCCCGTGCCTTGCTGAGCCGTGCGCGGGCATTGTTTGTGGCAGAAGACAACCCGGTGGGTGAGGCAATGGTGATGGTGCTGGAGGCATGGCGCAGGTATGCCCTGGGTGCTGCCGAGGAAGCCGCCACCACCGCCGCCGCCGCCGAAGCACTGTTTGCAGCAGGCGGCCCGCTGCTGTGGGTGCTTTCGGTGCGCTGGCTGCGCGGCGAGGCAGCCCGACGTGCTGGCGATAGGATGCAGGCTCGTCACTTGCTGCTTGCAGCTCTGGCAACTGCCGAAGCCCAGGCCGTGCCGCAGGTGGCGCAACGCTGCCATACCTCGCTAGGGTTGCTGGCTGCCGCTGAAGGCGACCACACCACAGCAGCAGCGGCATTCCAGCAGGCCATCGAGCTGATAGAAGCACTGCGTGCGCCGTTGCCCGCCGAAGAGTTCCGCACCGCTTTTTTTGCCGACAAGCTCACCCCGTATGCTGAAATGGCACGGCTCTGCCTGGACGATCCTACCACCGACCGCACCGCCGAAGCACTGCTATATGTGGAGCGCGCCCGTTCCCGCGCCCTGACCGACCTGCTTGGTGGAATGCTCAAGCCTGTGCTGCACCCTCGCGACAGCTTCGAGGTGGCGCTGCTAGAACAACTGGACGAACTGCGCGAGGAATTGAACTGGCTCTATAGCCAGATTAACCGGGCCTTCGCGGGTGATATGCTACGCACAACCGAGGCGCTTGAGCAGATGCAGGCGGCGGTGCGCGAACGCGAAACACGCACCCTTGAGATCAGCCGCCAGTTACGGCAGCATAGCAGTACCATTGCCGAGCGTGTATTTGATGCAGAGATGGAGTTGTTCGACCTGCCACGCCTGCAAGATGACCTCGGCGACGACACCGCACTGCTCGCCTATGTGGTGCTGATGATGAACTGCTGGCTTTTGTGGTGACGGGCACGGCTGTGCAGGTGGTGCGTGGCCTCGGTCGGCAGAGCGAAATTGAGGCGATTATCAATCAGTTGCGCTTCCAGACCGATACAATGCGCCAACGGCACCCGGAGCGTATGCGGCAGCACCTCACCAGTTGACCGCCCGCGCCACAG
>JAAUSQ010000112.1 GCA_012033195.1 Chloroflexaceae bacterium
CCTGCGGCACCAGGCGGCAGCGCTCGGTCTGCACAAACGGGTGCGCTTTACGGGCGACCTGCCCCACACCAGCCTGCCCGCCTTCATTGCACTCGCCGCCTGCACCGTCGATCCGGTGCTGGATAACGCCGTAGCACGGGCACGTTCGCCGCTCAAAATCTTCGAGAGTATGGCGCTTGGTGTACCGGTTGTAACGGGTGCGGTGGGCGACCGTGCCGAACTACTTGACCATGGACGAGCAGGCGTACTGGTGCCTCCTGGCGATGTGGCAGCACTGGCGGCGGCGCTGCGTGCCCTGCTCGAAGACGAACCCCGCCGGACACAACTGGCAGCAGCGGCCCGGCAGCACGTCCAGCGCTATAGCTGGGCACACCTTGCGCGGCAGTGGGCCGCAGTGTATCGGTAACAGGGCGATAGGATAGCCCGCGCAGGCGGGCTTGGTAGCCGTAGCCAGGGACTTCAGTTCCCCGGCGGTGCGTAGCACGGCGTGCAGCCGTATACACCCCTGGCCCCTCGCGCCCCGTTGGTGCGCGGGGAAATGTTTATCGCCCATCGCCTGATGAGAAGAGGCTCGCTTGCTGCAACGCTACTGGCATCTTTTTGGAACACCGCTGCTGGCAGGGGCGCTGCTGCGGGTGCTGTGGCTCACCAACCTGCCACGCATTATGGTGTGGGACGAGGTCGATTACCACTCCCTCGGCAAGCAACTTGCCAGCGGCGGCGGCTATGGTGTGCAACTCTTCCCTCCTGGCTGGCCCATGCTGCTGGGGCTGATTTACCGCGCCACAGGAGCCTATGCCCTGCACGGGATGTGGTTCAATCTGCTAGTATCGCTGCTGACTATCGTGCTGGTAGGCCACATCGCCCTGCGCTACACCGACCCGCTGACGGCGCGTTGTACGGCGTGGCTCGTTGCGCTGATGCCCTCGTACATCCTCACCACGGGCATGCTGGTGTACGAGGTGTGGCTGCAATGCTTGCTAGTGCTGGCGCTGGTGCTGGCGCTGCATGAACGCTGGACATGGCTGGATGGGTTACTGCTGGCCTGTATTACCGCCCTCGTCGCCCTGATGCGCCCCTTCTGGCTGGCGCTGCCCGTGCTGCTGTGGCTGGTAGTGCGCCCCCCCTCACGCCAGAGTATCGCAGTGCTGCTGCTGGCCCAACTCGGAGCGCTGCTGTTGGTAGCGCCGTGGGTGGCGCATATCAGCATGCTGCGCGGCGAGTTTGTGCCTATCGGCTTGAATGGCAATATCAACTTCTGGATCGGCAACAACCGCAACGCCACGGGCACCTTTATGGAGCCGCCCTATGGCTACTGGCTCACCTACAGCGATATCGCCCGCGACCGTGCCCTGGCCTATCTGCAAGAGCACCCTTTCCATATGGTGCGGTTGGTACCGCTCAAGCTGTGGCATATGCTCGCCACCGAAGCCTTCAGCGGGCTGTATGGCTTCCTGCTCTTCGAAACCCATATGCCCATTCCGCTGGTGGTGCGCTGGCTGGTTGATGCGCTGCTGAACGGGAGCTACTGGCTGATATGTGGGCTGGCGTGTGTGGGAATCGGCGTGCTGGTGCGGCGGCGGCAGTGGATCGTCCTGGCACCACTGCTGCTGTTTACCTACAACCTCGCCTGTCATATACTCTTCTTCGGCCTGCCGCGCTTTCGCTGGCCGGTACAATTTGTGCTGCTGCTGTATGCGGCGGCAGGGCTGACATGGCTCATACAAAGCTACAGCGCACACCGCAGCAGGCAGCCAGGCGGCACGTCACATCGGCTCGCTGCGGGCAGTGATGGCCCGCGCCACACCCGCCACCACCAGCACCACCAGCGCAATAATTACACTGATCGCCATGCCCTCGGCGCGGCTTCGCAGGTCGGGTTGCGAAAGAACTCTAGCGCGAGCACCGCCAGCATACGCGGGAAGCGCACCCCCAACACAGCAGGCACTTCGTAGGCCCCAAACACAAACGCAAACGAAAGCAGCGCCCCTGCCGTTAGACCGGGCAGCACCAGCGGCAGCGTGACATAGCGCACCGTTTGCCAGCGCGATGCCCCCAAGTTCGCTGCTACTACCGTGTAGCCTTCCGACTGTGCGCGCAGAATCGAGAACAAAATGAGCAGCAAAAACGGAACCAGCTTGCTCACATAGCTGATGATAATGCCCACCCCGAAACGGTCACGGATCAGCACGGGAAAAGCGGCAGGCCCATCAATCAGCCCTGCGCCCGTTGCCAGCCGTGCCAGCAACCCGCTCTGCGCGAGCAGCAGCGCCAACCCCACTGCCCACACCAGATGCGGAAATGCGAGGTTCAGATTGAGCACCGTGAGGGTAGCACGGCTGCCCTGCAAGCGCTGCCCGAACAGCGCCGCCAGCAGCAGCGCAATGCTCGCCGCCAGCAACGTTGCCACACCGCTCACCCACAGCGAAAAGCCCAGCGAAGGCCAGAACTCGGCAGTGGCACGCGGGTTGCCGCCCAGCAACAGGTTGCGGTAGGCATCCAGCGTGAGCGTTTCCTGATTGATAAAGGGCAGGTAGCCAAGGCTTTGCAGCACGCCATACACCGCGCTGGCCCCGAATAGCACTACCACCAGCGCCAGGGCGGGAGCCAACATCAGCCATGTTGTCAGGGTGTGTCGATGCATCGTATCAGGCAATAGGCAATGGGCGATAGGAACACACAGCCCGCGCAGGGGGTGAGAGGTCGCTTCCCCGTACGCTCAGTCGCCGATCAATACATTCTGTCGCCAGCCCTCTTCAACCAGACTCTGGTATTCCGGGGCACTGTCGGCAACCAGTGCATTAATCAGATCGACTGGATCGGTGGCGGCGGGGCCAAGTTGCTCGATAGCTGCTTCGAGCAGGGCACGGTCAGCCGGGTCTTCCACCTTCCGCACATCAATGCCGTAACCCAAACCAAAGCCATTTTCTGGCAACACCTGCGCGGCCTGAAACTCCGGCTCAAGCAGCAGGTTCGCCAGCACCAGCGCGGCGGCCTTATTAGGCCCGTTGCGCGGAATAGCTACATAGTTATAATCGCCAATCATATAATCGTCAAACACAAACGCCCGTGCTGTCTCTGGCACCAGACCATCGCTGATCAACGCACCCGCGCCTGCAATCGCCTGGGTAATGCTGAAGTCTACCTCCTGATTGGCGAAGAGGCTATGCAGTTCGTTCTCGTCGGCGGGGTAGGTTTCGCCCGCGCGCCACAGACACGCCTCAAGCTCGTTGAGGAAGGCCCAGAGTTCGGGTGCCCACTGATCCCACAATTCTTGATCAAACGCGCCCCACTGCTCCGCGCCGCCGCTCATCTCGAACAGCGCCCCCTTCACAAAGCGTGTGCCCTGGAAGGCACCCGGCCCCGGTGCAATATAGGTGGCGCGGCCCGGATTGGCACAGGCCCATGCTGCAAACTCGGCATAGCTGCGCGGCAGTTCGTCGGCACTAATGCGGGCTTCGTCGTAGATAAGCTGAAACTGCGCCGATGACCAGGGGCTTTCGAGTTCTTCAATCGGCACACCAAAGTCAAGGTAGAGCGCCGGGTTTTCCCAATCGACCAGCGCCGCGTTGGGCGTGCTGCGTGCCCACCCATCATACAGCATCTCGGCCTGCTTGAGCGAGGCGAAGTTCTCGCCATTGATCCAGATCAGGTCGATAGAGCCGGTGTCGATGCCGGCCTCTTTTTCGCTGAGCAGTTGATCGACCGCCACGACCGTATCAGAGAGCGGCACCCGGTTGAGCGTAATACCATAGCGCTCTGCAAGCGCCTGACCATAGAAGGTATCGATGTAGTTGTTGATGCTCTCGGAGCCGCCCCACACATACCAGTTGACGGTGGTGCCGCGTGCTGCCTCCAGCACGCTGTCCCAGTTGGCAATATCAAAGGCGGCGGCATCTGCGGCGGGTGCATCGGCCATTGCTACTTCGGTGGGCGCTTCGGGTGCAGGGGCAGCAGGCTGTCCGGCGCACGCCGCGAGCAATACGAGCAGCGCCAGCAGACCAGCCAGCACGCGCATAGAGTGGTGCATAATCCTGTTCCTTTCTGGAAACTTCCTGAATGCTATGAGCAGCACGATGTCCTATTCTAGCGTATGCGCGTGCGATGTTATCTGTGATAAATGTTACCGAGAGCAGTTTAAGCGCAAGAAGCAGATAGCGCCACCACGCCCCATCGCAGTATCATACAGATAGAAATCAGCACCAAACAAAAGGATCTTTGAAATGAGCCACACCCCCACCACCGAACAACAATGGCAGGCCGTGCTCGACCGCGACACCAGCGCCGATTTTGTCTATGCTGTGCGCTCGACGGGCATCTACTGCCGCCCCGCCTGTCCATCGCGCAGGCCACGCCGCGACAATGTGCAGTTTTATGCCGACCCTGCCGCCGCCGAACGCGCCGGCTACCGCGCCTGTCTGCGCTGCCAGCCACAGGCCGACGAGCCGATGACGGCCCTGGTGCGGCAGGTGTGTCAGGCCATCGAAGCGCAGATCAACGCGGCAGGCGCAACCGGGCCAGCGCCCACGCTCGAAGAACTGGGCAGCCGCTTCAACCGGAGCCAGTACCACTTGCAGCGCATCTTCAAGCGGGTGATGGGGGTGACACCGCGCCAGTATGCCGATGCCTACCGCTTGCAGCAGTTTAAAGCACACGTAAAGGAGACCAGCACCGTGACCGAAGCACTGTATGATGCCGGGTACAGTTCGAGCAGCCGCCTGTACGAAACCGCCGCCGACCGCCTGGGGATGACCCCCGCCACCTATGTGCGCGGTGGCGCAACCCCAAAAGGCGAAGCTGTACAGATCAGCTATACCATTGTTGACAGCCACCTGGGGCGCGTCCTAGTCGGCACCACCGAACGCGGCCTGTGTGCCATCAGCCTTGGTGACGATGACGCCGCCCTCGAAGCGGAACTGCGCCGCGAATACCCCGCCGCCGACCTGCTGCGCGACGAAGGCGGCTTGCAGGCGTGGGCCGCCGACCTGCTGCGCTATCTGGCGGGGCAGCAACCCCGCCTCGACCTGCCGCTGGATATCCAGGCAACCGCGTTTCAGTGGCAGGTGTGGCAGGCGCTCCGCAGCATTCCCGCAGGCGAAACGCGCTCGTATGGCGCGGTGGCGCGGATGATAGGCCAGCCCACCGCAGCCCGCGCTGTGGCCCAGGCGTGCGCCAGCAATCGGCTCGCCGTCGTCATCCCCTGTCATCGTGTCGTACGCGAAGATGGCGCGGCAGGTGGCTACCGTTGGGGCACTGCCCGCAAAGAAGCCCTGCTCGCGCAGGAGGCGGGGCAGGAGTAGGTTCCGCAACCCTGGCCTCGCTCCTACGATGCAGGGAGCGGGTCAGGGGGCGAGGGGGAGTAATATTATTCCTCCGCCCCGGTTATATACGGAAACGCAGCACGCTCTGCCAGCATCGAAAGCAGCTTTTGCATCGAGCGGTGCGGTATATGCATACCCGTCTCCCACTCGCTGATCGTCTGCTGGCGTACCTGCAACTCATCGGCGAGTTGTGACTGTGTGATACCAAGATATTCACGCAACGCTCGAATGCGGCGGGCATCCCAGGCCGGGTGATGTGAAGACGGCGATGGATAATGGAACTCTTCATTCTGGTTCATAGCTGCCCCGATACACACGCTATAGTTGATAGTGATGCCCTCATTGTAGCAAAGAATGTCTAGCCCCTGGTGTAAAATCATCATTGAGCAAGCGCCAACATCGCGCTATACTATGGCTCTAGATACTGTCAGCAGTTAAGGAGCAGCCTGATGAGCGAGCAGCAATCGCCGGAAGCAATCCAGAAGATGGCCCACGCGCAATTTGCCCCCGTTGCCAGCGCCTATGTCGCCAGCACCAGCCACGCCCACGGCGGCGACCTCCAGCGCCTGATTGAACTCACGCGCCCCACCCGCACCGACATTCTGCTGGATGTTGCCACAGGCGGCGGGCACACGGCGCTGGCGTTTGCGCCCCACGTGGGCCATGTCGTCGCCTCCGATCTCACCCTCTCGATGCTGCAAGAATCGCGCAAGCATATCGCCCCCCAGGGCTACCGCAACCTCTCATTCTGCCGTGCCCCTGCCGAAGCCTTGCCCTTTGCCGCCAGTAGCTTCAACATCGTCAGTTGTCGGGTGGCGGCGCACCACTTCGGCGATATTCGGGCCTTTGTGCGCGAGGCGGCGCGGGTGTTGCGCCCCGGCGGGTGGCTGATTGTCTCCGACCATATCGGCATTGAAGACCCCGACCTCGACCGCTTTATGGATCGCTTCGAGCGCTGGCGCGACCCCAGCCATGTGCGTTCGTACACCTTCGGCGAGTGGCGCGACTTCTGCGAGGATGCACGGCTCTCGGTGGCGCTCACCGAAGCATACCAGTGGCCGCACTACGAGTTTCCAAGCTGGACGGCTCGCATTCGGATGCCCGAAGACGAACGCGCAAAGCTCGAACAATGGCTGCTGGATGCCGAGCCACGCTACCGCGACTATTTCCAGATTACCGCCGAAGATGGGCGCGTGCAATCGATCCGCAGCACGTTCGGCATTGTGCTGGCCCGCAAGTAGGAGGCGATGAGCACGCCGCAAGCGGCGGGTGCCCGGCGCTCAAGCACCGGGCTGATACACAAAGCCCCTACGAAGCTGTGCGCTCGTCTATCGTGCGCCATGCCGCGTGTCCCAGTTTTGCGCTTTGCGCTTTTCCATACCCCACGCCACTTATCTCATTGACATAGCCCATTGTGGCGTGCTACAATCAAGCTACCTTTAACCCGGTCCTGCGAGGCTGAGAAGGGATGCATCGGAATGAAGATACCTCAATACCTGCCCGCCTCGAGCGTGGGCCTGCCTGCAACAACACAATCCACTCGCACGACTGTGCCGGTCATCCCTCACCACGAAAGGAGGACGGATGGCTGATCAACCGCTCGAAAAGCAAATCCTGAGTGCTGAAGAGATTCGCCGTGCCATGACCAGGGTCGCGCACGAGATAGCCGAACGCAACGAAGGCGTCCACGATGTCTTGCTGGTGGGCATTCGGCGGCGTGGGGTACCCCTCGCCGAACGCATTGCCGTGGCCCTTTCCGATGTGGAAGGGGTGCGCGTTCCGGTTGGGCAACTCGATATCACGCTCTACCGCGACGACCTGAGCCTGCGGGACACTGCCCCGATTGTACGCACCACCCATATCCAGACCGATATCACCAACCGGGTCGTTGTGCTGGTGGACGACGTGCTCTACACCGGGCGCACCGTGCGCGCTGCCCTCGATGCCCTGACCGACCTGGGCCGTCCGGCGCGTATTCAGCTTGCGGTGCTGGTCGATAGAGGCCACCGCGAACTGCCCATTCGGGCCGACTATGTGGGCAAAAATGTGCCCACGGCCCGCACCGAACGGGTCGAAGTGCGGCTGCACGAAGTGGACAGCGGCGAAGATTGTGTGATGATTGTGCGACCAACGCTCTAAACAATCAGGGGGGATAGACTGATGACCGCTTCAACCGAACGCCTGACTACCCCGGCGCACCGTCGCCACGTGCTCGATCTGGATGATTTCAGCCGTAGCGAGATTGAAGCCATCCTCGAAACCAGCGACAGCATGCGCGAAATCCTCAGCCGCGAGATCAAGCAGGTGCCTGCCCTGCGTGGCAAAACGGTTGTCAATATGTTTTTTGAGGACAGCACCCGCACCCGGATTTCGTTTGAACTGGCAGCCAGAGCGCTCTCTGCCAATATTGTCAACTTCTCGGCACGCGGCAGCAGCGTGGAAAAAGGCGAATCGCTGCTCGACACGATGCGAACCTTGCAAGCCCTGGGAGCCGATGTGCTGGTGGTGCGCCACTCGTACGCCGGAGTGCCCTATGTGCTCGCCCGCCACTTTCGCGGCTCGGTCATCAACGCGGGCGATGGACGGCACGCCCACCCGACCCAGGCCCTGCTCGATCTGTTCACCTTACGCGAAAAGCTCGGCTCGCTCGATAAGCGCCGCGTGGTCATTGTTGGCGATATCGTACATAGCCGGGTGGCCCGTTCCAATCTGTGGGGCCTGACCGCGATGGGTGCCCAGGTGACGCTATGCGCCCCGCTACCCTGCTGGGGCGCGAACAGGACTGGCTGGCAACCTGGCCCACCGTGCGGATTGTCTACGACCTGGAAGCAGCCCTCGAAGATGCTGATGCCGTGATTGCCTTGCGCCTGCAACGCGAACGCCAGAGCAGCGGGTTGCTGCCATCGCTGCGTGAGTATAGCCGCCTGTTTGCCCTGACCATGGACCGGATTCACCGCAACGGGCAGCCGATACTGGTGATGCACCCCGGCCCGCTGAACGAGGGGGTTGAGATTATGCCCGATGTTGCAACGTCGGCCCAATCGGTGATCGAAGAACAGGTCACCAATGGGGTCGCCGTGCGAATGGCCCTGCTCTACAAACTTGCACTAACGAGGTAACTGCCCATGCGCTACCTGATTTCAAATGGATCTATTATCGACCCGACCCAGCGTGTAGCCACTATCGGGCACGTCTTGATCGAAAATGGCAAGGTCACCAACATCATCCAGATGACCGACCGCTTGCCTTCGGGGATGGGGGACAACCTGGAAGTAATTGATGCCCGTGGCTGCTGTGTCGCGCCCGGCTTCACCGACCTGCACGTACACCTGCGCGAACCGGGCGAAGAACACAAAGAGACGATTGAAAGCGGCATTGCAGCAGCGATACGCGGCGGCTTTACCACTATCTGCGCGATGCCAAACACGCAGCCACCCTACGATACACCGACCGTTGTACGGCAGGTGCGCCAGCGTGCCCAAGAAATCGGCGGCACCCAAGTAGATGTAATCGGGGCGCTCACCGTGGATCGGGCGGGCACGACCCTCACCGAAATGGCGGCACTGGTTGAGGCGGGCTGTATTGCTTTTAGCGACGACGGTAGCCCCCTGCAAGATCCGGCGATGATGCGCAATGCAATGGCCTATGCACGCATGCTAGATGTGCCCATTATGAGCCACTGCGAAGAGACTCGGCTGAACCATGGCTGGGCCATGCACGAGGGCGTCATCAGCACGCGGCTGGGGTTGGCAGGCTACCCCGCTGCCGCCGAAGAGGTGCAGATTGCCCGCGACATTATTCTGGCCGAACAGATCGGCGCACACCTGCACATCTGCCATGTCAGCACCGCCGGTGGCGTTGAACTGATCCGGCGGGCCAAGCAGCGCGGCGTCCACGTCACCGCCGAAGTCACCCCGCACCACCTGACAATGACCGACCGCTGGGTACTGGGGCGGCTTGGGCAACCCATCGATCCACCCAACGGCACCTTCAGCGAACGGGTACAGCGCCGCAGCCGCGAAGAACAGCTTCCGCTTCCATCGTGGCTCGACCCGCGCCTGCTCGACCCATACGACACCAACACCCGTGTCAGCCCGCCGCTCCGCACCGAAGCCGATATCGAAGCGCTGCTGGAAGGGCTTTCCGATAATACTATCGATGCCATCGCTACCGACCACGCGCCCCATTCAATCATCGACAAATCACATGAATATGCGCTGGCGGCGTGTGGCATCAGCGGACTGGAAACGGCCCTGGGTCTGGTGCTCACCCTGGTGCATCGTGGCGCAGTTGACTTGATGAATGTGGTTGCCAAGCTGACCGAAGGCCCCGCCACCATCCTGAAACGCGCCCCAACTTCGCTGCGCCCCGGCTCGAATGCCAATGTGGTTATCTTCGATCCAGATCGGCATTGGGTAGTTGATACCAGTCAGCTTGTTTCGAAGGGCAAAAACAGCCCGCTGCACGGGCAGCGCCTCAAGGGACAGGTGATGCTCACCATGATCAACGGCACGATCCACTTTCGGCGCGAAGGCTTCGGCAACGCCAACTTGCACATCACCGTGCCCTCCGTTTCGCGGCTTGGCGGTATCCTTCCTGGCGATGACGAGGACGAGCAGTAATGAATGAACAATACCTTAACCAGCGACAGCAGCAGGCCGCCGAATACTTCCAGGAGGATGGCGGCCTCACCGATGACCTGACCGATGCGCAGGCGGCCCCCCTGATCGAATGGGCCAGCCACGCGGCGGCCCAGGCAGCCGGAAACCCCGAACAATCTGACGAAGCGGTAGACCAACTGCTCAAGGCACTGCGGCGGGCTATCAAGCGCGGCACCCGCGCTGCCACCGCCGACACGCCCCCCGAAGACTTGCTGACCCGTGTGCAGCAAGCGTTGCACGACGGATTGGCCGGCAAACCAGAACGGGTCACCCCCCGCGAAAAGCAGAAGTTTTTACCGTTACGAATGGCCCCGCAAGATAGCGAGGAGCAGGGAGATACACATGGCGAAGCGCAAGCGTAGTTCGTCGCGCAAGAAGAGCAACCCACCAAATATCTGGGTGGTACTACTGATACTGTTGGTTATCGGCGTGGCCTATCTGGTGCAGCAGGGCTACATCAACCCCGATCAGTATGGCCTCGGCTGGCTCTTCTCCGAAGAAGAACGCACCGATATTGTCAGCGTGCCCAAGCCAACGGTCACTGGGAACGGTGAGGTGCAGGTCTTTTTTACAACGCCCTATCTGGTGTACCCCGACGACCGGGAGCGGCGCACCCCGATGCCGCACGAGCAGGCGATGATTGCCGATATTGATGCCGCACAACAAAGCGTCGATATGGCCGTGTTTGAATACGACCTCGAAAGCCTCGCGCAGGCACTGGTGCGGGCTGAACAGCGCGGCGTGACAGTGCGGCTCGCCCTCGATGAAGAGCATCTCGAAGAAGACGAAGAGATGGCATACTGGGCGGGCGAAGTGGAGCAGGCAGGCATCCCCATCGCGTGGGAGCCAAGCACGGCTTTTCTGCATAGCAAGTATATTATCATTGATGACCAGATTGTATGGATGGGGTCGTGGAATGCCAGCAACAACGATACCTACCGCAACAACAACAACCTGATTCGCTTCACTATTCCGCCGATTGTTGAGAATTACAATGTAGAGTTTGAGCAGATGTTCAACGATACGTTTGGCAACGACAAACAGGCAATGACGCCCAACCCGGTGGTCACGGTGGGCGATATGCGGATTGAGAACTATTTTCAGCCCCGCGAGAAGGTCGCCCCGCTGATTGTCGAGCGCATCGCCGGAGCACAGCAGAGTGTGCGCTTTCTGGCCTTCTCATACACCAGCGACCCGATTGGCGAGGCGATGCTCGAGCGGCACGATGTTGGCATCGAGGTGCGCGGCGTGTTTGAGAAACGCAACGCCGAGGGCCTGGGGTCGGAATACCCAGCGTTACTTGATGCAGGGGTGGATGTGCTGCGCGACGGCAACTGCTACACCATGCATCACAAATTCATTGTGATTGACGAGCGCACCGTGATCACAGGCTCGTACAACTTCTCCGACCGCGCCGAGAACACCAACGACGAAAACCTGGTTATCATCGACAGCCCCGCCATCGCCGCGCAATACCTGGAGGAGTTTGAGCGGGTGTATGAGCAGGCCGTAGCACAGCCGCCCTGCGGCGGGTAGGGGAGCGCAAAGCTGAGGCGATGGGCAAGCGCCAAGGGGCACGAGGAAACAATCCCCCGCGTCCCGTCAGGGGCAACGGGGCGAGGGGGGTACTTGGGCGGCGGGATCCTGCCCCGCGCCCGAATATGGTATAGTGATAGCATGAGACCAACCCGTTCATAATCCAAGAAGAGTGTACATCTGATGTCAACTCCACCCATCGAAGTACGAACACAGCCTGTTGGCCCATGGCCGATGAATACCTATGTCCTGGTAGACCCTACCAGCGGACAGAGTGTCCTGATTGACCCCGGCGCTGAGCCTACCACGTTGCGCCAGTTGCTGGCAGGTACCACCCCGCTCGCTATTCTGATTACCCACACCCACCCCGACCATATCGCGGCACTTGATGAGATGCGCGGCGAATTGGGTATACCTGTGCTGGCGCACCCCGAAGCACGCGCTGCAAAGCCCGACCGCACCCTGAGCGGCGGTGATACCTTTACCGTGGGGCAGCACACCCTGCACGTCTACCATACCCCTGGACATAGCGCCGATATGCTCACTTTTCTGACGGGTGACGATGCCAACGGGTATACTGCCATTGTTGGCGATACCATCTTCGATGGTGGGCCGGGGCGCACATGGTCGGCAGCCGACTTTCAAACCACCCTGCACACCCTGCGCGACATGGTGCTGCTATGGCCTGATGCCACAACCTGCCACCCTGGACACGGCCCCGCGTTCAAGCTTGGGGAGCGCCGCGCTGCTATCGAAGCCTTTGTGCAGCACGAACACGGCAACTTCTGGGGCGATGCTACATGGGATAGAGTATAACTGGCATACATCCTGCAACCGCAACACCGACTCAATCGTCAATCATGCATTGCTGCTGAAAAGGTAGTAGAGTATGAACAATACCTGGCAACAGATTCTTATTCATATTGAAGTTGTGCTGGGGATTGCAGCACTGGTCGCGGCATTGGTACTGGTTATCGTCTTGATCATCCGCCGCCGTCACCGCCACACCTACCCCCATGCACCACGTTTCATATCGGAGTCGGCTGTGCAAACAATACGTAAATTTCTTGGTTGGTTCTGCATTGGCATTGGCATTCCATTGTTTATCTTACCCATTCCGCTTGGCCTGCCGCTACTGATTACGGGCGCTATCCTGATCGGGCCACAGTCGCGGACGTTGCGGTTATTTGTGTATAATGTGCGGCGAACGGTGCGTCGTCTGGCCTGTACTGACTGGCAGCCGCTTCGCAGCATTGGCAAACAGTTGCTGACGCTCGACCGGAAGATGACCGGGATGTATCGACAGCAGGTGCGCCCGCGTATTCAGCCGCGCCCACGGGCAGCACAAACGGTTGAGTTCCACGAGCCGTCTGCGCTGCCCGAACCGGCTACCCGCGAATTACCGACTGAGGTATAAAGATACATGAGAACAACCATTCACGATATTCAGAAGCTCAAGCGGCGCGGCGAACGCATCCCGATGCTGACCGCCTACGATTACACGTCGGCGCGTCTTGCAGAACAGGCTGGCCTGCCGATGGTGCTGGTTGGCGACTCGCTCGGCATGGTTATGCAGGGCCATAACTCTACCGTCCCGGTTACGCTCGATCAGATGGTCTACCATACGCAGATGGTCGTACGTGGCACTACGCAGGCGCTGGTTGTTGCCGACCTGCCCTTCCTGAGCTACACCAGTACCGAGCAGGCCATCCACGCGGCGGCACGACTAATGCAAGAAGGCGGTGCTCAGGCGGTCAAGCTCGAAGGGGGAGCCGCGATAATGCCCACAGTGCGGCGACTGGTTGAGCTTGGCATTCCCGTGATGGGACACCTCGGATTTACGCCCCAATCCGTCCACCAGATCGGGCTGCGTGTGCAGGGCAAAACAAGCAACGCCGCCCGCCAGCTTGTCGAGCTGAAGAACCAGGCCGACAGCCTGGCCTACAGCGCCGAGAAGACCCTCACCGAGATGGGCGACCAGGTGGACAGCATCCAGAAGC
>JAAUSQ010000113.1 GCA_012033195.1 Chloroflexaceae bacterium
TCCAGTATGTTGCTCATCCGCGCCCTGCTGCGGAGCAATTCGCACCGCAAGCACACCATTCATACGCCGGTCTTTTTTTATTTTTGTCGTCAGCAATATCGGTGGTTGTCTGCTGCCCATCGGCGACCCGCCGCTGTTCCTGGGCTATCTGCACGGCGTGCCCTTCTTCTGGACGCTGGCCCTGTTTGCGCCCTGGATGCTGACGCTCTCGCTGGTGCTGATGGTCTTTTACATCTGGGATACGCTGGCCTACTGGAAAGAAACCCCCGCGACGATCCAGGAAGACGCCGATGCGTATAGCCCGCTGCGTGTTCGCGGTGTAATCAACTTTCTCTGGCTGGCAGGCGTGCTGCTAGCAGTCATCACTATCACCCCGGATCGGTTGGATGCGTGGGGCATGGATGGGACACCGCTGATGTTCCTGCGTGAGTATGTCATCCTGGCGATGGCGGGGCTATCGTTTGTCACTGCGCCGCTCAAGTCGGAAACACGCACTGGTAACAACTTCACCATTTGGGCCGATTTATCGAAGTGGCGTTTCTGTTTTTGGCATCTTCATTGCGATGATACCGGCGCTGAACATCCTGCAAACGCACGGCAACCAGCTCGGACTAACACAGCCCTGGCAGTTCTTCCTGACCACCGGTGCGCTCTCGTCGGTGCTCGACAATGCCCCCACCTATCTCACGTTCCTCTCGGTTGCCGAAGGTGTAGCGCAGCCCAACGCGGGCGGGCAGTTGTTGACGATCTCCGAAGGTTATATTGGTGCAAGTTACCTGATTGCCATCTCGCTGGGGGCCGTCTTTATGGGCGCACTGACGTACATCGGCAATGGGCCGAACTTTATGGTCAAGGCGATTGCCCAAGAGTGGGGCTACAAGATGCCCGACTTCTTCAGCTACACCATCAAATACGCCCTGCCCGTCCTGATCCCGATTTACCTGGTGATGATGATTGTATTCCTCTAGGCGATATACTTCATCTCCACCCCCTCTCCCAATTGGGGGGAGAGGGGCAGGCAGGAGCAGAAGCTGTCAACCCCCTACCCCATCAAGCGCTCGTACACCCATAGGCCAGATGCCAGCCAGCACTGTGCCAGTGGCCCATAATGCTTGCGATAGAAGTGGCGCAGGCTCTCGCGGTAGGCACGGCGGGCACGCGGGTTTTTTGCAAGGCTCTGCCCACCGATATGGGTAATTGCCACCCGTGGATAATACACCACCTGCCAGCCACACTGCCGCAGCCGCCGACACAGATCGTTATCTTCAAAATACATAAAGATCGCCTCGTCCAGCGGGCCACTCTGCACCAGTGCCGCCCGCCGCAGCAGCAAGCACGCCCCCGATACCCAATCGACGCGCAGCGGGTGGCGCACATCCCAGTTGTGCAGGGGTCGCCGCACTATCAGTCGTGCAAGGCCACGCCGCAGCAGGTAGGGCGGGGTGGGGTCGCTGCCAAAAGCAAACGCCTGCGGCAAACCATCGGGACGCAGCAGTTGCGGGCTACACGCGCCCACCTGTGGGAAGCGCTCCATAAAGGCCAGCAGCGCCGCCAGGGTGTACGGCGGCACCAGCGTATCGCTGTTGAGCAGCAGCACATAGCGCCCCTCGCTTGCGGCAAGGCCTTGATTGTTGGCGCGGGTATAGCCCACGTTGTCGCGGTTGGCAATCAGGCGCACGGTCGGGAACTCACGGTGTACCATTGCGGCGCTGTCGTCGGCTGAGCCATTGTCTACCACAATGATCTCGGTACCTGCCGCCACGGTTGACGCGGCAAGCGAGCGCAGACAGTCGCGCAGCAGGTCGGCAGTGTTCCAGTTCACAATCACGATTGAGAGATAGGGCAGCATGGTAGCTCCTCAAATAATGCAAGACGCAGCGTGTAGCCGTGTGCAGTTGCAACCCGCACCTACGCCCGCATTACTCGCGCCGGCGGCGCGGCGTGGCGCAGCACCCGATAGAACGCCGCAGTGCGGGCCGCGAGGCTGGTCTGTGTATATTGTTGCACGTGGGCCAGTCCGCGCCGCGCATACACCCGCCGCAGTTCGGGTGATACCACCAGACGGTGCAGGCCGTCGGCGAGTGCGGCGGCATCGCCTTCGGGAAAAGTCAGCCCGGCATCGCCGATCACTTCGGGAATAGCGCCCGATTGTGCGCCGACGACAGGCACCCCGCTTGCCATGGCTTCTACCAGGATACGCCCGAATTGCTCTTTCCAGACAGGTGTCGTGCGCGAGGGTAGCACCAGCAGATGCAGGCTGTGCAGCCATTGCGCCACCTGTGCAGGGGGCTGTGCTCCCGCAAACTCCACACGGTCGCCTAGTTCGGCGGCCAGCACCTGTGCGACAAGGGCGGGGCGGGTTGGCCCATCGCCCAGCAGTACCAGCCGCACAGGTGGCAGGCGGTGGTCGGCCCGTAACAATTGCAAGGCAGTGATCAGGACGTCAACACCTTTTTCGGGTACCAGCCGACCAGCATAGCCAATCGTCAGGCCGTGGGTGGGGTCGGGTTCGCGCTCACGCGGCACAAACACCTGTGTATCAACACCCACCGCCGGAATGACGGGCGCGGCCTGTTTGTAGTTGTGCTGGCGCAGCACTGCCACCGCCTCGCGGCTGGCACACAGAATGCCATCGCTGGCCCACAACGTCAGCCAGTACACTGCCTCGACGGGCAGCGCACGCGGACGGATGATATTCTGCCAGCTATGCAGCAGCAGGCGGGCCTGGGGTGCAAAGAGCAGCCGGGCCGCCGCAATCTGCACAGCGGCCAGGCTGTCGGGTTCTTCTTCGGCGTGGATGATATGCGGGCGCATCCGCAGCATACCAAAGGCCAGCGTGCGATACAGCGCACGGTGCGGGTCGGCGGGATTGCCGAGCATCGCAAGCGTGATGCGTGATGGGTCGTGCTGCGCGGCTTGCTGCACTGTCAATAGCTCGTCACGCCAGTAGCGCGGGTACACGGTGGTCACCGCTAGGTCGGGGTGCTGGCGCAGCAGTTCAACTTTGCGGTGCATTGTGGCATCGCGATAACGTGCAATAAAAAGAACACGGATCATAATATACCCCGATACGCTACGACTGCACCCATGCCGCCAGCGAGAGCAGGAGGCAGGGGGGCGCACTCCCCCCCCTTGCCTCTTCGCCTGTTTTATACATCCTTTACTGCCAGCGCTTCGAGTGTTGCATACATATCATCGTTGGGCTGCCGCACCCGTTGCCAGCCCCACACCCCAACCCGCACACCGCGCCACAGCCACAGCCCCACCTGCCACGGCAAACCGGGCGCAAGTTGCCCATTGGCGAGTTTATGTTCGAGCGGGGCGCTGAGCGGGCGCAGCCAGCCAGGGATAGGCGGCAGCGGGGCGGTGCGCTGAATATGTATTGTGGTGAAGCCGGCCCGCCGCAGTGCGTCTTCAAGCGTGGTGGGCGTAAAAAACATTACATGCGAAGGCGGACGGTAGCCCTGCCAGTGCTGCGGGTCGCGGTGGGCCTGCCAGTGGTTGGTGTTGGGCGTCGAGAGCATGAGCACACCACCGGGCCGCAGCCGCGCATACAGGCGGCGCAACTGTACCACCGGGTCGGGCAGGTGCTCAATCACCTCCCACAGCGTGATGGCATCGTATGGTATGTCAGCGGGCAGCTCGTCCAGGTGTGTGGCAATTGGGATACCCAGCATGTGTGCGGCCTGCTGCCCCATTGCTGCTGCCAGTTCAACCCCTGCAATCTGCCAGCCGTCGGCGCGGGCCAGTGTCAGGAAATAGCCCGCTGCACAGCCAATATCCAGCAGCATACCACGCTGGGGCAAGTACCGTACTAGGGTGTGCAGGCGGCGCTGAAAAAAGGGCCGCAAGGCTTTTTCCATGGCGCTATAGTCGGCATAGCCCTGCGTGGCATCACCAGCAAAATAGTCCGGGTTCTGGTAGTGGGCGGTCAGTTCGTGGGGGGTAGGCATCGGGCTGAGATACAGCGCGGTGCAGGTAGGGCAGCGTACAATACGGTAGCCAGCCTGTATCAACACCAACCGGGCCGTATCTGCGCCGCAGAGTGGGCAGGGGGTTTCACGTATCGGGCCAGTTGCCATACACGCTTCCAGAGCAATCAGCTATCGTCGCCGCGTTGACGGGCGCGATACCACACAAAGGCCAGCACCAGCACTAGCAGAACCGTTGCAACAATTTCTATCATGCAGCGTTCCTTATGCGAGGCACAAAAAACACACGAACACCGTATCGCAGCATACCACGAGATGGGTTCGTGTGCAAGACACAAACAAACCTACGCGCCCTCCGGCGCTGATGGGCCGCGTTTAGCGTAGTGCCGAGCGTCCCAGGAAGTAGGCAATTGCTGTTACAATAGCCGGAAACAACAGAACCGCAATAGTACCATCTACCAACATATAAAACCTCCTTGATTGGTTCTCTTCGGATTCCAAAAACGAACGTTTTGATCTATACAGCTTTTCTTTGCGATAAACCGTGCATATACAATAGCGGCTTTGATAAACGCTGCTTAGAGCCTGGCCGCCGCCGCTGCATCCAGCATCCAGATCAGTTGGCCACTGACTGGCTGAATAAGCTGTGCGGGTGCAGAGCGCGGGTTGCGCGGGCCACGCAACACACGCTGCACAGCATCGGCTTTGTCGGCACCGGCAACCAGAAACATACTCACCAGCGCCTTATTCAGCGCTTCGGCAGTCAGCGAGATGCGCTGGGTAGGGGGCTTGGGCGCTTCATCAATTGCGGTTACAAGCCGCCCCGCTGGTGCATCAAGCGCCGGATGGTTCGGGAAGAGCGAGGCAGTGTGGGCATCGGCCCCCATACCATGCATCACCAGATCGAACTGTCCAGCGTTTATTTCCAGCACCGACTGCACAATATCGTTGTAGGCATCGGCAGCCTGATACATATCGGGAAAATCGGTGCGAATCAGATGCACCTGATCAGGATTGATCGCGACATGGTTTAGCAATAGTTCACATGCCATCCGCGAGTTGTTGTCGGGATGGTCGGCGGGCACAAAGCGCTCGTCATCCCACAATATATACAGATTATCCCAGGCGATGCGGCTGCGGTGTGGCTCTTGCGCCAGCAGGCGATACACGCCGCCGGGGGTGCTGCCACCCGTCAGCACCAGTACAAAGCGGCCCTTTTGCTGAATACAATCAGCCGCCATCGTGCTCACATAATCGGCGGCAGCGGCAGCAAGCGCTGCTTTGTCGGGCAGTATCCGTATATCAGGCTGATTGGTCATTCTGTGCTCTCCGCTTCTGTATCAGCTTGTCCATCACCGAGCGCTGCGAGTACTGCCGCATACGCTGCCTGGTGCGGGCGAGCGTATGCATAGTTCTGGCAAGCGCTCCAGTAGGCAACCAGCACGTGCAAGTCGTGCAATCGTAGCTGTTCCTGTTCGGTCAGTGGCATCGCTCCGGTATATCCTTCGTAGAGTCCGGTGCGCCACGCCTGCGGGTAGGTCGGGTCAAGCGCCAGTGCTAGATCAATCATACTGTCACCTGCAATAATCGTGCCAGGGTCGCTGAACGTTTCGAGGCGCACGGTGTCTTCGCTTACGGTGCAGCAGATTGTTTCGGGGCGCAGGGCACCATGGAGCAGGCGTGGCTGTACATAGGCCGGGTTGGTCAGGGGCAGGCTGGTAAGCATACGAGCAATCGCGGCCTGCTGTTCGTCGCTGAAGAGCAACACCGCCACCGAGAGCGGGGCCATCCGTTCGTGCAGGCTCTGGAGCACGGTGGCCCAGTCTTTAGTCAGCCAGCGTCCGGTACCACTGGGACGACCCCAACCGGGCATGCTCACCCGGTGCAGGCGGCGCAATATGCGCCCGGTCTGGCGGGCAAGATCGTACAGCAGATGTTGATGCTGTGGCGTGGCGAGGGTGCTGGCGGGCGTGCCACCGATGTATTGCTCAAGGGTGTAATCGAACGGCACAAGTTTGCGTTCGAGGTCGGCGTGGATAATGTGCGGCGTGGGCAGGTTGTAGCGCAGCATGACCTTGCCGAAGGTGACCTCGTTCACCAGATCGACTTCGGGCGCAATCCGCAGAATCAGGTGCTGGGTGTGGGTGCTGATGCGTACCAGCACGTGCCGATTGGTCTGGCTATGCAGGCGGGCTTCGATGGGGCGAATGTTCAGACGACTGACAATCAGCGCGGTGTCATCTCCCAGGCGGCTGAGTACCCGTGTCCATGCAGGGGTGTAGCCGCGACCAGGGGCGGTGTAGCGGTTCAGGCTAGTATAGTCCATAACAGAGACAATCTCTATATTGGTAACGTCGGGAGGCGCACACAGGCGATGTGAAACAGCATGCGCTGGCAACAGGGGAGCCGGCAGATTGGAAGTCTCCGGCTCCTGATACGAAGCCCGTCGGCGCGGGCCGGGTGTTCCTACCGCCCCTAGCCCCGTGCCTATCGCCTGCTGTGAGAGCGCGGGGCCGGGGTGAGGGGCTGCAACTCGTTACTCAACCGGCAGCACATCGGGCAGGCTGAAGCCGCGCACCCGCGTTGCGCTGCGGTCTACCACATACACAATCCCATCGGGGCCAACGGTCATACCGCTGGGGGCCACCAGCGCGGCGGCATCTTCACCACTGCCGCCCCAGCGCAGGATCGGCTGACCGCTAGAACTGGTTGCCAGCACATGCTGCCGTGCCGGAACGCTCACATACACCTGCCCATCTGTAGTAGCAGCAATCGACGGGTCGTCGTAGGTGTTGGCTTCCCAACCGGGCACGCCCCACGTTGCCGAAGGTACCGTCGAGGTAGTACCGGTTGCATCGGTCTCGAAGGCCTGCACCCGTCCGTTCCACACATCCGCCACATACAGCGTGTCGCGCCCATCAATCGCAACACCCGACGGCTCGTTGAACTGGCCCGGTGCGCTACCCTGCACGCCCCACTGATACAGATAGTTGCCTTCGCTATCGGTAACGACAATGCGGCGGTTGCCTGTATCAGCGATGTATACATTGCCTGTGCTGCTGATCGCTATATCACGCGGGCCAAAGAAGCCGAGCGGGGTGGCGGTATTGCCCTCGGCAGTTGCGCCCGTCATCGTCACCATCCGCCCGCCGCCGAGGTCTTCGCTGCCGCTGCCCCAGGTTGCCAACCATTCGCCATCCGGTGCAATCTTCACAACGCGGGCATTCCAGGTATCGGCCACATACAGGTTATCGTCGGCATCCACTGCAAGGCCGCGTGGCTCGTTGAACTGGCCTTCGCCCGCGCCATACTCGCCAATCGTCTCGATCAGGTCGCCGTCGGCGCTATACACCTGAATGCGGTGGTTCAGCGTATCGGCGATATAGATGCGGCCTGCGCTGTCCATCGTGATGCCCGTCGGGTTGCTAAAGTCCTGCGGCGAGCCAAGCTCCTGCACGGCGACCAGACGCAGCAACGGCGCAGCACCGCCACCGCTTCCGGTTGCAACAACATCGCCCGTACCATTGACAAGGTCGGCCCGTACCCATACTTCTACATCACGCGAACCGGGTTCGAGTGGTTCGGGCAGCTCGCGGAACAGCAAGAAGTTGATGGTATCGTCGATGTGTTCGGGCATAAACGGCCAGATAAACATGGTCAGCGGGCCGTACAAGTTCTCGGTGACTTCGACACCACAGCCACCATCGGTGATCTTGTTTTCGCCCATCCACGAATGCAAATAAAAGCGCTTGTAGCCCTGTGCGTTCGGGTCGCACTTGTTGCCCTCCGGGAACCACCAGTTAAACACGCCGCCCGACCCGAACGGCTGCACATAGGTGCCTTCGAGCACGGCGCGGGTTTCGTCGGTGACGTGCGGCTTGAACAGCAGCAGCACCGGCGCGGGGCCAGTTGAGCCGTTGGGCAGTTCCACATCAAAGGTAGGTGGGCGATGGGCTGCGGATCTCGTCGCCGCCCTTCCAGTTGAGCCGCTGGAAGTCGCGCAGGTACCACTGCATCGGCCACGCCAGCGACCCCTCACCGCTTGAATCCGAGCTACTGAGGATAATTGGCATGGTCAGGCCGCCCGTCACATCGTCGGCGCTGCGGTAGTTGCGGGTCTGGTTAACTGCCAGTTCGCGCACATAATCAACATAACGCGGCACGTCGGGCGATGTCTGGGTATACACCAGCAATTCAACGGCGACATCGGGCTGCTGATAGACAGCAATCCAGGTTGAGCGTAGCATATACGCCCCGAACAGCAGCGACAGGGTGAGCGCTGATACGGCCAGCGTGACGCGCCAGGTGATGTACTGGCTGAGGGTGAGCAGGGCATACACACAGCCACCAAACACCAGCAGCGGCACAAAGCCTTGCAGCAGGTTGCTCTGGCCTTCCTGCCCGCCCGCATCGCTGTAGAAGCGCGACAGCGCCACACCGAGCGCAATCAGGAGCAGCAGCAACAACGGCGGCACCATCAGGACACGCCACGAGAAGCCGCCTTCCCGTTGGGTGGAGGGGAACTCCTCGGGCGGGGCATCGTCCAGCTTGCTAGTCTCTGGTGTGGCATCGCTGGCCGGGTTGTTCTCAATTGGTGAGACACCGGGGCGCACACCGAGCGGCGGAATGAGGCGCAGCAGTCGCCCCAGGACCCACGCCGCGATCAGGTTGCCAGGGAGTGCCATATGGATGACCAGCCACGGCATTTTTTCGCCCGCCCACGAGAAAATCACGATAGCACAGAAATACCACGCTACCATAATGAGAATAAAGAGCGGCATATAGTTGGGGCGTGGGCCACTTGCGGTGGCTGGCTCTGGCTCCATCTCCAGGCCGTTGGTGTGCTCGTCGCTGTCCTCGGTGTGGCGGCGCTTGCGACGGGTACGGCGGGTATCGGTGGTAGTCTCTTCGTCGGTGTCAGCCGTCACATCAAGGGTTGTTTCAGGGGCCGGTTGTGGCTCGGCCTTGCGCCCGAAGCGTAACCACGGCAGCGAAAAGCCACGCGTATACAGGTAGATCGCCGCGCCAACCGCCGCCAGAATGCCGAGTGGCTCGTACACACCCAGCAGCAGAAAGTAGTAGTACCACGGCTGGTCGCCGCGTGCAAATTCTTGCTGGCTGCCGAGCCAGTAGGCCAGACCCGCATACAGCCCATCAATCGCGCCGCGTGGATAGGCAAAGAAGGTGGTATACATCACCAGATACAGCCCCACCAGAATAGACAGCGCAATCCAGAGCGTGGTGCGCTCGTTGCGCCACAGGTGGACAAAGCGCGGCACCACCACCGGCGTGGGGTCCCAGGCAAACGAACTGGCCCACGCAAAGAGCAGCACCACCATCGTTAGAAAGACCTTTTCGCCCAGGTATAGCCCTTCACCAACGGGCAGCGGCACATAAAAGACCATGGTGAGAATGCCGATAGCGGCACAGATGCCGACTAGCCCACCGAGCACCATATTGATATATTTGCCCCAGGTAGTTTCGGCAATAATACGTACCAGCATCAGCAGGCCAAAGATGAAAAATACAATATAGTACAGCTCGTGGGTGCCTATGGCCAGCGCAATACTCGCCGCCAGCAGGTAGAGATACCCCGGCTTGCCGGTATCGATGTAGCGGAAGATGCCGATGACCATCCACAGTTCCCACAGCACCATCAGCCCATCGTGGCGGGCAAAGCGGGTGAAGTAGAGCAGTGAGGGCGAGAAGCCCAGCAGCACCGCCGCGATCAGTGCGCCGCGCCGCCCCAGGTAGGGCCGCAGCATCCAGGCCGAGGCAACCAACCCGATGCCTGCCAGTGCCATCGGGAGCCGCGCCTGGGCATCACCATCACCAAACAGGAAGTAGGCCAGTGCGGTGAACATATAAAGCGACGGCCGTGATAGACCGGATCGTAGCAGTAGGTATCGGCAGCATTGCCAAACGCACAGGTAAAATTGCCCTGTCCGGTGAAAAACCGCCAGCTTGTCCAGGCGTGGATCGACTCGTCGTGGTGCATGGCCATATACCCAAGGCCCCACAGATGGGCGATCACGCTCAGCGTAACGATCACAGCATAGCCAATAATTTCCAGATTGATCTTCGACAGGTCAAGCACTCTGTCTCCAAAGGCGCGTTGGGACGACCGCGACAAACTTTCCAATGCCATAATGCTTACTCCATGCTGTATGACGCAGGTGTGAAAGAGCCAGTCAGAGCGATAATGGTGTATGCTGCCGAGCGCTACGCAGGGTAGCTCACTGCGACCCGCCCACACCGGGGCCGATCTGGTCGGCGATTTCCGGGCGCACGGCCAGGACAAAGTCGGTTGAGCCGAGTGGTGCGCCAGGGTCGCGGTATACCATAAACTCCCAGGCCCGTGCCAGTGTTTCGTTATCGAGTGGCGCACGCATGGCCCGCGATAGCAGCGACACCTGATCAAGTGGGGCCTCGCGCCAGTCGGGGCGCTTGTCGTAAATCTGGCCTTCGGGGAACCACCAGCGCAGCGGGTAGCGTTGCAGCACAAAGCCTTGCTGTTCGAGCAGGTTGCGGTTCTCCGAATAGCGATCCAGGTTTTCTTGCAGCATCAGCACAGCCTGTACTTCGGGGCCAGGTGCGCTGCTCAGTTGGGGGCCGGTGCGGGTGGCATTGGTGAAGTCACGCAGATACCACTGCCAGACCGTCTCGTTATCGTAGATAATGGGCATCTCAAGGCCGCGTGTGCGAAGCTCCGAAATCGCTTCGAGCCGATTGACCACCCGCGCCACATCGGGCGAGGTCTGGGTGTAAATCAGGGCATCACGTGGCACGTCGCCGCTGAGATAGTTGATACGGTAGCTGCTGCGTACTGTGTACAGCCCGATAAACAGGGTGAGGCACACGGTCAGTGCCGCAAACGACCAGCGCCAGCCCCAGATCTGGCTTGCTGCCACCACCAGCAGGCCCGTCATTGCGGTGAACATCAGCACGATAAGTGCGCCCGTATTGGCTGACTGATCGGTAGCGCCAACAAATACCGTCATCCGAATGAAGGCAATACCCGCCACCAGCAGGAAGCCAGCGCCGAACATCAGCAGCGCCCGCCCCATCTGTGGCAGCAGTGGGTCGGAGGGAGCGGGTGTATCGTCGTCTGTGCGGGTGAAGCGCTGCCGGAAGGCATCTATGCCCGCCGTGACAATCTGCTGGAAGGCCCACGCACTGAGCAGCACCATCGGCAGCGCAACGTGTACCAGCAGCCACGGCATCTTTTCGCCCGCCCACGAGTAGATACCCAGTGCGGTGAGGCTCCACCACAGCAGGAACAGCGGCAGTAGCGCCGTCGGTGCATAGGGCGTCTGGCTTGCGTAGGGCGAAGGTGCATCGGCGGGGGCGGTGCGCTGTGTGCGCCAGCGCCGGAACCAACTCCACCCGATCAGCCGCACCGGCTGAGGGCACCCAGCAACACAATCGGCTCGTAGACACCCAGCAGGAACAGGTAGTAATGGCTCGGTTGCCCGCCGCGCTCCACGTTGTGCTGCGCCAGCCAGTATAGCAGCGAGCCAGTGGTGCCCGATATCAGGCCGATGATATTGGTAAAGAAGGCAGTAAAAAAGATGGCATATATACTGAAGCCCAGCGCCAGCGCCGAAATCCAGCGCCGATCTGCCAGCAGGCTGCCATACGTCGATAGGATCGGGTCGCCGGTTGCCGTGGCCCGTGCCCACACACTGCGGCCTTCGCTATCGCGCCGCAGCCAGATCAGCCAGACGAGCAGGGCGATGGTACCAAGCAGCAGGCCGATGCCCGTGAGGATGGCGGGGTGACGGAAGAACAGCCACAGATCGCCGATGTACCCCGCCATGCTTGCAAACAGGTTGCCCGCCGTATTATCGGCGCGGTTGCGGATACGCAGGGCATAGTTGTTGTCTTCGGTTTCAATCGGCCCCCACCCGAAGATTGGCCCTGGTGCCAGTATCACCATTTCGTCCGTCTGCGGGTCGCGCTCTGCGGTGTGCGATCCATCCACCACGGCCTCACCGGGCAGCACAAACACCAGCAGGGCCAGTGCCACGCCCAGCGCCCCCACCAGTAGAATACCGGGCTTGAAGACACGCCACAGCAGCAGCAGCACCAGCGGGGTTGCCATCATCAGCAGGAAGAGGTAGCTGGTTTCCTGATTGACATACATCAGCGCAAAGGCCGCAATGCCCACATAGAGCCACAAGGCGCGGCGGGTGCTGGCATAGCGCACAATGGCAATGACAACCAGCAACTCAAACACAATCGAATAAATATCGTGGCGGAAGAAGCGCCCGACATATAGAAAGGTAGGCGAGAGCAGCAGATAGACCGAGGCGGCCAGTGCTGCGGTGCGCCCGATTTCGCGGCGGATAAAGAAGGGCAGCACGGTGAGGATCGTGCCAAACAGTGCCGCGCCGAGCCGTGCTGAGAAATCGGTATCGCCAAACAGAAAGTACAAGAACGAGCCAAGATAATACAGAAAAGGGCCGTGCAGCAGCGGGTCGTGCATGTAGCCGTTCCCAATGTAGATATACCAGGAATAGGTCGCGTGCAGTGTTTCGTCGTGGTGGAGCGCTCGTACATCCAGCATCCAGAAATGAGCGATTGCCGCCAGCACTGCCAGCGCCAGGTATACCACCTGCTCAAATGTGGGGAAGGCTCCGCGCACAGCAGGCTCAGCAACCGGTACGGCGATGAGGCCGGGTTGCTCAATGGCAGGCAGCAGTTTGGGTGTCGTTTCGGTTGTTGTCATGCTCGCTTTGTCATCTCACAAGTAGGTGTATGGTCAACACTGCCTTATTATAGCAGCGTTGTACTGTATGAGCGCAGCGGACGCGCAGGAGTAGACACGGCGACCTCTGCGTACCATGTCTCAATGATAAATGATAGCGCAGAACTTTGCCACATGGAATGAAGGCTCTGTGAGAAAGTCGGGGCGTGCACGTCTGGCCGCGCTCCCACGGACGGGGCGAATTGATGCCCCTTACCTCTCTAGCACAAGCCGCGCAGTCGTGTGCTGCTCTACCTGCTGCCGACTCCACAGCAGCGGGTAGGTAGTGCCCTGCATCCACAGCGCGGCAAGGTCGGCATAATGCTTGCTGGAGGGGTGGCCGCTCTGCCCGCCCAGCATTGCCGCTCGGCTTGTGTCCCAGTCGGCAGGGTTACAGATCATGCGGAACAGCGGCGCGGCGTGGTAGCGTGGCTGGTTGGCAACATCACGCGGTGAATAGCTCATACAGAGCGTGTCGAGGTCGCCGCCGAGTCGCCATGGCCCACGGTTGAACAGCGGCCTGAGCGTTGGCACGCGGCCCATGGCATGGCGCAGCGTAAGCTGATTGATGTGCCCATAGTGCCACTGGTGCGGGTTGTCGCCCAGTTGCTGGCGCAGTTCTACCACCGTGCGCTGCAAACAGGCATACAGGATATCGTTCCAGGTGCGCCCGCTGCCAAGCCAGGGATCGCTGCGGAGCGGGCGGGTGCCTCGGCAATGCGCCGCAGAATACCGGGCAGTGCTCGCCGATTGAGCATCTCCGCGAGGGGCACGCTCTGGAAGGCACCA
>JAAUSQ010000114.1 GCA_012033195.1 Chloroflexaceae bacterium
ATAACCGATTGTTGATAATGGCAGTGGCATCGCCGCCGCCGAGGTCGAACTGGCCTTTGAGCGCCACGCAACCAGCAAGCTTACCGCTATTGATGATTTACAGGCAATTCACACCCTCGGCTTCCGAGGGGAGGCGCTGCCCAGTATTGCCAGTGTCGCGCAGGTCATCTGCATCACCCGCACCGCCGCCGAGTCGATGGGTACTGAGCTGCGGATTGCTGGCGGCGAGGTGCAGGACAAACAGCCACGCGGTGCCAGTCCTGGCACATCCATCACAATCAAGAACCTGTTCTACAATGTACCCGTGCGCCGCCAGTTCCTCAAATCCGAGCGGGCCGAGTTTGGCGCTATCAGCAGCGTTGTGCAGAATTATGCGCTCGCCTATCCTGTGGTGCGCTTTCAGCTTTTCCACGATAGCAAGCCCGTCTTCCAGAGTAGCGGCAGCGGTCGCTTGATTGATGTGTTTGCAGAACTGTATGGCACACCCCTGGCACGCAAAATGCTTCCCATCGACGGGACCGACCCACTCGCACCCGATGCACTCCAGGTAACGGGCATTGTGTCGCCGCCAGGAGAGGCGTGTAAAACCGTAGCGGTATGCATCTGTTTATCAATCAGCGCTTGATAGCGGCACGCGGCGAGGTCGCCAGTACGTTGCTTGCATGTTATGATATGCGTCTGATGCGCGGCGAGTATCCATATGCGGTGCTCCTCCTTCAGATCGACCCGGCAAGCGTGGATGTGAATATTCACCCGCAGAAGCAAGAGGTGCGTTTCCGCGATACCGAACGGGTGCGGCGTTGTCTGGGGGCTGCCGTGCGTGAAGCACTTGCCGCCAGTACCAGCACCACCTACCAATCATCGGTACCGACACCCACACCTGCCCCGCCTGCGCCTGCTGCCACAAGCAGCGCACCGCCGCCACATCAGCAACGGCTCGACTGGAAGTCAGCTAGCAGTAGTACCAGCAACCCCGGCAGTACATGGCCTGTCAATCGGCAGGCGTGGCAACCCGATAGCCGCTGGGATAGCGGACAGTCGCCGCGCCCACCGTATCAGCGCGAACGTGTACCCGGTGATGAGCTTTTTCCCGAACAGGAAGCCGCCGCGCCAATCCCTGGCGAGTCTGCCGCCGAACCGCTCTACCCACGCCTGCCGCCTGTTTCGTCGGCGCTGCGCGAACAGACCAGCGATGCTGTGTATATGGCCCATCAGGAAGAGATGCAGCAGTATAATAAGTTGCCACGTCTGCGCGTGATCGGGCAGGTAGGGCTGACGTATATGGTGACCGAGTCGCCAGAAGGGGTGTACTTTGTAGATATCCATGCCGCCGCCGAGCGCATTACCTACGAACGGTTGCGACGGCAGCACCGTGCAGGCAGCCTTGAGTCACAACTCCTGCTGACCCCGGAAGTGGTGACCCTGCCCCATGCCAGCACCGCCGCACTGCTGGAACATACCGAACAACTTGCGGCGTGGGGCTTCGCACTGGAAGAATGGGGAGCCGGACTATTGCGGGTGCGGGCGATTCCGGCCACCCTTGCGCTGGAAGAGTTGCAGGCGGCACTGCTGGCGATTGCAGGACAGTTGCAGGGCGAAGCAGGCGGCACCCCCGCCGATTGGCACGAGCAGGCACTTATTACCCTGGCCTGCCATACCTCGGTGCGGGCAGGTCAGGCGCTCACCCTTACCGAATTGCGCGGGTTGCTCACGCAGCTTGATGCGTGCGAAGAGCCGCGCACCTGCCCCCACGGTCGACCATTGCTGGTACATATTCCGGTTGACGAACTCGAACAGCGCTTCGGGCGGCGTGCTTAGCTTGTGTACATACCCCGGAAGATATGGATATTGCCCTGCTCCAATGCATACGCAATCCCTGACTGCAAGGTGCTCCGCGTGACGATGCCCTGGAGATCGACCCCTAGATGGACCATCGTCTGGGCAATGGGTGGCTGAATGCCGGTCAGCACGACCTGTGCGCCGAGCAACCGCACCGCCTGTGCTGCCTGCACCAGTGCCTGGGCTACCTGGGTATCAACTGTCTGGACACCGGTAATATCGATAATCGCAATACTTGCACGGTAGTGTGCGATACCTTCGAGCAGCGTTTCCATAACCTGCTGGGCACGTTGTCCATCAATAGAACCAACCAGTGGCAACGCGACCAACCCTTCAGCAATTGGGATGAGCGGTGTTGAAACCTGTTCCAGCGTGGCGGCCTGCTCCTCGATAATACGCTGCCGTTCGAGCGCTTCGGCTTGCTCTGCCAGGACCCGCTCGGTAATGTCTTCGTAGATGCCTACCACACCGAGGATCGTACCATGGGGGCGCGAATAGGGGCTTTACTGGTTTCGACCCACGTTTCGGTACCATCAGCGTGACGCTGTGTTTCCATAATGTGGTACTTGGGCCGTGCTGTTTTCAGCACTTCGCGGTCGTCGGCCTGAAACGCCTCCGATTCTTCGGGCTTCCAGGCAAGGTCGTAATCGGTCTTCCCCGCCAGTTCCTCCGGAGATGCGCAGCCAGCAAAGTCGGCAAAGCGCTGGCTGCACCCGCGATAAATCAGATCACAATCTTTCCAGAACAGGGTTTGCGGCAGTGCGTCAATGGTATACTGAAATAACACTAACTTGTCCTGGAGTTCCGTGCAACGCTGCTCCAACTCCGTGATAAGGCGTTGCAAACGTTCATTCTCACGCTGTAGACCTTCTTCGGTCATAATTGTACCTTTCTCTTCTGCCAAGCGCATAAGCAATACCTGCCTGAAGTGTGCTCTGAGTAACGATACCTTGCAGGTTTACTCCCAGATGCACCAGCGTCTGGGCGATTTGGGGTTGGATACCTGTAAGCACCACTTGCGCCCCCAGTAACTGAACCGCCTGCGCTGCCTGCACCAGGGCCTGAGCCACATAGGTATCCACCAGTGACACACCGGTAATATCGACAATCGCAATAGTGGCGCGATGGCGTGCTACGCCTTCCAGCAGCGATTCCATCACCTGTAGAGCACGAATATTATCTATTGTACCAACGAGCGGCAGGGCAATTATTTCATCTCCAATCGGCAACAATGGCGTCGAAAGTTCACGGATGGCGGCTTGCTGACCATCAATTACCTGCTGCTGCAACGCGGCCCGCTCAGCCTCCTGGCGCTTTTGTTCGCTGATGTCGCGCAGAATAGTACTGAACTGGATCGGGTTACCCTGTTCATCCTGAATCAGAAAGATCGTCGCCTGGGTCACAATCTGTTGTCGATCAATACGTTGGACGATCAGTTCGCCTCGCCACAAACCGTGTTGCAGGATATCGTTCCGTCTAGGAGCCTGTTTATTAACGATACTTTCCTCTGTCAGGAATAATAACGCATTCTTGTGTAACACTTGAGATCGATCAAGGCCTGTTAGATAGCGGTGGGCCGGGTTGACATACCGAACGATGTTTTCGAGATCAGAGATAACAATAGCGTCCGGCGAATTCTCAACCAGTGTCTGGAACGTGCGTAACTGAGTTTCACGCTGCTTTTGCTCGGTAATATCACGCACAATTGAGATCACACGCTGAATCTGGCCCTGATCATCTACAATAGGAAAGATAGTGTTTTCGGCGATAAATCGGCTGCCATCGGCCCGCAGGATAGTCTGTGTCCCACGCCACGTGCCACGTGTGAGCAGCGCTTCGGTGACGACCGGAATCACCCTTTCAACTTCTTCCGGAGGAAGGAAAGGTATCGTGTCGCGCTGGTAAATCTCGGCAGCACTACACCCAACGAGCCGTTCGTAGGCCGGATTGACATAGAAAGCAATTCCCTGGGCATCACTGATCACAATGCCATCGGGGGCGTTCTCAACCAGGGTCTGGAAGGTGCGTAACTCGGTCTCGTGCTGATTTTGCTCGGTCAGATCGCGCACAAAGCCCACCAACTTTTCCGGTTGGCCATTGAGCGAGTACAGGACATGGGCACTTAAATGAACCGGCAATGCATAGCCATCTTTGTGGCGACAGTCTAGCTCGCCCTTCCAAATGCCCTGTCCGATACACTGTACCATCAGGGCTTCGACATAGGCTGGTTCATGAGCAAAAAGATCAACCACCTTCAAGCCGATCATTTCTTCACGGCTGTATCCTAGTAGCTGCGCCCCGATGGGATTAACATAGTCGATGGTTCCCGTGGCAATCGGTGCAGTTGTGACGGATTCGGTTGCTGTCTCAAGGATATCAAAAAACTTCTTCAAGGCTTCTTCGCGCTGACGATGTCCGGTCACATCCTGTGCCATGCCAATAATACGAAGCGGCTGATTGTCAGCCGTGTATGTGATGCGCCCATGCACATCGAACCACATAATCGTTCCATCTTCGCGGATCATGCGATGTTCTGTTCGGTAGTTGCGTGATGCTGTTGAGAGCGCATGCTGCACTGCTTGCTCCAGACCTGACCGGTCATCGGGGTGGACAAGCTGGGTATATTGATCGAAGCTCTTTCCTGAGAGGTGCCCTGGTTCAAGGCCTAGCATTATTTCTAGTTCCGGCGACCACGTAATGATATCGGTGGTCACCTCCCACGTCCAGAAACCGATACGAGCTACTTCTTGCACAAACTGTAACTGGCGTTGCATCAGAGCAAGTTGCTGTTCAAGCTGCTCTACATCTGGTAGCATCGGGTCTTATCCTTTGAGTATCAGATTCTTCGAAGATCTACGGACTTATTCCGGTCCCCTTCAATACTATTACGTATTATATCCTACCTCCTTATATAAAATCAGTTTGGTTTGGAGAATTGGCAGCAGATTGTCAAAGTCACGCTCTATCATTATAATAGCGCTGGACATACGCACGTTCTGATACGTAAAGTTGAGGCTATGCGACTGCTGATTGCACTGACCTACTATCGCCCCCATATAAGCGGCCTGACCATTTATGTTCAGCGCCTGGCAACCGAGATGGCCCGCCGTGGACATACGGTAACGATCCTGACTTCGCAGTACGATCCGAGCCTGCCCGAACGTGAACTGATTGATGGCGTTCGTATTGTGCGGGCACCGGTTGTAGCACGGATCAGTAAAGGGGTGATTATGCCGACGATTGGCTGGCTGGCAACCACCTTAGCCATGCACCACGATGCGATGAGCCTGCACCTGCCGCAGTTTGATGCAAGCGGTATTGCGCTACGGGGCCGTGTGCTGCGCCAGCCTGTTGTACTCACCTATCACTGCGACCTGCTGTTACCTGCTGGGTGGATCAATCGGGTTGCGAATGTGGCCGTTGATACCAGCAACCAGATCGCGGGTCGGCTGGCAACTCGGATTGTAGCTTATACCCAGGACTACGCCGACAACTCGCCGTTCCTGGCACGCTTCCGCGACAAAGTCGCGATCATTCCGCCGCCGGTTGAGGTAAACCACATTCCAGAAGAAGAAAAGCACGCCTTCCGCCGACGCTACAATATTCAGGGGCCTATCATCGGGATGGCGGCCCGCCTCGCCACCGAGAAGGGTGTTGAAGTGCTGCTGAATGCATTGCCACGCGTTTTGCAGGTGTATCCCAACGCACGGGTGCTCTATGCTGGCCAGTATGAAAATGTGCTTGGCGAAGAAGCCTATGCCTTGCGGCTCGCGCCTCTGTTTGAGCGCTACAAAGACAACTGGACATTCCTGGGGACACTCGGCGCACGCGATATGGCGGCCTTCTTCCCCAACTGCGATGTGCTGGTGGTGCCGAGCCTCAACTCAACCGAGTCGTTCGGACTGGTGCAGGTCGAAGCGATGCTGTCGGGCACACCCTGTGTTGCCAGCAACCTGCCCGGTGTACGGCAACCTATCTTGCAGACTGGTATGGGGCGTATTGCGCCAATTGGTGACAGTGCTGGACTGGCCGAAGCGATGCTGGAAGTGCTGAGCCACAAGGCCGATTATGTGCGCCCGCGTGCCGAGATCGAGGCCCGCTTCAGCACACCGCGCACAGCCGAACGCTACGAGGAGTTGATCGACTCGCTGCGGAAGGATCGATAAGCCATGGGCGCGGTTTGGGGAGCCGTGCCTATCGCCCCTTACCTACTGCCTGCATCATGGCGTATCGTTGATATGCGGCTCGACGCTACGCTGCCCTTGGGCCTTGATCTCCTGCGTGCGCTGCTCAATCTCGCGGCGCAACTGCCGCCGCAACTGCGCTTCACGGAAACGGCGTTGCTCGGTGGCGTCGTTGGTCTGTACTGGTGGTACCGTTGTCGGATTGCCCTGTGCATCTACCGCGATCATCGTGAAGTAGCACGTCATCACATGGCGCTCGGTGCGTTCGCGAATATTCTCCGCCATCACCCGCATGCCCACTTCCATGGAGGTGCGCCCGGTATAGTTAATCGATGCGAGGAATGTCACCAACTCGCCGACGTGCACTGGCTTGAGAAAAAAGACTTGATCGACCGAAAGCGTAACAACATAGGTTCCTGAATAACGTGAGGCGCAGGCATATGCTACCTGATCGAGCAGGCGCAGCATTGCGCCACCGTGGACGTTGCCTGAAAAGTTTGCCATATCGGGCGACATGAGCACGGTCATACGAATCGTTTTATGTTGGGGGTCTGCTTGCACAATAGAATCCTTCCACAACGAAGGGCGGCGTTACCGACGACAGGATGGAAGAGTACGGTGTCTCTGTATTATAGGGGCAGTAGTTACGCTGTGGAAAAGATCGTGATCAAGAGTATTTCGCCCCGCACAAGCGGACTGGTACGATTGGCTATCACCCATTGACTAGGGCGACACTCACGCAGGTGAATGCCCAAATAGGCGCACGCTACCGCGCACCAGGAGCGGCCCTGTGAGGATGATCACAAGAAAGCGTAACAGGTTGAGCGTCAAGACCAGCACCACATTTGAACCGCTTTCGAGCGCAATAATCGTGACCATATTCAGGCCGCCAGGCGTGGTAGCAAGAAAGGCACTGAACAGATCGACGCTTGTAAACAGAGCCAGCGCCCCGCCCAGCAGCGCCCCGCCGATAATCAACACCAGCATACTGAGCAGCAGCACAGGCAGCAACCGCCCAACCGTCCGCATTGAGGTTATGTCAAATTGCAGCCCGACCGAGAGACCAATCAGTATATACGACGCCACGAGGATCAGTTCGGGCCACGGTGCCTGCCGCACACCGAGCAACCCCAGTACGGCACCCAGCAAGGCCGGCCCAACCATCGTGCCCGCAGGCAGATGCAGGCGTGCCCCGCCCCACGCGCCACCTATCGTGATTAGCACAGTCATTGCCAGCAACTGCCAGGATGAATCGGGTACTGCTGGATATGCCGCCGCCGCAATAGGTGCGCCATCGGTAACGAGTGGCACCACAAACGCCGATACCAGGCCGAGCATGCCCAGTACCAGCATCAACCGGATCGATTGCATTACCGCAACTAGGCGGGTATCGGCATGCATTGCATCGCTCAGGGCTACCATTCCCGGCGCGCCACCGGGCAGCATCCCCAGGACAGTTGTTGGCAGATCAAGATCGCTGAACCGGGTGAGCAGCACCGCTGTGAGAATGCTCATTGTCAGCAGTGCCACAATTGCCAGCACAATTAGCAACCAGTAGCGTACCAGCACCTCCACCGCATCGGGGGTGAGCGCCGTACTGACTGCCCCACCCAGCACCGCCATCGATAGATTGTAGACCCACTCCGGCAGATGGTACTCCTGTTCGGACGGTTGGAGTGAGGCAAATACCGCCGTGCTGATCATGGGGCCTAGGAACCACCCCGCTGCAATGCCTAGCCAGTTGAGTAGCGCCCCCGCTGCGACTGCACTGCCCAGGATGATCAGCCAGTCCTTATACGATTGTCGCATCAGATAGTATCTTTTCTCTTGGTACTATGGGAACAGATAGGGTACATCGGGTTGCTCTATCGGTTCCACGGTCGTTGCAGCAATGGTCGCAGGTGCACCCGCCGCGCCATCTTCAACCAGCAATGTGCCACGCACCCGTACCCAACTATCGGGTGGTAACTGCTCGCCGTTCTGCCACTGCACAGATAGCGCCACTGCTGCGCCATCGGCAGCACAGCAAGTAATGACATAGCGGGCTACATAGAAGCTATGAGCAGGCAGGCGTGCATCTTGATACACAAAGCCGACCACATCAATTGGTTGTTCGTGCAGTTCGCCGCCGAGCAAGTTTACTGCCGTAGACCATTGCAGCAAGTTCCAGGCCGAAGGGTCGCCCGTTAGCAAGTCGTCCTGATTGGCTGCCACTGGCAACACCGAAAGATCAAGCCCGCGCCCGGCCAACGTATCGGCACCCAGCGGACGAGCCGGCACCAGCACTCCCATCAGCAATGGTACTGCCAGCATCAAATGCAGCCAGTTCAGGCGTGCCTCACTGCGGGGCACCGTCAGCACACCGCGCAGCCGTACCGCCGCCATCAGCAGCAGCGCCAGGGCCGCAATCAGCACTAGGGCGGTATAGCGTGGATGAATATAAAAGCTCAGGTTGCCACGCGACCATTTTGCGAGGAACAGCACCGCCGTACCTCCCAGAATAATGACTTCTGTGAGGATAGCGTAGTTAATAGGTCGCGCCGCCTGCGCCGAAGAAGATGTTGTTGTTGGCACAGATAAATCTCCTTATCAGAGCTATCTTAAATACTGTTCTTTTTATGAGAACACACCCCATGCAAAAAAGTAGTTGATCACAATGCCTGCCAGGAACGACAGCAAGAAACACAGTACTACAATCAGCGCGACGATATGCCGTTGGAATGTTGTTGTCAACATCAGCGTACTCTTGATATCAATCATCGGGCCAAATACCAGAAACGCCAGCACCGCTCCCGGCGTAAAGGTATTGACAAACGATAAGGCAATGAACGAGTCAACTGTGGAGCAGACCGAGAGCAGCACCGCCAACCCCATCATGACCAGCACCGAGAGCACCGCCCCACCACCAAGCGCCATCAACGCTTGCTGCGGAATAAAGGTTTGCAGGGTAGCCGCCAGGAGTGCCCCTGCGATCAGGAAGCGGCTCATCTCAAAAAACTCGATAGTAGCATGGTTCAGCACACGTCGCAGCAGGCCAGCCTGTACATCTTCGATATGGTAATGGTCGTGCTGATGATCGTGGTGATGATTAGGATCGTGATGGTGGTGATGATCGGGATCATCGTTGCACGGCCCGACTCCTGCCGCAACGACATGGCTTGCATCGCGTACAATCCCAACCAGCATGCCAATAATAACGGCAAAGAGGATCGTCAAACCAACGCGCCACGCAACCACCGTCCAGCTACTAAATGCTACATAGGTAGAAACAATTACAATCGGGTTGACCACCGGAGCGGCCAGCACAAACGCAATGCCCGCCGGCAGCGCTACCCCTTTACTAATCAACCGCCGCGCTGCCGGAATAGAGCCACATTCACATACCGGGAAGGCCAACCCCAGCAGCGCCCCACCGACCGCCGCCAGCAATGGATTACGCGGCGAGAGGCGGCGTATCTGCTCTTCGGTAACAAACAGCGCGATGATTGCTGAGAGCAGCACCCCCGCCAGCAAGAAGGGCAGCGCTTCGATGAAGATGCCCAGAAAGACGGTAACGAAGCCCTGCAAGCGCCCCGACCACGGTGCAAGGGCAGGCGGTACTGAAATATCACTTGCCAGCCACAGCCCCCCCATCAAGAGCAGTGCTGCCAGTGGTGGCAGCAGTCGGTGTCGTGATACACCTGTCTGCGGTAGTGGCGTACGGAGGGCCGGAGGAGCAGATTGGTTCTGTTCTGTTTCCATTATTGCAACCTTGTGGATGAGATTGGTTCAGATACGGCTTGATACGTTGTAAAAGTAGCACAGAAGGGTACAACAGGCAAGCGCCCCGGCGAAACGGCTCACTTTACAAGCTGAGCAAACGCACTAACGAAAATTGCCTGCGATAAATAGTATACCTAACACTACAATTTTTATGCTTATTTGCAACATACTATCTGAACTAGTTATCACTTCTGTTCTACTATACAACGTATGATGCAATGTAAAAAATGAAAATTGGCTGAAATGTTTGATAGATATGTATTATTTCGCTTTTTCTATTCAAATATCTACTTTGGACGGGCGTTTGTGGCACGAAAATTGCTACTTTCTTAGTACATTGCATTTGATACAGCACCCTATCAACGTAAGCGAGGAAGGAAAGACTTCGACAATGGCAACAGTAACAAAGCGCGTATTCGTTCGTATTATTGCCCTGTTCACCATGATCGTCCTGTTTGTTGGTAGTTCGTTTATGGCAACCTCATTCACACCTGCCCAGCCTGCTCATACACAGCTAGACTCGTACATTGTACAGGCTGCCAGTGTTGTACAGGCAGAACAGGCAGTTCATGAGGCAGGCGGCGTCGTTACACAACACCTTACTATTATTAACGGCGTTGCCGCCGATCTCAACCCCTCAGCCATTGCCGCATTGCAGACCCACCCAACCATTCGTATTACCCCCAACCGAACTGTGTATCCTTCTTCTGAACCGCAGTCTGAACGTACTGCACAACTGGTCGCCGAGTCGACTGATAACCAGGAAACATTGACCAATGGATACGTGCTGTATCCGGCGGCTGCTTCCGGCGTCAACAATTTGCACGAGCAAAAGGTACGCACCCGCAAAACCGAGTGTAAAGACAATCGCGTCATTACATATAACGACTATGAAGAACGTGAGTTGCGCGGGTGGGGTGTGACGGTCGCTATTGTGGATACTGGCCTGATGCGAATGGCAAGCTCTGGCGACTGGAAGAAGGGACCCAACAACACGCTTTTTGCGGAGAACTCGGGGCGGTGTATCGTCTACCGCAACTTTGTTGGCAACCCCAACACGACGGGCAATAACAGTGTTGATGACAACGGTCATGGCACCCATGTCCTCTCAACCATTGCCGACAACCGCGAGGTAAAGTTAGCCGGCAACAATAGCAATGCTACCCCGGTTGGTGTTGCCCCCCAGACAAACCTGTTTGTCGCGCGAGCACTGGGCAGAGATGGCTCCGGCACCTATGTTGACGTGATCGAAGCCATCGAGTGGATCGTGCAGAGCCGCGACACCTACAACATTCGTGTGCTCAACCTCTCGCTATACGCGCCGGTCAGTGGCCCTTACTGGGCCGACCCACTCAACCAGGCGGTTATGAAGGCGTGGCAGGCCGGGATTGTTGTTGTTGTCGCAGCGGGCAACGAAGGCCCCGAAGCGGGCACAATCACCGTTCCTGGCAATGTTCCATATGTTATCAGTGTAGGCGGCATCAAGAGCGGACGTTACACCGTCGATGGTATTGACGAGCTTGCGTCGTACTCAAGCCGGGGACCCACCGAGTCGGCCTTTGTCAAGCCGGATGTGCTTATTCCGGCTACCCGCACCATTGCCCCCATGCCCGACAACGGCGATCTCTCCCAGGATGTCAAAGAAGGGATGCTTGTTGAGACAGCCAGTGTCGATTTGAAGATTGGCTCGCCACATCACAAGCACAACTACTACCAGTTGAGCGGCACCTCGATGGCATCGGCGCAGGTAAGCGGCGTGGCGGCCCTGATTCTCCAGGCCAACCCTGACCTGACCAATGACCAAGTGAAGTATCGCCTGATGGGAACGGCCCGCCCCGCCTGGAATGAAGAAACTGACCAGCCACTGTATAGTATCTGGGAACAGGGCGCAGGCTTGGTTGACGCACAGGCTGCTCTCTTCGGAAGCACCACCGAAACAGCAAACCTGGGTATGGATATTGCTACTGACCTCAATATAGAAGGTGGCGTGCATTACTGGGGCTACACGACCTGGGACGAAGCAACGGGCGAGTTCCGGCTCCTCGACCCGGACACCAACGAACTGCTCGCCGTGTGGGATGGCGGCAACCGCTCCTGGTCGGGTGGCAACCGCTCCTGGTCGGGTGGCAACCGCTCCTGGTCGGGCAGTGACTCGCTCTGGGCCGGTAGCGACCGTAACTGGTCGAATGTGGTTGATGTGCCGAGTGCAGGCGGTGCCGCACTTGCGGGGGGTATCGTAGACGATGAAGAAATATTCAATGAGCCGAGTCAGGTGTTTACGGTATATATGCCATATATCGTCAAGCGCTAGTCTCGTGTTTATTTCTTAGAAAGCAGGCCCCTTCTCTTTTATGAAAGAGAGAGGGGGCTTTTGGCTATTTTATTGTAGTATGATGCACAATAAAACCGTGATATATCAACTAAAGATAGATGCTCTGTCGTTTAATACAGTATTCGCGAAGCTTTTCTCAAAAAGAATCCACAGCGTTAAACACATAATAATCGATTGAACAAAACAGGAATGATGAAACGGTATGTCAAGTATCTTTTTAATATCATCACATACCGATCATAAGCGGTTGAAACTTAATGTTGCCCTGTTGCAGCAGCATTTACCCGATCGGCTTGTTCAGGCATTGCGCTTGCCCGAACCATCAACCGACGCACTGCATGAGGCGACCGCCTTTCTGACAGCGCGGCTTGCGGCCCTGCGTCCGTTTGTGCCATCCCCCATTGCCGAGTTGCGCCTCAACATGGTGCAGAATGAGCCGATTATTGGCAAGGTGCTTGAGGGTAGTATTCTCTGTGCTGACCTTTCAGGTTTCACAGCTCTGTCAACCAGTCATGCAACAATTGGGCGACGGGGGAGCGAAGAAGTCAGCGCCTTGATCAGTACCCTTTTTGAAGACTTGCTCTACGATATTGCGGCCCACGGTGGCGGAGTAGTGCAGTTTGGCGGTGATGCGCTTATTGCCTTCTTCAGTGCCGATACGCTGGACACCGCACACCCCAGGTATGCAGCAGCAGCAGCCCAGGCGATGCAACGTCGTATGTATCAGTTTCGAGCAGTTACCACTAGTCAGGGTGTTTTCCCACTGAAGCTGCGGATAGGCCTGCACTCCGGAAGTATCTTTATCTCGGAACTTGGCTTGCACAATAAGTCTACTCTGCTGGCTAGCGGACGCGATCTTCATATAGCGGTGGAGTGTGAGGCACTGGCAGCGCCCGGTGATATTATTATTACCGAAGCGTTGGGACGCATGCTGCACCATGCCGAGCTACAGCCTCTTACGACGGGGTTTTTCAAGCTCCTTGCTGTACCAGTGGTGCCCCATCTCAACGTTGTTCCGTTTACCGGAATGTCTCTCTATAGGCACCCTTCCCAGTTCACACTCCTGCGTTTGATGGAGCAGATCACGATAGCACAGAGTTATGTGCCTGTTGCTATTCCTACCGAAAGTGCTCTCAATCTATCCTATCAGGGGGAGTTTCGGCCTGTCGTCACCTGCTTTTCAGTCTGGCCCTGTTTGACGAGATCATAGCCCTACTTGACACACCTGATCTCAGCGCACGCATGCCCTGGATATTGGGTACCTTATTGCATTTTGCTACAACCATATTGCTACACGTGTCCAGCAGTATGGCG
>JAAUSQ010000115.1 GCA_012033195.1 Chloroflexaceae bacterium
CCCAGCACACTGCGCTGCGCCTGCTGCTGCCAGAGCCGTGTCTGTGACAAACCCATCACACGGGGCGGTGTGTCGGGTCGGCGGGGCTGCCTGTTGCGGTGCCGACCGGATCGGCGGCAAATTCTGACGCGGCGGTGGTGCTGCCGGACGCGGTGCGGCGGCGCGTTGGGCACTCCCCGCTGGAGCAGGCGTGTTCACATCAAAATACTGCGGCAGCGGCGTGGCGGGCAAGTTGGGCAGGCGTTGGGTATCAACATCCAGGTTGCGCCAGACCTGTTCGAGCGCATCGCCAAACGTCGCCGCATCGGGAAAGCGCTGCTCAGGATAGCGCACCGTTGCCCGCTTGATCACATTATCGAGGGCGGGCAGGTAGATGCCTGGACGGACCCGCGTGATAGGCGAGAGGCGCAGGTTCAGGTGGGCCTGTGCAACCTCGGCGGAGGTGGGGCCACTCACTGCACGCTGCCCGGTCAGCATCTCATACAGCAGCAACCCCAGGCTATAGACCGCATTGATCGGTGCAGGCGGCTGTCCTTCGGTCAGTTCCGGGGCACGGTAGTGCGCCAGATCAAGCGGTACCTCGGCGGGTGGGGTGAGCCAGCTTTCGAGAAACTCAATCCGGTCATCGCTGACCAGAAACACATTGCGGCTGCTAATGGGTGGGTGTTGCAGGCCGCGCAACTGACAGACGGCGACGGCGCTTGCCACCTGCCGAATATACCCGGCGACATGTTCGGGGGCGATTGGCCCTTGCTGGTAGAGCGGTCGCCCATTGATGTATTCGGTCACCATAAAGGGGCGGTCCTGCACTTCGCCACTATCGAACACTTCGAGCAGCGCCGAGTGCGAGAGCTGTGCATTGGCGCTGATTTCATTGACAAAGCGCTGCCGCATATTCTCGTTTTCGCTCAGGTCTTTGCGGAGCACATGCAGCAGCACACTGCGTTGCAGGCGCTCGTCGGTGGCATGGTAGACCGAAGCTAGGCGACCATCTCCTAGCTTTTCGAGTAGCCGATAACGATTAAAGAGCAGTGGTGGTGTACTGCTGGTTGTCGGGTCACTCATGACAGCCCACACAGCGATGACTCGCGTTCTTTATCATCGCTGCCATTTTATACGATAGGTGAGCAATACGCTGCATTATAGCACGCAACGGTACGGCCTTCAATTGCCATGGTTCGTATCGGCCCAATGGGTACGCTCTTTATTATTCTACCGCACGTTGTGGATCTGTGCTGCTGCGCAGCCAGCCGCGCACCTGTTCGCGCAGGGCGTCGATAGGCAGTGGTTCGCCTGTTTCATCCTGATAGTACCAATGCTCCCAGCCATTGCAGGCGGGCAAGTTGCCCATCAGCGCCCCGATCTTGTGGATCGAGCCACGTGTACCGTCGGCAGTCCGCAGCGAACCATCGGCCAGCACAGTCGCGGTTGCGTCGGGCGCTTGCGAAAATAGAGCACCTGACCGGGCAGCAGCAGGCCGTGTTCGAGCAGCGCCGCAAACGCCACACGCGGCGCGGTGCGCTTTGTTTCGTATAGCCCGTACACCTCGGCATCAAGCAGTGGGGGTGCTATTGCCGCAATGCGGGCGCGGGCCGCTTCAATATATGTTCCGTCCTGCTCGATACCGACGAAGCGCCGACCAAGCTTTCTGGCAACCGCGCCTGTGGTGCCTGTGCCGAAGAAGGGGTCGAGCACAATATCGCCAGGGTGCGAGCTTGACAGGATCACGCGGTAGAGCAATGCTTCCGGCTTCTGGGTGGTGTGCGCTTTCGCCCCGTTCACCTTGAGCCGTTCGGCTCCGGTGCAGAGCGGCAATGCCCAATCGCTCCGCATCTGCTTCTCATCGTTCATCTGCTTCATCGCGTGGTAGTTGAAGGTGTACGTTTTCTGGTCGGCAGACTTTTTGCACCATATCAGCGTCTCGTGGGCATTGGCGAAGCGCACCCCGCGAAACTGCGGCATCGGGTTGGTCTTGGTCCAGATTACGTCGTTTAAAATCCAGAAGCCAAGATCTTGCAGGATACGCCCCACACGATAGATATTATGATAGCTGCCAATCACCCACAGCGTACCGGTGTCTTTGAGGACACGCCGACAGCCGCGCAGCCATGCCTCGGTGAATTGATCGTAGGCGGCAAAGTCGGCAAACTGATCCCAGGCATCATCAACCGCATCGACCTTTGTCATATTGGGCCGCCACAGGTCGCCGCGCAGTTGCAGGTTGTAGGGCGGGTCGGCAAAAATCATGTCGACGCTTTGTTCGGGCAGCACGGCGAGCACCTCGCGGCAGTCGCCGTGGTAGATGTGATCAAGCTGTATTGACATGCTGCATTGCCAGCCGCTTCATATAAGCGAGCACTGCCGTCACCCCATTGAGGCGCTGCGGCGAGAGCACACTTTGCAGGCCCATCTGGTAGAAAAAGTCACTCGGCACCTGCATCACCGTTTCGGGCGCTTCGCCATTCAGCCCGATCCCAAGCATGGCCGCGTAACCGCGCACAGTGGGCGATTCAGGCGGTACATCAAAATAATATTGCATTTTGCCGTCGTGCAGTTCGGCATACACAAAGACAGGGGCCATACACTCGTGCACCTGCTGCATCTCGTCGTGGTGGTCGTTCAGCCACTCGGGGAGGGGAGGCATCTGCTCGGAATATTCAAGCAACAGGTGTAGTTTCTCTTCGCCTTCAACCAGCCGAAAATCTTCGATAATCTCTTGCAATCGTGGTGGTATATATTGCATAACAGTCATAATCTGCTCGAACTCCTTTTTGTGCTGGTACGCTCTTTGCCATGTGGTGCAGGGTTGCCCAACGCTGAAGCACTGCGCTCATAGACGAAGCCCCACCGGAGCTGTCTAGTTGTTTTGCGCACTGCGCTTTGCGCTGCGGTGCCCCTTGCCTATCGCCTATCGCCTATCCTATTCATATTGTACCGCACCTAGCCGATCCAGGATGGCCCGCCGCATGCCCCACTCGGCCAGCGCCGGGAACAGATGCCCCACCGCCGCCATAATTGTTGCAGCAGTACCCGGCAGCAGAATGCGCCGCCGCCGCTGCTGTGCGCGGAAGATCAATGCGGCAAGCTGTTCAGGCGGCATGCGGCGCTGCTCGTGGCGATTGTCGGGGCTATAGCGGCGAGCGTGCGCGGTGCGGGTTGGGCCGGGGTAAACAGTCAGGACGCTGATTTGACGCGGGGCCAGCGCTACCGCCATACTGCGCCCAAACGAGGCGAGGCCGTCTTTGGTGGCGGCATACACTGCCGCGCCAGGTAGCCCACGTAGTGCGAGAGCGATGCAATCAGCACCAGTGCGCCACCGTCGCGCAGCAGGCCCGCCTGTACTATGCCCTGTGTCAGCAACAGGGGCGCAAGCAGGTTGACCCGCAGCACCGCTCGTTGCCGCGCCAGATTGCTAGCGGCAAAGTGCCCCACGGCATTGATGCCCGCATTGTGGATCAGCACATCGAAGGGACCGCTGGCTGCCAGTATCCGCACCGCATCGGCTACTGCGTCCGGCTGGGCAAGGTCGGCAACGATGCAGGGCAACGGATACCCTGCTGCTGCAAATTCGGCTCTGGTCTGGGCGAGGCGGGCCGTGTCGCGGTCGATGCCCACCACCTGATAGCCTGCGCGGCATACTCGCATGCCAGCGCTTGCCAATGCCATCGGCAGCCCCGTGATGATACAGCGCATGTGGTACCTTTCTGTGTATGTTCGGGCTATTTACCCCTTGCCCCTCGCCTGTCTTTTGCGCTGCACAAGCAGCCACGCGATCAGGCCGCCCGTGTTGCGACCTGCAAAGCGTACCAGCCGATTGGTTGCGCCAATGGTAGTTTGCGGGTGGCCCTGCTCAATGGCGGCGGCGATGCGAGCAGCGGTGTGTTCTGGCGCGGGGAAGCGCTGCCAACCGAGTTGTTCAAGGGGTGCGCCACTTTTTGCGTGCATGGCGGTGCGGGTTGCGCCAGGGTGGATCACCTGGACGGACACCCTGCCCCGCAGTTCAAGGCGCAGGCTACGGGCAAAGCCATCCAGCGCGGCCTTGGTTGCGCTGTACACAGCATAATCGGGCGCGGGCAACACCGATACAACCGAACTGATGAAAACCAGTCTGCCGCGTGCCTGCTCGATATAGGGCAGCAGTGTATGGGTCAGTTCGATGGGCGCGGCGAGGTTGACCGCTACCAGTGCCTCGATGCTGGGCCACGGTTGCTGCTCCAGGGGGCCATAGTAGCCAATGCCCGCATTGTGGATCAGCAGGTCGATGTGGCGCAGCGCGTGCTGATGGCAGAACGCCGCCACCGTCTGCGTGGCCTGTTCGGGCTGCGACAGGTCGGCGCGGCAGTAACGCGCTGGTGTAAATAGATTGGTATCAAGTTCGGCAGGAGCACGCCGCCCGACCAGTACGAGCCGCGCCCCCTGTGCAGCATAACGCTGCGCCAGTGCCCGCCCGATGCCGTCGGTCGCGCCGGTGATAAGTATCGTCTGTGCCATTACCAGGTGGGACGCTCGGCGAAATAATAGCGCAGTCCCACCCCGCGTACGGAATAAGTGCTCGCTTAATCCGATACGATAGGCCTGCCATGAAAAGATACGCTGTTCTCGCAGCCCCGCCCGCTGCAACGCCTGTCGGTATCCATCCAGATGAGGGCGTGTTTCGTTAATCCCATATGATAACTCGCGCGATGTATCGGCTTCTGATAGCGCGACGTGTTCAGGAATTGCATCTGAGATAATCGGTTCGTTAATGGCGATAAGCACCCCGCCAGGGCGTAACACCCGCTGAATGTTTTGCAACAACATTTGAAGATTTGTTGCATGATGAAGTGTTGCTGCACAAAATACGATATCCAGGCTCCCCGCCGCAAACGGCAAGTTTTCGCCATCGGCAACTACTGGCGTGATCTGTGTACCATCCTGGGCCGCCAGGGTAAGCGCACGCCCAACCCCAACAAAGGGGTCGTCAATCACATCTACGGCAAAGGTCGGACAGCCACGCCGAGCAAAATGACGAGCGGCCCAGCCCCGCGCCGCTCCCAGGTCAAGCACCCGTTTGTCCGGTTCGAAAGCGGCCAGTTCCAGGGCAAGATCAAATTGTGGAGCAATTTCATCCCAGGGCGGTCGCTCAAGATACGGTAACGCATAATCGTCAGGGTTGTCACCGTAGCCCGCCGTATCACGGAATAACTGTATCCATCCAGCCGCTTCACGTGCTTTGGGCTGCCATGCTTCGTCATTAACGTAGAGGAGCGCGACACCATCCGTGATGGTGTCGTGCTGACCGCACGATTTGCAGACGAGCGCACCATTTATGACCTGGCGGTTCTCAGTATTACCTTCGCATTCAAGAAGGCCACCATCGGCTGGGCAGCACAGTAACGATATGTTATCGATATACACATATGCTCCTGTAGCAACAGTAGTAAAGTTTCTCTATTATGACTAATATGGTAGATTTCTGCAAGTTGTGCAAGAACAACCATACTATTCTAAGGCGGGTGACAGCATACGAGTGTGTTCTCGCCCCCTTTGCAATGCCCCCAAAATAAACGAACACAAGTTCGGATTATGTGCTATAATAGCAGTACAACATTAGTTCTATTCCCGCGCCATAAAGGGAGGTGGGTGATGACTGTCGAACAAGATGTACTGACACGCACAGGCCGCCGCCGTCGCAGCAAAGTCTACCTGACGATGCAGCAAACGACCGAAACACCCGAAACGGCAGCGCTGTGTGCAACAATACGGGCACTGTGGAACAAGGAGCGGCGACTGGGGGAGCATACGCCCGCCGATGAACTGAGCCTTGATCTGGAAGGGCTGGCCCTGGGCGATCTGCAATCGTTGAAGAACGAAGTCCGCGCCCGCCTGACAGCGCGCATGCTAGGCAGCGATGGCGGTACGCTACAGCTTGTGGTGTATGCCAGCGGTGCGGCATAAGCGCCACACCCTGGCTTGTCGCCCATCGTCGGGGGGCTGAAGTCCCCGGCTACGTACGACAAAGCCCGCCTGCGCGGGCTATATCATCCTATTGCCACTCGCCCCTTGCCTCTTGCCTGCTGTTACGCCCGCTCGCCGCACGTCAGGTGCGTGTGCTTGAAGGCATCCCCCACATACTTGAGACCGTAGCCAAACGTGCGATCCATCCCGATATGCGCCAGCCATACCAACCCCACCGCCGCCGCGACCGGCGCACCGAGCAGCCAGCCTGCCAGCGCCAACCCGATGGGCAGCAGGTCGGTATGCACCAGATTGTAGAGCATCCCCCCTAGAGGCTTGCTGATAAAGTAGCCCAGCAGCGCTACATCGGGCGTAAAGAGCAGCAGCGCAAACAACCACCAGCTTACCCCCGTCAGGCTATAGAGCACGACACTCGCCGCAAACAGGGCCAGACCTTCGACGCGCAACAGTACCAGCGGGTGAAACAGTTTGGTGATGTTCATTGTGTCGCTCCTTCGTGAGCAGGCTGCTGGCTCATCCGCAGCCCATAATCTAATGCGGTAATCATTCGCTCGAAACTGGTATCCAGTTCCAGCGGCAACCCGAAGCCGCCCCCCACCTCTAACAAAACAAACCCGTGCAACACGCTGCGAACATAGCGCACGGCGTGCAGTGCCGCGTCGCCGGGCAGGTTGTAGGCCTGCAGCGTTGCCAGCACCACATCCACCGTAGCCCGCCCCGCCTGTTGCAGTTCGGGGTCGCCCTGCTCCTGCGAGCGCAGGGTCATTGTATAGAGACCCGGATGCTGCCGCGCAAAGGCGCGGTAGGCGTGGCACATCGCGTGCAGTGCTTCGAAGCCCGACCGCCCAACTGCCGAGGCGCGGATCGCCTCGCTCAGGGCGCGTAAGCCTGCCAGCACCAGCCGATGCCGCAGCCCATCCAGCCCATTGATATGGTTGTAGAGCGATGGCGAGCGCACGCCGAACGTACTGGCAAGGCTCGCGAGCGAAAGGCTTTCTGGCCCTTGCTCATCAATCAGGGCAATCGCGGCCTGTACGATGCTTTCGGTGGTAAGCCCTGCTCGGACTGACATTGTTGTGCCTTCCAAATACACGTGCCTTAATCTTGTTAGCATAATAGCTAATAGCATTAGTTTTGTCAAGGGGCAATTTGCAGGCGCTTGACAGATCGGGCGATATGGCAGCAGAATGCAAGGGGTGTAGCCGGTCGCCGCTTGCTATCGCCGGGAGAGCCTGTTATGTTTGATCATATCTTACGTCAAGTAAAGGACACCGTGCTGGATGCAGTGGTGCGCCCGCTCAGTGGCGTGCATCCCAATGTCGTCACGGTGCTCTCGTTTCTGGTGGGAGTACTGGCGGCAGCGGTGATTGTGCAGCAGTTCTATGTATTGGGCTTTGTGCTGTGGATTGTCAGCCGCCTGCTTGATGGACTGGACGGCGCAATTGCCCGCGTCCACAACAAGCAGAGCGACTTTGGCGGCTATCTAGATATTCTGCTGGACTTTGCTATGTACGCGCTGATACCGATTGCGCTGGTGCTGGCGGCCCCGTCGGAGACGCGCTACCTGTTGCTGGTGCTGCTGCTGGCCAGTTTCTATATCAATGCCGCCTCGTGGATGCACCTTGCGGCCATCCTCGAAAAGCGCAACCAGCAGACCGCAGGCCGCCTGACAAGCATCGAAATGCCCGCCGGTATTGTGGCGGGCACCGAAACTATCGTCTTTTATTGTCTGTTTATTGTGTTGCCGCAGTACCTCGAATGGCTCTTCAGCGCGATGGCGGTGCTGGTACTGCTCACGGTTATGCAGCGTCTGGTATGGGCTGCGTGGCATGTGCGCTAGCGGGGCGCGGCTTCAGCATCTCCTGCACCGCTTGGTGCGCCACACGCCCGATTGCTTGCAGCCATCCCTCGGTGGTAGGGTAATCGAAGCCAACGCAGAACAGATGCGGATTAATCGTTGAGCGGTAGCAGGCAAGCAGCGGGTAGCCCTGCGCATCAAAGGCCAGTTCATCGCGCACAAAGCCCACCGACGGACGGTAGCCCGTCGCCAGAATGATGCTGTCAAATGGCAGCACCTGCCCATCTGCAAAACGTACCCGCCCCGCTTCGAGCCGCTCGATTGCGCCATACACCTGCACCCGTCCTGCGGCCACTGCATCGGGCAGTTCGGATCCCACCACCGGATAGGCCTTGATGGGGCCAGCAGGATGCGGTGGGATACCCAGATGCTCGAAGCGCTTACGGGACCTGCCCAAGAGCCAGTTGGCAGGCTCGTGCGGCAGGTGCCGGAAAGCCCACGCCGCCACCCGCATCGCGGTTGCCGATGTGGGGTAGGGAACCAGGTTCATGCCATCCCGAATAACAATACCGGTTTCAATACCGTGCTCTGCCAGATCAACCGCAATCTCAGCACCGCTATTGCCCGCCCCCACCACCAGCACGCGCTGCCCTTCAAATGGGTTGGGGATGTAGTAGTGATTGGCGTGCAGCAGTGCCCCTGCAAAGTCTTCCTGCCCTGGCAGGTGCGGCCTGTGCGGGGTGTTCCAGATGCCAGTTGCCACGACCAGCGTTTCGCAGGTAAAAACGCCGGCGCTTGTTGTGAGCCACCAGTAGGGCGTGGTGCCGCCTGTGTTCCACAACGCCTGATGTACCGCCACCCCTTCGTGTACTGCCATGGTGAAGTGGTGGGCATACTCGCGCAGATAGGCCGCAAATTGCGTAGCCGAAACGAAGGCCGGAAAGTGGGACGGCAGCGGCAGCCCCGGCAGCGCCGATACCGCTTTGAGCGTGTGGAGGTGGAGCCGATCATAGTGCTGGAGCCAGGTTGCGCCCACCGTCTGCTGCTCCAGGATGAGATACGGCAATCCGCGCTGCTGAAGATAATAGGCCACGCTCAACCCGGCGGCTCCAGCACCGACAATGATTGTTGAACTATGTTGCGCCATATCAGCCAAGGGCAGTATCACTCTCGCCTGCATCGTCGGCCCGTGCTGCCGAGAACTTGCGGCGCAGCCACCCGGCGAGCAGATACAGGATCATCGCAATGTTCAGCCCGAATTCAAAGATGGCAAACTGATCGCCATAATAGCGCGGGTCCCAGTAGCTGATCGGCGACATAAAGCGCAGGTTCCAGTTGAAGGGGAAGAGCAGCAGCGGCCCGTCGAAGTGGTGGGTGAAAATATCACCGATGCTATGCACACTGCAGCCAACCGCAAACCAGATCAGCGGATTGCCCCAGATGCGCCCGTTTCGCATGGCATAGTAGCCAATCGCCGCCAACGCCAGGATCATCAGCGGGGCGTGCAGCCCGTTGTAGCCAATAATCCAGATTGGGTTGGTAAAGTACAGAGTGTCATAGGTAGTGCCAAATACCCGCTCGCCGGGCACACCGAACCAGCGTAGTGCAATAAAATAGCCAAGCGAAAGCAGCAGCAGGCCCACATCGGGCGCAAGACCACCCAGTACCAGCCACTTCATATTCACCTGATGTCCGCGCCGCTTGAGCGACACGCCGAGGGTTGCTGCCATCAGCGCATGGGTTGGGGTCATCATAATAGTATCCTGACCGTGTCATTGTTTATACTCATACTATTTCTATTATACCGCTGCTCTATATTCCTAAAAAGTATAAGAATTGTAAGGATACTGGCGTTGATAGCGCATCGATCTGACCGAAGCGTGCTACAATAGAGCAGGCAAATACTTTATGTCATATAGATAGACACACGTATGCCTACAACAACCCGATCCGTAGCCCGTCAACAATTCCGACGCTTGATCCATCTCTCCGATACTGAGATACCGCTTGCAATTGCGGCCTTGACGATTGCCTGGGAAGACCAGAACCACGACCAGACAAACCCGACCCTGCACCAGATCGAAATGCTTGCAGAAGGTGCCCGTACGCGTCTGTATGGGTACCAGACCCCACGTGAGCGTATCCTGACCCTGAACCATTACCTGTTTCACGAGCAGGGCTTTCACGGCAATGTGCACCACTACGACGACCCGATGAACATCTTTCTCGACCGGGTGATCGAAACCCGCACCGGCCTACCCATTACCCTCTCGGTACTGTATATCGAAATTGGGCGACGGTTGGGCTTGCCGATTGTCGGAGTAGCATTGCCGGGGCATTTTCTGGTGCGGTATCTTTCGTTCGGCGAGATGCTCTGCATCGACCCGTTCTACCGGGGCCGCCTGTGGACGCAGGCCGACTGTATGCGCCGCATTCGTGCTACCATTCCCCGTGCCACGCCCGAACAGATTGCCGACTTGCTGCAACCGACCACCAACGCCGCTATTGTGCAGCGTCTCTTGCGGAACCTCAAACACTCATATCTAGCACGCTCCGACTTTGTACGCGCCATTGCTGCGGTGGAACGCCTGCTGCTGTTTGCGCCCAATGACCCGGAAGAAATCCGCGACCGGGGATTGCTGCGCTCACGGCTGAACTATGCCCATTATGCCGTGGAAGACTTCGAGCGCTATGCGGCCCTTGCGCCCACCGCCCGCGACCTGCCCGAAATCCAGCGCTATGCCCAGCTCTTGACGGCGCGGCTTGCACGTGGCAACTGACGACGTTACATCGTATCTCGCCTGATTTTTTCACAAAGCTTCTTTATTTGCTAGATCTGTGGTATATCTATAGTGGTAGATATTCTATCGTGATTGTCTGCTTGCCATACTAACTCTTACAAACCAAATCCGTAGCCTTCAGCAAAGGACGTATCAGTAGCACAGAGGACTCTGATGATAGAAAACGGCTCTCCCCCGTCAGTGGAATCAGAAGTTGCTCAGCTACGCCTGCGCGTAGCCGAGTTGGAACGCGAACTCAACCTGTACAAGCAGATTGTAGACAACACCAGTGATGCTATCGGTATCGTTGGTGTTGATGGTGTGACGCTGTACCACAACCCTGCCATGAACGCGCTGCTTGGGTACACACCTGCCGAAATTGATGCACGCGGTGGGCCGCCTGCCATATACCACGACCCGGCACAGGCAGAGCAACTCTTTACGACACTGCGTCAGGGTGAGTCGTGGCAGGGTGCAGTTGCACTCAAGTCGAGAGTGGGCACGCTGGTCTCGGCCTTTGTGCGGGCTAGCGTTGTCCGGCAGGATGGAGAACCAGTCGCTTTCTGTGGTATTTACACCGATATCACCGAAGAACAACGGGCCGAAGAAGCGTTGCGCCAGAACCGCATTCTGCTGCAAAACATTCTCGACAATATCCCCGGCATCATTTTTGCAATCGACCGCAAAGATCGGCACGTGTTTGTCAATCAGCAGGTGGCTAACCTGCTGAACTTGCAACGTGAGGATATTATCGGCAAAACCGCTTATGAACTGTTTCCGCCCGATGTGGCAGACCGCTGGCAAGCGTCGCACCTGCGAATACGCGAAGTCAAGCACGCTGTCCAGACCGATGATACGATAGAGACGCCGAATGGAACACGCTACCAGCGGGCATTGCTGTTCCCCATCTTCGATGCACCCGACCAAGACGAGCCTGCCTTTATTGGCGGTATCATCTTTGATGTTACCGAGCAGAAGCAGACTGAGCAAGCACTGCAACAAAGCCGCATCCTGCTCCAGGATATCATCGAAAACGCCCCGCTATCTATTTTTGTCAAAGACCTCACAGGGCGCTACATAATTGCCAACCAGCGCACAGCGGAAACCTTGCAACTAAGGCCGGAGCAAATGCTCAACCATACCGACTTCGAGATCTTGCCAGCGGAGACGGCACAGGAGTTTGTCCAGGTTGATCGACAAATCATCGATAGTGGGCACGCAATGGTGTTTGAAGAGGTCATCCCCAATTCGAACGGTCAATCTATTTCGCGCACCCACAAGTTCCCCATCTACAATACGGAGGGCGAACTCTATGCGATTGGTGGTATCTCAGTTGATATTACCGAGCAGCGCCAGCGTGAACGCGAGTTGCAAATCTTCAAGGCGTTGGTGGAGAATGCCCCGGATGGAATTGTCACGGCCAACCTTGAAGGGGCCTTCATCTACGCCAACCCTGCCATTCTCAATCGTTCGGGCTACGGCGATGCGCGGGTTGGCAAGGATACAACCGAAGTCAGCACTGAACATGACAAACTGCTGGCAGCGCTCGAAACGGTGCGCAACGGCGGCACGTGGCGTGGCGAAGTTCGCAACCACCGCGCCGATGGCTCAATCTTTATTGGCGAGGCAACCGGCTTCCCAATCTACGATGATGCTGGACAGGTGATCGCACTCGGCTCGATTATCCGCGATGTAACCGAACAGATCCAGCGTGAGCGCGACTTACAAGAGTTCAAGACGATGGTCGAGAAAGCGCCCAACGGGATTGGCCTTGCCAGCACAGATGGCGTCTTCACCTATACCAACTCAGCATATGGCGTGATAACGGGTTACGGTGACGAACTGCCTGGCATCAACGTGTTTGATATCTACGAGTCAGGCGAAGTCGAGATAGGCACCTTTGCTGAACAGGTGATGCTGCAAGGCACGGCCCAGGCCTTGCTAATGATGCGCCGCAAAGATGGCACGCGCATTCCGGTACAGCTTTCGGTGTATGTGATTACCGATGCCGAAAACGAGATACTTGGCACCGTGGGTATCGTCCGCGATATGAGCGAACGGATTGCCCGTGAGCGCGAGTTGCGCCGCAACCAGGAATTGCTCAATATCATCCTGGGCAATGCCCCGATTGTGTTTTATATTTACGATAGCAAGGGCACGTTTATACTATCGGAAGGCAAGGGCCTTGAACGCCTCGGCTTGCAACCAGGGCAGGTCGTAGGGCTGAATCTGTTTGAGCTATATAAAGACAATCCCTACACTGCTAGCCTCCATCGGCAACCGTTGGCTGGTGAGGTCGTGAATGGTTCCACGATAATGGGGTCCGGCTTTTTTGAAACGTGGCTTATTCCGATCAAAGATGAGCAGGGTGCAATTGTCGAGGTGATCGGGGTAGCACTCGACGTGACCGAACGCCAATACGCCGAACAAGAACAGGCCCGTCTGCGTGACGAGCTGATTATTGCACAACAAGTTGCCATCCGCGAACTCTCGACGCCGCTACTGCCGATTGCCAACGGTGTCGTGATTATGCCGCTGGTTGGCAGCATCGATACAGGCCGCGCCGTACAGATGATGGAAGCCCTGCTCGAAGGGGTAGCACAGCATCGCGCCCACACTGCTATCATCGATATTACTGGGGTGCAGGTGGTTGATACGCAGGTTGCCAACGGCTTTATTCAGGCGGCCCAGGCGGTGCAACTGCTTGGTGCGCGGGTGATCATCACCGGCATTCAGCCGCAGATCGCGCACGCACTGGTAACGCTGGGGGTTGAACTACGCGGCATCGTGACTCGTGCATCGCTGCTCGATGGGGTTTCGTTCGCACTGCGGAAGTGATAGTTTAAGAACCAGCCAGCAACAAACCGGGC
>JAAUSQ010000116.1 GCA_012033195.1 Chloroflexaceae bacterium
ACCAACAAAGGCACTGGTCCACTGCGGACTAGTGCGTGATGGACAGGCGTTGCCTGTGCCAGAGCGTCCAAATGATCTGGCACACACGCAATCTGGTCCGATATCCGGCACACCGGAGAATGCGTTGGCCGAGGAAGTGGAGCAGAGCAACGATGAAGTCAGCACCAATGACACACCCCAACCACAAGCAGAACCAGATACACAAGCAACAGTCAACGCAGTGGAGCTAGAAGAAAAGCGATCAGGTGGAAATGGAAATGCCCCCCTCCATGTACTATCCCCACGTCTCCTGTTGCGCCCAGACATGATCGGAAACAGTATCATGTTGGCACTTGTCTACATGATCACAAAGATGATCGGACAAATAGGGCTTGGTACATATGCACATTATGCTTGGGAACGACACAAAGGAGTATTTATTTCGCGTGCGTCGTCTAACAAGGGGAATCCGGCGAAGCAAGGGGAATTGGGGAAAGTGCTTGAGCCTGCTGAGCAAGGTATACCACATGCGGATAAAGACGCGAGACTCACGCAAGGCCGCAAAGTCGCAAAGACCGAACAAAAGCCGGGCACTGTGTCTACCTGCACACCCACATTTGGTATGGTGTCGCACGTAGATACAACCTCTGCCACATCGCCGAAAGTTGTGGAAACGCGCAAAGACAAAACAACCGAGAAATCTGTCGTCGCCTACACGAGCCATTCAACAGAAGCAGTAGCCTGCGCGTTGCGCGATATTGGCGTTCATTCTGGAAGCATTGCACTGCTGGCTGATATGCCCCTTGATCTGGTGCATGATGTTATTGCTCGCGGGCGGGCACGCTCTGATATACACAATCTTGCTGCGTGGGTTGTTGCAGCATTACGAGCAGAACAAACACAACGGCTCGAACATGGAGCACATGCTGCGCCACCGGCACAGCATGCATCGGTGCATCAATCGGCTCAACACAAACCAGAACAAACTCCTGACACCCTTGCGCCCCCTGCGTATGTTGTGGGACGTGATTCCACCGCACAACATGGACGTAGTCGTCGCATTGAACGGCGTGGCGAACGTGGCCGAGTGTCTGCATACGATATAGACATTTGGGCTGCTATCTTGTCGCTTGGCCCTGCCACACGAGAGCATACGAAGCCACCGACAGACACGACACAGATAAACATCCAAGATGGGGGCGATCTTGAGAACCATCTCAATCACCCGGCCGATAGTGTGCTATCGGTCGGGGGCAACGATGAAACAATTGCGGTGCCACCACCTGAGCTGGCCGACGATGTACCATCAGTCACAGCTCAAGATGATGAAAACCCACAGCCTGCAATCGAGTCCCAGACAGATATGTGTTGTGTTCTCCAGGCTGCGCTTGATGCACGAAACTATTACAGGGCGAAGTACTCCTTCAATCTCGCTGTGCGTTATGGCAGCCTTTCCCACGAGGCGCGGCAGAACTTTGAGCAAGCCCTTGATGATCTGAAGCACGAGCTTGAGCACGAACGGCTTGCTGCTGCTCGTTTGTCACGGCAGAGGCAACGATCACGACATGGGGGGCTGGGCAGTCTTTCGCGGGTCGGGCATGTTCCAGTAGGTAAGCCGTCGCCAGAGCGAGTTCGAGGGGGCCGGATGTGAAGTGGCTCAACCAGAACATGCTGAATGCCATTTGTAGCGCATAGATGACGCATGCAATGATCAGGGTGCTCGCCGGGGAGATTTGCCCATACAAGCCGAGACCATAGCTGTAGAAGATCGTTGTACAGATGACCGATTGCATTATGTATGTCGTGAGCGACATGCGTCCTAGGCTTGCGAGTGGAGCAAGGATAGCGTGCCAGGTTTCTCGTTGTGACAAGAGAGCTATCGCAGAGACGTAAAATAGCGCAAGTGCAAGGTCGCTAAAGGCATAGAGAAGTTGCAGGGCAGCATCCAATGGAGCAAAATCTATGGGGATAGACAACGTTGTGGTGATCGTGTAGATACTGTTGCCGGGTAGCCCGGCGAGCAGACCGTGAATCATGGCTTTACGTAGCTTCGTGTGGTATCTGGGGATGTCGCGGAAGATTCCCAGCTTGCCGACACACGCGCCTAGCGTAAACATTGCAAAGATTTTATACATCGTATGATCAAAGAACGCACGGTAGTATGTGATAAGGTCGTAGAATCGTTGGATGAAAATCTCACGGACCGAGCCTTGACCATAGATGCTGATGCGGTAGGCTGTTTCGTTGATTCCAAACGAGGCTGTCGTGTCATGGTTCAGGAGCAGGGCAGCTACTTTGATGATGTAGGGAATGGTGAGTGATGCAATACTCGCCCAAAAAAGAAACCGAGGCGAACGATGGCGGAGGAATAGCAGAGCAACACCCATACAGGCATATTGAGTTAGAATATCGAAATGACTGAACAGAATGGAGTGTACGACACCAAAGAGGAATAAAATAAACAGCCTGCGCCCAAAGAGTTGGGTGAAATTGCTTGCTCGCTTTTCGGCTGATTGCATCTGCATGATGAATCCTATGCCGAAGAGAAGAGAGAAAATAGGGTAAAACTTTCCCTCTGCTCCAAACAGGGTGATGCCTTGTGCGATGTGGTTCACAAGCCCATCCCAGTGCTTATCTTGTGGGGTGCTAAATAACTCGATATTGACGATCAGTACACCAAAGAGCGAGAAGCCACGGAGAATGTCGAGTGCCTGAATACGTTTTGGGGTGTTCATTCATTTTTCTTTGCACGATAGTAGTACTTGTAATAGTTGAAGTTATTGTCTTGTTCGGCACGATTCACAATGACACCAATGGTCCGGGCTTTCAAGTTTGCCAGTTGTTCGCAGACCGTTTTGACAGACTCGGCTTGCGAGTGAGCACGATTCACAATAAGCACAACCCCATCTACTTTTGGGGAAAGAACGGCCGCGTCGGTGACTGCAAGGAATGACGGCGTATCGAGCAGCACGATGTCTGATTGTTCCCGCAATACCTCAATGAGCGCAAGCATCTGAGGCGAACCAAGCAATTCGGCCGGGTATGATTCGAGTGGACCGCTGGTGATCACCCGAATGCCAGGCAATAAACTATTCTGAATAGCTTTTTCGGGTGGTATTTCTTTGTTCAGCACATTGCTCAGGCCATAATCGTTATCCATGCCAAATAACGTGTGCATAACGGGCATTCGCAGATCACAGTCAAGGACGGTGACTTTGAAGCCGAGACGGGCAAGTGAGAACGCGAGGTTCGAGACAATGCTTGATTTTCCTTCTTGCGGCTGGCCGCTAGTGATAAGAATTGTTCGCAAGGAGGTGCGTGTATGCAGCCCGGAGAGCGTTGTTGCCAGACGGCGGAATGACTCGCGGTAGAGCGAGAATCCTTTCGTTTCCCGCTTGGGGGCAGGGGGGATTTTTCCGAGCAGCGATAGACCAGTAATCTCTTCGACTTGTTGTGAACTGTAGAGCGTATCGTCGAGGCTCTCAAAAATAAACGCCAGCCCGATACCACCAACGAGGCCAGCGATAAACCCCATGGCAATATTGAGCGTTTTGTTGGGCTTGGCTGGTTTGATGGGTGGTTTGGCGGGCTCAACGACAAACACAGTATTGGCCCGCCGGATAACTCTGCTCTGATCGATGAGAATATCGGCAAGTGCATTTGCGACCTCGGATATCTTTATCGGGTCTGGCCCATCAACAATAATGTGCATGAGTTCGGTGTTTGCGGGGAAATCTATCGCTATGATGGTCTCTTTTCCAATGCCATAGCGTTGCACCATCTGTTCGCGCACAGGTCCACTTCGTATCATCTCAGCAAACGTATTGAGCAAACGTGTGCTGTACAAGTATGATCCGTATTCGACATATTCGCTGGTGCTTGTCGCCACACGCAAAACAACAGTTGTTGTGTAGATGTTGTCATTTGAAATGTGGTCACGACAGTGAGCATAAGGGTGGCGCAGCAGGCAGCGATGATAACGAGCTTTCTTCTCCATAGAATGGAGATGTAGAGTTGTAAATCCATACAATCTGTGTTTCTTTCAAAATCGCTTCATCAGTATCGTTTGCCCTTGAATACCAGGAGGGCAAACAGGAGTACGATTAACACTCCGACAGACATAAGAGCAGGTGTTACTTCCTGGTCTGTGACTTGTAGGACAATCGTAAACATAATGCCAATTGCAGCGACGATAAGGATGAAGCCTATTTTGGCTCCCTGATTCTTCTTGCCCATGATACCCTCCGATGATTCCTGAGGCTGCAACAAATGCGTGATTGTATTGTGTCTTCTTCCTATTGTACTGGACATGTGCCACAAATGCATGTGACATTTTGATGAGTTTGGAGGATTATACCAAGTTCGAGGTAAAAAGGTAGACTCACGCAAAGACGCAAAGACGTAAAGACCGGATAAAGACCGAGCCATTTTGTATAACTGCCCTCCCGTATTTGGTATGAGGCACTACTCGTCTGTCAATGCAGGGCGTGTGGGGGCATATTCCGCGTTACGCTTTTCCTGGCTCGTGCAGGTGTCGTGCAGCGAGAGCTATCCCCCACACGCCCCAAACGAGTGCTGCGGTTGGGGCATCAACCCAGACGACACTGTCGGTGATGCCATGCACGAGCAGAGCCACCTGGCTACAGAGCAACCCCAGCCCCAACCCCGTTAGCCAGCGATCTCCCGTCAGCATTCCATGTGTGTAGACACCCCATGACGCTCGCACACTGGTGATGCACAGCGCAAGCCATGCAACGAGGCCGAGGATACCGAGATCGAGCGCGATGTGAAGGTAGAGGTTGTGGGCATGCGGAATGCCTGGGTCGTTCATAAAGAAGGGATAGAGCACATTCGTTATCTGGGCAAATGTGCCCATACCGATGCCGGTGAAGGGGAAATCTTGCACGATATCCCACGCGCGTGACCATATCTCGACACGCGTTTCGATGGTGCGTTGCAGACCGCTCGATTGAGTGAACTCGGTGATGCGGCCGATGCCTGTGACGAGCAGTGCCAGGGTTGCACTGCCAGCCGATGCCAGCGCCATGAGCCAGCCATATCGCCAGCGCAGTATGAAGATGATGAGGATGATCACGAGCAGCGCACCAATTGCCCCGCGCGATTGGGTTGCAACCAAGATGCTGAGCATCATCAGCGTGCTGACATCCGCAAGGATGAGCATGGTACAACTGGTGCGCTGGCCGCTGAAGAGCACAAAAGCAAGCGGAAATGGCAGCAGCACAATCAGCACCCCGGCCATAACGTTGGCATTGATGGCAAATGGGAGCAATCTGGGCATAACGGTGTAGATATGGGCCGGCAAAAATGGCAGTCCTGATCCTTCCCAGACAACACTGATGGGGGCAAGCAGCGCAACTCCCAGCCCAACGTAATGATGCCCGTCACCAGTGTTTGGATGCGCTGGCGTGTTGTTGCCCAGTTCACCATGGCATAGAGCAGTGCTATGCCGCTCAGCAGGCGGTAGACCTGCGTGCGGGTGATGTCTGGTTCGCTCGTCGCCCACAGCGTCATCGGGATGAGCGCAATGAGCAACAGCACCGGTGCATGCACGGCGGCTGGCGCGGCAATGCTGGGGCGACCATACGCTACCCAGCGCACGAGCCAGAAGAGCGCGGCCACACCCAGGGCAAGCGGCAAAGCGCGTGGTGTGAGCACACTGAGCGCAAGAGCCGCGGCAACAACCCATAGTTCAGTTGGTGCGAGTCGGATGCATGTCTGTTTCATAGCGCGTTGTCTGTGTTACGCCGTGTGTGCAACATAGTCAAGATCGATCGGCGAGTCTGGCGTAGACCGTTTCGGTGCTAAACCGCTCTTCAAGCAGCCTGCGCGAGCGTTTGCCCATAGCCGTGGCCGTATCGGGATGATCGAGAAACCAGCGTACTTGATCAACGAGCGATTGAGCATTGCCTGGTTGATATTGTTTGCCTATGTGTTCATTGGTGATGAGCGTTTCAAGTTCTCCTTGTAGTGATGAGAGAATGGGAAGGCCAGCTGCCATATATTCAAAGGGCTTGTTGGGGAGCGATTGCAATGCTCCTTTCACGTAGGGAGCCAACCCGATGGATGAGAGTTTGAGCAGGGCATGAATGGAACGTTCATCAAGCCAGCCAGGGAAGATGACCGTGTCTATGCCGCGTGCCAGATTGCGTAGACGCTTACCCTTATCACCATCCCCTGCCAACACAAATTGCACTTGTGTGACACCCTGTGCGTGTAGCAGTCTGGCCGCTTCGATAACTGTTTCCAGATCGTAGGACAGACCAAAGATACCAACGAAACTTATCACAAGTGCATCGGAGCGGATGCCGTGGGCGGCTTGTAATTCATGTGCTCGTTGATTGAGAGCGGTTGCTGCATGTGCAGTGGTGGCCGGATAGCCAAGCGGAAAGACTCCATCGTACATGCCTTGCCCGCGGCCGGCATAGGTCAGTGCCCAATCGAAGTACGTCTGCGACACGGCGGTAATCCCCGTTGCCCTACGGCAGATCGAGCGCATTTTGTGAAACTCGGTCCAGAGCATCATCTGGGCCAGCCCGTGCAAGGGGCGAGGAAACGGCTTCAGGTAAATATCCGGCCACTGATCGCGGATGTCAATGAGAATCGGCACACCTATGTGTCGTGCAAATGAGATACTCTGGTGGGCCATTTCGAGTGTTGGCAGACAGCAAAAGATGATGTCGGGGCGTGGCATAGCGGGTGCCGTGCGTGCAAATGTACGCGCAAGGACATGATTATGCACCAACCGTGCAGGGGTGACGTTCTTCGTATATGATGGCCCGTACAGATAGCGAATATGCAGCCCTGACGAGAGTGTGACGTGAGCGTTGTGTCTGGCTCGTTGTATTTTGCGAGCATGGTCAAATGTTGAAGCCCACCAGACAACGGTGTGCCTTCGTGCGAGCAGGGTGGATGCCAGTATGCCACATCGCATCAGGCGGACATTGCCATCGGTGGGCATTGGTTCGGCTGTCTCAATGATCCAGATATTCATACCAACTCCGGGCAAAAAATAAACCACAGATGAACACAGATAGACACAGATATGTTGTTGTGAAGCCTGAATGTGCAATCGCTATAGTGACGTGTGTAACCGAATCTTGTGTCATATGCCTCTTGCCTGTCTATACACGTCAATAATACGTTTGGCGATATGCTCGTTCGATAATTCGCGCTCAGCAATCTCTCGCCCGTTTGATCGTTTGCCCATTGTCAGAATATCGGCAACCGCCTGCCCAAGATCGTGCGGGTCGCGTTGCACAATGCGCGATGGCTGCACATCTTTGAGACGCTCAACAACGTCGCCCACATCTACCGACACAATGGGCAAATTGCATGCCATTGCCTCTTTCACGATATTGGGTGAGCCTTCGTAGTCGCTCGTGAAGAGCAAACAATCGGCAGCATTCATTATACTTGGTATCTGTACTGGTGGCACATGGCCTTCTAGGACATGAAAGCGTATATGATACCCTAGCGAGCGGGCAACATCAATTGCTGCCTGCGCTAGGTCAAGCCGGTTTTGAACCGGGGGGCTGCGAGCCAGGCGTTAAAGAGCACGACATACTCATCACGCACCCAACCAAGCTGCTGGCGGGCTTCGTCGCGCGGCATGAGCTTGAATGTTTCTAAGTTGACACTGTTGGGAATGACAACCGCACGCGTGCGGACACCTGGAACCCAGAGCCGCGATCTCAATTCTTCAGTCACACAGATGATACCCGTCGCACGCAGAGTTGCTAGGTGCGAGAGCATATGCCCCAGCCGGCTGCGTACCTTGCTGCTCGGCACCGGGTTCAGGTCGCTGCCGCGAAAGGTGATAACGAGCGGTATGCGTGTGCTGATCATTGCAAAGAAGGCGGTCATGGTGCCAAACTGTGCGTGAACCACATCGGGGCGACAGCGGGTGATTTCCTGGCGAAATCTACGCTGTTCGCGCAGCAGCACCACTGGAGATGTGCGTGATGCGAGAAAGAAGCGGTAGACAGCCACCCCCGCTTGCTCAAGCGCATCGGCCTGTCGGCGCACAAATGGCATCGAAGCACTATCCGACTCATCGCCGGGGATGACCATGAGGACGCGTAGCGACGAACGGCTGTGGGAGAGATTGCTTGTCTCTACAGTGTCGGCTGCCATCGGCATAGCCACCTTTCCAGGCTCCACAAGAAGTAGGTATATTGGTAGACGCGAAAGCGGCTCCAGCGCGTGGTATCAAACGAGCCGCTGATAAACGCATTGAGCACCGCATCGCGCCAGGTATCGTGAACGAGGTCGCGGATGCGTGCCTGCGGCGACATAAGCAGGGCAGACACATCGGCGCGGTTTTCTGCCCCTAGCCACGAATCAAGCGGGATGCCGAAGCCGGATTTTGGCCTGTGGGCAACCTCGGCCGGCAAATAGCGTTGAATGAGTGTGCGGAGCATCAGCTTGGTGTCGCGGATTGTATAGCGCAGGCGATGCGGCAACCGTGCCGCGCAGTCGAGCACCTGCATGCCCAGCAGCGGCACACGTACTTCTAGCCCGTGGGCACTGCTCATCACATCTACCTTGCGGAGATAGTCGCCGGGCAGCGCATAGGCGATGGTGGCATCTATAAATTCTGGCCCGGCGGGTGGGCGGGTGGCTCTCTGTGTGGCGGGGCATGCCAGTTTGGGGCGATAGGTGTGCAAGTGGCGCATGGTGGCGGGGCGAAGTATCTCGTTGAGCATATGCGGAAAGGTATAGCACGAGAGTGCCAGCAAGCGGTCATCGGTACGGTGCTGGACAGCCTGCATCATCCGCCAGCCTGCGCGTCCGGCAGTGGCGTACCCAAGCTGGCCGGCCATGTACGAGCCAGCCAGCCCCATGCCAGCTACCCAGTGTGGCGCATGCCCAAGCACGAACGCCAGATCGGCATGCCGAAACCGCGGGTATCCACCAAACATTTCATCGCCGCCATCGCCAGCGATGGCAACTTTGACAGCCGTGCGTATCGCGCGGCTGATCAGATAGGTTGGGATAGCAGATGAATCGCCAAATGGCTGGTCGAACTGATCAAGCACCTGTTGGGCAAGGTCAAGATCACTCGCGCCTGATGGGATCTCAATCTGGTGGTGGCGGGTTCCCAGGTAGGTTGCCACGGCTTGTGCGCCGGCGGATTCGTCGTAGGCGGCTTCGCCAAATTTCACCGTAAATGTATCGAGCGTTACACCGAGTTGCTTGACGAGCAGAGCAACCAGCAATGATGAGTCTATGCCTCCGCTCAAAAATGCCCCAATGGGCACATCGGAGACGAGATGGTCTTCTAGGCTGTGTATCAATGCCTGCTCAACTGCATCAAGCGCAGTAGTTTGTCCCAGGATGCTTCTTGGCGTTGCCAGTGCCAGTATCGCGCAGAGTTTGTACGATCTGTGGTTATCTCCATCCATGTGCCGGGTTCAAGTTCTAAACAATCGGCAAAAAAGGTTTTGGGCATCAGCGGATAGCTCAGGACAAAAAAATCTGCCAGAGCCTGGTAATTCAGTCGGCGTGGGACATGCGGCGATGCAAGAATCGCTTTCAATTCCGATCCGAAAAAGAAGCCATCAGGTGTGTCAGCATAGTAGAGCGGCTTGATACCGGTGGGGTCGCGTGCCAGCAGTAGGGTGCGTGTTTGGGTATCAAGCAATGCAAACGCAAACATGCCATGAAATCGTTGCACGCAACCGGTGCCCCAGGCACGAAACGCCTCCAGGATAACCTCTGTATCCGAGTTGGTTTGAAACCGTGCGCCTCGCTGGATTAGTTCAGCCCGCAGAGCGCGATAGTTATATATCTCGCCATTGAAGGTGATGACATAGCGACCATCGTGCGATACCATTGGTTGCTGCCCGCCAGCGATGTCTATAATAGACAGGCGGTTTGCCCCAACCCGCAAAGCGTGTCCGGGCTGAGCCATGTGCCGCTACCATCTGGCCCGCGGTGGCGCAGCATGTCGGTCATCGTGTGTAGCAGGCTATTGGCGTATGGCGTTTTTCTATATTGCGGATACGGTAGAAGCCACAGATACCACACATAGGAGTGTCACCTCTCTGTTTCTAACCAGGCTTGAAACATAAGTATGCCCCAGAGTGCCGATTCGTTGTTGGCGACTTCTGTGCAGTGTGCATTCCAGAGCTTCTGGACGCGGTGCGGGTCGAAGAACCCTTCATGGTGCAGACGATCTGGGTGCAGCAAAGCGTCTGCCCATTCGTGCAACGGCCCACGCAACCACAGCCCAATGGGAACGCCAAAGCCAGTTTTGGGCCGTTCAATCAATGCACGGGGGACATAGCGATCTAACACCTGGCGCAGAATCCACTTTCGCTGCCCATTGCGGACTTTCATGCTCAGCGGCAAACTCCAGGCATATTCAACCACACGGTGGTCAAGCAACGGTATGCGCGACTCAAGGCTCACGCCCATCCCCGCCCGATCAACTTTCACGAGAATATCATCCGGCAAATATGTCACCAGATCGAGGAACATCATTCGCAAGGTCAGATCGTTCAGGTGTAGGCTGTCTGCATAGTGTGTGAGCAGGGTGCGTGGTTCTCTCCCGCCGAGTGTCATTGCTGATGGGTTGTCTTGCATAGACACATACAGACGATACAACCCATCGAAATTTGGTACGTCAAGTACATCGGCAAGTCGCTGTGCTTTGCGGCTATAGGTTGCCAGCAGATGCAAAGAGATGCTCTGCTGTGTGAGTAGATCATGTGGTAACGTCCGTATCAGGCGAGCCAGCGCATAGCGCGAGGTTGGCGGTGCCCACCCGAATGTTTGCCACAGGTTCAATGCCATTGGGTAGCGGTTGTAGCCGCCAAAGAGTTCGTCGCCGCCATCTCCCGACAAACTCACGGTGACATGCTGCCGCGCTAATTGAGCAACCAGGAATGTGGGGATTTGCGATGAGTCGGCAAATGGTTCGTCGTAGAGCATAGGGAGCCGTGGTATCACCGCCATCGTTTCTTCTGGCGTGACGTAGATCTCGGTATGATCGGTGCCCAGGTAGTGCGCGACAGCTTTGGCATGATCGGCTTCGTTATAGGCAGCTTCGTGAAAGCCAATAGAGAAAGTACGCACCGGCTGTGTACGTTGTGCCTGCATCAGCGCAACATGGTAGATGAATCGACACCGCCGGATAGGAATGCCCCGAGCGGCACATCGGCAACCATCTGCAATCGCACCGCCTCACGCACGACGTGGTCGAGGTATGCTATCGCTTCTGCATCGCTCATGTTGACAGGGGATGCACAGCCACGTTCGGCAATTGTCTGCGCCGACCAGTAGGGGGTTGGTTCAAGCGGTATGTGTGGGCTACATTGGTCAGCAGGTACTGTCAAGAGCGTGCCCGGCGGCAACTTCCAGATGTTGTGATAAATCGTATAAGGAGCCGGGATGTAGTTGTGGCGCAAAAACAGCGTCAGCGCATCGCGGTTGATGCTGCCCTGCCATGCCGGGTGCTGGCACACTGCTTTCAGTTCCGAGGCAAACAGAAACACGTTCGCGCTCCAGCCATAGTAGAGCGGCTTTTCGCCTAGGCGGTCTCGCCCTAGATAGAGCATACGCTCGTGCGGTCCCACAGCGCAAAGGCAAACATACCAACAGACCGCTGGAGTGCGCCAGCAACGCCCCACTGACAGATTGCTGCCAGCAAGACTTCGGTGTCTGAATGACCGCGAAACGGGTGCCCCTTCTCGCGCAGGTGGCGTGCCATGTCGGTGAAATTGTATATCTCGCCGTTGAAAACAATCACGTAGCGCGAGTCGTGCGAGCGCATGGGTTGGTGCCCCTCGGCAGACAGGTCTACAATTGCGAGTCGGCGGTGCCCCAAGCCAAGTGCCACCGTGGGGTCTACCCAGGTGCCACTGCTGTCTGGCCCACGGTGGCGCAGTGTGTCAGTCATACGTGTCAGAATGCTGGATAGTTCATCTGAGCGCATCTGGTATGTAGGATCGAGATAGCCGGTAATTCCACACATCGTTTTACGCTTGCTCCTGGTTGGCTAGATGGTTTGTTGCCAATGGTGATGTATGCAGCACCGTTTTCATCGTGCGAATGACAATATAGACTGGCACGACAAACAACGTCGCAATAAAAAAGTATTTGCCAATGCCAATCGGAAAGCTGCCAGTCATTGCGAATGAAATAAAGGTAACATAGGGCAGCAAGTAAAAGTAGAGAATTCTTATATATGGGTGTGCTGGCGGACGCAAGCACAGCAACCAACCCAAAAAGATCAAGAATACGATAATTAGGGGAAAACCACCAATCGTATAGAGTTCGCCAAAGCACGAGGAGCCAACACCACCGATCACATTCAGGTAGAGTTGTCCCTGGGCATACATATTAAAGTTCACTGGTTCAATGCCAAAGATGCTGGCTGAAAAGGGGATGTATTGCAGTACCGAGTACACGCTATAGAAATCTGGCAGCACAATGTTGGCTTGGATGACATCGTGCAACAGGCCAATCTGTCCAAACGGCTCGTTGTTGGAGATGCCTCTATAGACAAAATCGCCAAAGGTTTCGACATAACTGTCCACGTAGTCACCCTTGATCGCAAAGTAAATTTGTTTCAAGATGATCGAGAGCAGATAAGTAATACCACCAAGTACGCCGAGAACCACACGGTTGGCAAATGTTATTCTCAGCGTGCCTTTGCTGTAATAGGCAGCAACCAGCGAGATGACTCCGAGAAAGGTATTGACCTTGAAACCAATGGCAAGCTCAAAGCCGAGAAATGCCAGCGGCACAACCAGCATCCATGCAAGCTGTTTGCGACCATAGAAAACAAAATAAATCAAGCTACTTATGGCTAAGCAGCCAGAAATTACAAACCATCCATTCAACATCTCCATCATGGCAACTTTGTCGGGTGCTTGCATGAGAGTGTCTAGTCCGACTGTCAGATGCAGCAGGCTCAGAGAGAGCAGCAGGCTGATGATCAGCGCATACCAGAAGGTATCGGCCGGGCGTATCTGTGGGCGTGATGGGGCAGGAATCGGTATAAAGCTGATAGCAATAAACATAAGCTGACACACAAAGAAAATGACATAGACCTGCCAACTAATCGGAGTCGAAAAATATTCGATGCCATAGATTGTTGGGTGTCTGTACTCTGTATACCCAAAATAGAGCGGGAGACCATAGATAAGCGTACTGACCCCAAAGATTGCCCTAGCATCAACCGGGTTCTTCTTGCGAAAGATGATGAGAATAACCAGCAGCGAGCTGGCGAGATAGAGCCAGTTTACCATAGCACGTCAGCCGTTCGTTGTATCAGGCGGTCGACACTAAAGTGGTCTACAATGCGCTGGCGGATACGTTGCGGGTCTCCAACCACCTTGCCATCAAGCACCTGCTGCCATCCCTGCGCCAGCAACTCAGGCGATTTCGG
>JAAUSQ010000117.1 GCA_012033195.1 Chloroflexaceae bacterium
GGCCCGGGTGATCGCCGCCGCCCCCCCGCTGCCGGATCGTGTGCCGCCTGGGGATCGGGCTGGACACATCGATGTGGCGTATTGCACGGCCCACGGCATCCCCGTCACCAACTGCCCGGACTACTGCGTGATCGAGGTGGCCGAGCACGCCCTGGCGCTGCTGCTCATTGGTGTTGTCTGGATGCTGACCGACCGCACCGAACTGCCTTCGGTTGGGGAGATGAACCGTCGAGCGCCTGATATCAGCCTGCCCACGCTGGCAGGCGACGAATTGCGCCTGAGCGATTATCGCGGGCAGGTAGTGCTGGTCAACTTCTGGGGCACATGGTGCGAACCGTGTATCCGTGAAACACCAGCGTTGCAGGCGGCGTATACTGAACTGAAAGACCAGGGACTGGTCATCGTAGGCGTCAACCTGACTGATGACGAAATACGCCAGGGCAACAGCCTGGAAGATGTGCAGGCGTTTGTTGATCAGTTTCAGGTAAGTTACCCAATTGCGCTTGATATGGAAGGGGAAGCAACCCGCGCCTTCCGTGTGTTCCCGCTCCCAACGAGCTTCTTTATCGACCGGCGGGGAATATTCGTTTTGTGCGAGTAAGCGAAATTACGGCAGACGAAGTGACTGTGCTGTTTGAAGAGCTGCAAGCCGAAGCAACAGCGCAGCGCTAACACCGAAATGTGAGACGCTATGGATCAGCGAACAATCCTTGTAGTAGACGACGATAGTAACCTGCGCGAACTGGTACGCATCAATCTTGAGCATGAGGGCTATAAGGTTGAGCAGGCCCGCAACGGCCTGGAATGCCTCGAGATGGTGCGCGAACGCCGCCCCGACCTTGTGGTGCTGGATGTGGCGATGCCAGAGATGGACGGCGTGGAAGCCTGTGCCAAGATCCGCGAATTTTCGCAACTGCCGATCCTGATGCTGACGGCACGGGTACGCAGCCAGGATATTGTGACTGGCCTCGACCACGGTGCCGATGACTACCTGGGCAAGCCGTTTAACATGGACGAACTGCTGGCCCGCATTCGGGCGCTGCTGCGCCGCAGCCCCAGTGCCAATCGGCCCCTCTCGGCAGGTGAAGGCGAAATCGAAATCGATCAGCAGAAGCGCGAAGTGCGGGTGCGTGGCAACCTGATTGACCTGACCCCGACCGAGTATCAATTGCTGGTGATGCTTACTGAGCACGCCGGTTCGGTGGTGGAACACGAAACGCTGCTGCGGGCCGTGTGGGGCCAGGAATACACCCGCGACAACGACTACCTCAAGGTCTATATCTGGCACCTGCGCCGCAAACTCGAAGAAGACCCGCGCAACCCGCGCCTGCTGCTGACCGAGTGGGGTGTTGGCTATCGTCTGGTGACATAGCTTGACAGGAAAACGCACGCGTGCTATACTCGTGAACTAAAGCGGGAGTAGCTCAGTTGGTAGAGCGTCTCTCTCCCAAGGAGAAGGTCGCGGGTTCGAATCCCGTCTCCCGCTCCATTTTGGGCCGTGCAACAACTGCACGGCCTTTTTTTCTCATCAATATCTTATCTCTTTCCCCCTCAAAACGCCCTTGTTAGTTTGACGTACGTAATAAGCCGTTTTATAATGCCACCGCCCTGTGTAGTAACAGTGTGCATTATGTCAGCTATCTGGCTTTATATCCTATCGCATGAGTAACTAACTTCGTATTTCTATGTCGAACGTCGTATCACAACGCCAGCCTGTTATCGGGGTGTGCGGAGCCGGAATGTGTGATGCTGCCACATGGACGCTCGCCGCAGCCGTCGGGCGCTTGATTGCCGAGTCGAACGCGGTGCTGGTGTGTGGCGGCCTGGGCGGAGTGATGGAAGCCGCCTGTCAGGGGGCCGCCGCCGCTGGTGGACTCACCATTGGCATCCTACCCGGAGCCGATGCCAGGGCTGCCAATACCAGTGTCCAGGTTGCTATTCCTACCAATATGGGGCATGCACGCAATGTCATTATTGTGCAGACTGCCGATGTGGTGATTGCGATAGCTGGCGAGTATGGGACGCTCTCGGAAATTGCGCTGGCCCGCAAAATCGGGCGGCGCGTGATCGGGTTACATACCTGGGATCTCGGAATGGACGCCACCCACCAGCCCCATGTTCTTCCTGCCAATTCGCCCGCCGAAGCAGTCGCGCTGGCACTCCAGGCGATCCAGTAATCATATGACTGGTATCAGCAAGATGTCAGGCAGGTTTAAGCACGTTATGATACTGCGGCGCTATGATTACGGGTGGTGATTGCGTTGAGTCTGGTACATAACGTGTATGAGTATTGATACACAACCGAGCGAATCAAGAAGGAACGATTACGCCACGAGGAGGATGATCTGTATGTTGAAAAAGGCCATGGCAGTTGTTGTACTGCTGACCATGCTAGTCGGTCTGGTTGCTATTCCGCAGCCAGCCGTTGTTCGTGCCCAGAGTGTTGCAACCAGTCCCGACCAGGTACCGCCGACCTACCCACCCGCACAGGCATTTTATTTTGCTGAGACGGGCCACGCGGCGGTCAACTACTTCCTGGAGTTCTGGCAGAACACGCCGAACGCACTGTCGATTCTCGGCTTCCCGATCTCGCGCCCCTTCATCGAAGAAAGCCCCACCAACCCTGGCAACTATTACCGGGTGCAGTACTTTGAGCGGGCTGTGCTGGAGGAGCATCCTGAGAACTACGGCACGCAGGAGAACCGCTTTTATATTCTGGGCCGCCTGATGGGGAACCTGGCCGCGCAGGGCCGCGAGAATGAGCAGCCTTTCCAGCGCGTTGCCGACCCCGGCAATGGCACCTGGATTGAGGCGACGGGCCACACCCTGACCAACAGCCCCGCCCCCTTCCGCAACTTCTGGCTGAACAACGGCGGCCTGGAAGTGTTTGGCTACCCGATTTCGGAGCAGTTCCAGGAAGTCAACGCGGATGATGGGCAGGTGTACTGGGTGCAGTACTTCGAGCGCCAGCGCATGGAGTGGCACCCCGAAAACGCAGCCCCGTTTGATGTGCTGCTTGGTCTGCTTGGCAAAGAAGCCCAGGCCGCTAACCACTCCAGCAACCCGGCCTTCCGACCTGGTCTGGCTCGCGACTCGCTGCCGACGCAGTTTGTGTATGGCTACAATGTCCACCTGTACCAGGATGGCAGCGCATGGCAGGATCGCAAGCGGGTGCTGGAGGTCTCCAAGAACTCGCAGATCTACTGGGTCCGCCAGCAGATTGCCTGGGAAGATATCCAGGATCGCTCTGGTGCGATCTTCTGGGGCGAGCTTGATGATATTGTGAACGATGCCCACGCCACCGGAGTGAACATGCTCATCAGTGTGGTGCGCTCGCCATCGTGGGCCACGCCCGACGGACGAAACGGCATGCCTTCCCGCGAGAATATTGGCCTCTTCGCCAACTTTATGGGCGAAATGGCGGCCCGTTACCGGGGCAAGGTGCAGGCCTACCAGGTCTGGAACGAGCCAAACCTGGCCGTGGAGAACGGTGGACGGGTGGCAAATGCCGACTTCTATGTTGATATGCTCTACGAGGCATACAATGCAATCAAGGCCGCCGACCCATATGCCATCGTGGTGAGTGCATCGCCTTCGGCAACCGAAACCAACGAGCCAACCGTGGCGATCAGCGATGTCACCTTTGTGCGCCAGATGTTGAACAACCCGCGCTTCCGCGCCGATGTCATCGGGACGCACCCCGGCGGCCAGAACAACCCGCCCGACACGCTGTACCCGGAAGACCCCGGCCCCAATCCTGGCTGGGACAATAGCCGCGAGTTCTACTTCCGCCGTATTCAGGATATTCGGCAGGTGATGGTGGAGACGGGCTATGCCGACCGCCAGATCTGGCTAACTGAGTTTGGCTGGGCCACCACCAACAATACCCCCGGCTACGAGTATGGGCGCGACAACTCGCAGGAAGATCAGGCCGAATACATCATTCGGGCTTTCCAGATTGGGCGCAACGAGTGGGCACCGTGGATGGGTGGTATGTTCCTGTGGAACCTGAACTTCTCCATTCCGTGGGCCCAGTACGAAGGCAACCCCGACCACGAGCAGGCATCGTTCAGTGTGCTGAATGGTGACTGGTCGCCGCGTCCGGCCTGGTATGCAATCCAGGCAATGCCGAAGGACTGACCACACCGAACAACGTAGGAACAATGGAATGCCGGGAATGGGGGCACCTGCGCCCTTATCCCGGCATTTCAGTGCCGTGTGCGCGGGTTGGCCCCCCTTACCTCTGCGGTGGAAGCGGGGTTGGAAGTGAGGGTTACATAGCGCAGACGGGCGTAAGTTATATGAAGAAGGGAAAAGCTATGTCTATATTGACCCCGCTGCGGTTGCTCAGCATTGCGCTGCTGGTGCTGCCAATGCTGGCGGCGTGCGGCGGAGTACCAACACCGCCAGCCAGTACACCAGTTGCACAGGCAACCCGACGGTGGTACCGCAGCCCGACCAATCCACCCGCGCCGACGGATACACCCGTGCCGACGGATACCACCCGTGCCAACGGATACGCCCGTGCCAACGGATACACCCGTGCCGACTAATACACCCGCGCCGACGGATACGCCGACGCCAGTGCCAACCCCAACCGCAACACCGATCATCACGGCGGGCGGCTACCCAATGCTGCAAACCAATCAGCTTGAGTTTGGGGCGGTGGCGCATCTCTTTTACACCGACTATGAGCGGGTGTTGCAGCTCACCAAAAACGCTGGCTTCGATTGGGTGCGCCAGCAGGTCCACTGGAAAGATATCGAGTGGAAGTCGGATGATTATGGCTGGGAACGGCTCGATGAAATTGTCGAGGCCGTGGATCGCTACGATCTCAAGCTGATGGTGAGCATTGTACGGTCGCCCACCTACTATACCGCCGATGGCTCGGACGGTCTGCCCGCCGATCCGGTCAAGCTCGGCGATTTTGTGGAAGATATGGCGCTGCGCTACGGCGACAAAATCGATGCCTACCAGATCTGGAATGAGCAGAACCTGGCCCACGAAACTGGCGGGCGCATCACCTTCGAGGATGCGGGGCGCTATGTCGAAATGCTGGTGGAATGTTACCGCCGTATCAAGGCCGTCAACCCGAATGCGTATGTTGTAACGGGTGCGCTTTCACCGACCGGCTACACCAGCTTCGATGAGTCGATCTCAGATATTGAATACCTGCGGGCGATGTATGAGTATCGCGATGGCCTGATGAATGGGCACTTCGATGTGCAGGCCGTGCATGCGGCAGGCTCGGCCAACCCGCCCGACACGCTCTACCCCGACAATCCGAGCAACGCGCAGGGCTGGACCAACGACAGCACCTTCTACTTCCGCAACATCGAAAACATTCGCGCTGTGATGGAAGCGTATGGCTATGGCGAGCATCAGGTATGGATTACCGAATACGGCTGGGCCACCGAGAATGTCACGCCAGGGTATGAGTACGGCAATCAGGTATCGTTCGAGCAGCAGGCGCAATACATCGGCGATGCGATGCTGATGGCCTACGAGCAGTACCCGTGGGTGGGCAATATGATTCTATGGAATATGAACTTTGCGGTCACCTGGAACGAAGTTGACCCACCGCAGCCATTGCACGAGCAGTCGTCGTTTGGTCTGCTCAACCCGGACTGGAGTCCGCGCCCGTCGTTCTTACGCGCCCAGGATACAATTGCCATTATCAAGCGCGAACAGGGCCGCGCCGAGTAGCGGTAGCACGCCGCCCCCTGGCCCCCTCTCCCACGGATGGGGCGAGGGGGAACCGGGCAGGGGAACAGCGCAGGTGTTATTGTTCGTGTATCAGTTCCACCACCCACGCGGCATCTGCATCGCTCAGGGCGGGCGGCGGCAGTGTGGCACGATAATCGATCAGCCGCTCATAGCCAACCAGTTCGAAGCATGCATCGACAGCGGCCTGTACATGCAAGGTTGCATCGGCATCGGATGGTAGCAGCGGCACTGGTACAATCGGCAAGGTCTGGCGCAGCGCGACCGCCCACACCTGCGTATAGGGGCGGCGCTGCACCCGGCTGAGGTACAGATAGTATGAGGCAGGCGGCGGTGTGCCTAGCAGTTGAATGCGGTTACCCTGACGCAGCAGATCGAGTTCGAGCAGATGCGTGCGGGTCTGCAACAGTTCGGCCCGCCGCTGGGCATAGTCTCGTGCACCTTCGGCAGTTTTATTGACAGGTGACAGGATTTCTATCAAGGTCACAAGCTGGCGCTGTGCAACATCACGTATTTCGACACTGAGCAGGGGGACTTCTTCAAGCATCGGGCTGGCAAGCTCAATGGTTGGTGTTGTTATATCTGCTACAGATTGACCAAGCATAATGTGTTGTGAAGCCGTCGGATTAGTGACAACATGAGCATCAGGATAAAAGACGCGCTCACCTGTTATATCAACAATACCAAGATCAGCACGGCTTAAAACATACCGCTTGGACAGCAGCGCCACGTACTTCGGCGCTATCTGTGGCAGCAACTGTGCCCGAATTGTGTTCGCCAGCGTATCATGAAATTCTTGCCAGAGATCACCTTCGAGATAGGGATCCATACCGGGAAAGGGCGATGGCATCGCAGTGCCTCCAGTAGTCGGTGTTGTAGGTGGCTGCATTGTACCATGTCCCTATTTCTGATGTATGATTAGGCAGGGTACACTGTATACCATAAGGGGATAACACCATGACATTGCTTGCGCTTCTGGGCTTTTTTCTGCTGGCTGTAATTATTGCCGTGGTCGCGTCGGTCGCGGTGATTTACAACCAGATCCTCACTCGTGAGGAGGAGTGATCGTCAGCGCCACGCCGATACAGGCATACACCTGTCGCGCCAGCGGTAAGGCTTGCTCATCAACCAGCCAGCCTGCCTGCACCGGCTCGGCAATGCGCTTGAGCAGGGTGGTGTAGGCAGTGGGCAGTTCGAGCGGCGGCAGGAGATAGCCCGCTTCGATATGGCTGATAGACAACGGACGGTGCGGCAGGTTCATTGCCTGGGCATAGCCGTGCAGCAGGGCATCGGTTGCATCGAGCGGTAGCAGGGTGATATGGTCGGGTTGCCCACCAACCTGATAGTAGCTTGCATTACCGCGTCCCTGCCGCCGCCGCACCACCCAACCGGGCACCAAGTGTACATGCGTCTGTCCATCGGCTGTGGGCGGCAGTGGCGCAATCGCAGCCCAGCGATAGTGCCACGCATCAAAAAAGCTGTAGCGGTCGCCGCGCCGGATACTATGCACCCCACGAGTTGCCGCCGGGTCGGGTGGCTCCACCTCATCGGCGTGCGGTGGTTCGGGCAGCAGTTCAATCTGCGTTTCGAGCGTCAGCACCCGAAAGCCGTGCGACTCCAGACGGCCCAGCAACCCTTCACGCCGCCAACTTGTTAGCTCAAAGCGGGTGCCATCAATCGTGCCCTCACCTTTGATGATCTGGCGCACTGCCGGATTGTGAATAAAAAAGACTTGTGGGCGGATCTCTTCGAAATCGCTGGATGGGCGCGGCGGGGCGGTTTTGCGATTGGGGCGTGCTTTGCGTGGTGGCATACGGCGTTATAACTGGGCAGCGATACGTTGCATCGCCGGGGCAGTGTAGGCGTGGCAGAGTGCAATAGCCAGTGCGTCGGCGGTATCGTCGGGCTTCGGAATGGTGGCGAGCGAGAGTGTCATCCGCACCATCTCTTGGATCTGGCGCTTATCGGCCCCACCATAGCCCACTACGGCCTGCTTCACTTCACGCGGCTTGTATTCATAAATAGGCACACCCGCCTGCGCGATAGCCAGCAGCACCACGCCGCGTGCCTGGCCCACCGCCAGCGCTGTGGTAACGTTGCGCGAGAAGAACAGTTCTTCGATAGCGGCGGCATCGGGGCGGTGCTGTGCTAGCACGGTTTGCAGACCAGCAAACAACTGCACCAGACGCTCGGCAGGGGGCGTATTGGCGAGGGTGGTCAGTGCACCATAGGCGACGGCACTGATTGTCGCGCCGGTGCTATCGAGCACACCCCACCCCAGAATAGCGGTGCCAGGATCAATACCAAGAATACGCATCAGTCCAGCTTTGCAACCAGTTCATCGGTAATATCGAGGTTGCTGAACACGCGTTGTACATCGTCCAGATCCTCAAGCTTCTCCAGCAGCCGCATCACCTTGACAGCATCCTCTTCTTCGGGCGTCACCAGGGTGGTCGGGCGCATCATCATTTCGGCATCGCGAATGGCAATACCCTGATCAGCAAGCTTCTGGCGGACACTGTTCAGTTCAGTCCACTCGGTATAAACTTCGAGCACGTCATCGGACACCTCCACATCTTCCGCCCCAGCGTCAATCGCCAGGAGCGTCAGTTCTTCGGCATCCATCTTCACTCCATCAAGATCAATGCTGATCAGGCCCTTCTGCTGAAACATCCACGCCACCGAACCAGGTTCGCCGGGGCTACCGCCATTTTTATTCATGATGTAGCGCACATCGGCACTGGTGCGGTTGCGGTTATCGGTTGCAGCTTCAATCAGCACCGCCACGCCACCGGGCGCGTAGCCTTCATAAAAGACGGTTTCTTCCATCGCGCCATCGCTGCCTTTGCCGAGACCGCGATCAATTGCACGCTGAATGCCATCGTTGGACATATTATTTTGCTTGGCTTTATCAATGGTCAGCCGCAGCCGAAAGTTAAATTCAGGGTCGCCGCCGCCCCCTTCGCGCACTGCCATGGTAATGTCGCGAGCGAGTTTGGTAAAAAGTTGGCCGCGCTTCTGATCGACGGCACCTTTTGCACGGCGAATAGTATGCCATTTGGTATGGCCGGACATAGTGCGTTCTCCTATCCTGTTGATAGCATGCTACAAACAGACTGTCCTCATTATAGCAGAAAAGAGCGGTCGTTCGCAGCAAAGAATGTGCTACACTACAATCAACGATCATTTCCCGGCAAGCAACACGAACTGCTGTTTGACTATGTCAAATAGATCTTTATGTATACCTAACGTATACCTATTCAGCGAAATATTACGTTCTTACAGACAAAGCCTGCTGCATAGCGGTTGTGCTTGTGCCGCACGGGAGGACGAGGTATTGAAAACTGTAACATGCTTTATACTAAAATACTCTCGTCTTTTACGATATATAGATTGTAACTTAGAAAGAGCATGTTACAATACAAGAAGGCTGCAAAGTCTATGCATCATATCCAGATTCCTGTTAGCGTTGTAGGATAACATTATGCCGGGAGAAAAGTTCACTCCCCCACGGGAGTTGCGCGAATTGCTTGAAAAATTGGAACGATCTGAAACACAGACCCGCGTCATCCAGTCGACCACGGCGAGTACTATTGTGCAGCATCCCCCCAAGGAGGCGCAAGTGCCCATTGCCAGGAGTGAAGAAAGCGGTAGTTCACAGCGCATTGTGCGTTTTCTGGTTGTGGAAGACGATATGAGCATCGTTCGCCTGATCCGTTCATCGGTGGCCCTGTTGCGGGTCCCCTACATCTTTGCGTATGCCCACAGTGCCGAGGAGGGTCTCGAACTGTGGAACAAAGAACCGTATGATATCCTGCTGACGGACTATAACCTGCCGGGAATGGCGGGAACCGATCTGGTGAAGACGTTGCGGGCGCGGGGCGAGACGGCTCCTGTGATTATGTTTACCGCCTACGATAGCCCCGAATTGCGCCGCGAAGTGCGCCGCATCGGGATTGATCGTTATATCGCCAAACCCTTCTTGATCGATGATATGCTGGAGTCGATCCGCATGCTCCTCAAACTTGAATCATAAACCGTACCATATTGCGCCCCGAGCGCTTCCTATTCCCACGCTTAGACACGATTACAACTCTGTGACAATTTTGATGTAGGGTATTCACATTCGGCTGTGCTAGCGTATAATACAGAAAAATGGGCGTATTACGGGGTGGCTATACAGGTACCAGATTACCAGAGGCCATTTCCAGGCTGTTCGTCAACAGGGGCATCGCGTACGATGGATGTTGCAGGCAAGACTGCCAGCCACCCTCATCGCAAAGGGTCGGATATGTAACATGTAGACCGTTACTGTCACCAGGTTGGATCGCAGAGGACAGCGACTGATAAACCCGTTTTGTGGTTGTCCAGCACGGGATATAGGACAGGTATGAATGGTCTGATCCGACAGTTCCAATCACGCATTCGCTACAAAATTATTCTGCCCTTTCTGCTATTAACAATTCTCGTAGCGATGGCAGGCTTTGCGGTTGCTGTCTGGGTATCGGCTGGTGTCGCGCAGGAACGCTTCAACTTTGTGGTTGGCGAGGCGGCCCGACGGACCAATGATGCAATTGTGCAACAGGAAATTGCAAACCTCGACTATCTCCGCCTGATTGTATTTTCTGGTCGCAACGTTGACGATGCTGGGCAGGTACGCGCCGACTCAGTGGCAGCCACGCTTGAGGCGCAAAACGCCGATGAACTGTTCAAAGCCCTGCAACCCTTCTTCACCATTGGTGTCCGGGACAACTCAGTCCGGCTCGACCGCCTGATTGCCTTTACCCCCTCTGGTAGCACGCTGGTTGATATTGAACGGGAACGGAACGTACCAACTCAGTTCAATGCAACCGTACCCTATACCCGCAACGAAACACTGTTCCTCTCCAATAATCCAGGCACCCTAGTCGGGCGGGTCCTCTCGGCTACGCCCAATCAGGATGCTGACAAGTTTGCGGCCTTGCTGCAACTGCCTTCCCACGATGGCCAGGTGCATATGTACTTTGCAACCATTACACCCGTCTACCGTGACGAGCGTGTAGTGGGCGGTATGATCCTTGCCATTGATATTGATCGCTTCCTGCCCATCCTCGCACGGGATTCGCAGGCCAAAATTATCGTTATTCACGACACCTTTGGCCGCGTGATCTATGGCACAGAAATAATAGATGTAGCGGCATTTGTACCGCAGCAAACAGATGGGTACACCCCGCTCCCCAGTGGAACCAATGTTACTGCGATTATCCCGCCCCTGCGTGTTGATGTGCTGCGTCAGTTGGTCGAGAGTAACACCGCCAATGACCGTTCGGCGCTCGACACGATTGAGGTGAATGATACCAGCTATCAACTTGCCTATACCCCGCTGGTCATCCGTGGCCTGCCGATTGGCTATATCGGAACAGGCATGCCGCGTGATCAAGTGTATACAGCAGTCGCAGACGTGCGGTGGCCTATCACCATTATTGCCATCTTGCTGACCGCAGGTATTATCATTATGGGCACGTTGTCGGCGCAGCAGATTACCCGTCCGCTTGAGAATCTGGTGACAACAGCGGTACGCGTGAGCCGGGGCGATCTATCGCAGCGCAGTGCTGTACATACCACTGATGAGATTGGTACCCTAGCTGGCTCGTTTAACATGATGACCGATTATCTGGTCAATCTCTACCAGCAGGTCTATGCCGAGTCGGGTCGTCGCCGCTCGATTATGGAAAGTATCACCGATGGCCTGGTGATGTGTCACCCCGATGGGCACATCGAGTTTATGAACCCGGAGGCACGACGCTTGCTTGGCTTGCGGCCCGGTGTGCTCGAACCGCTGCACTACACAGACCTGCCGATTGAGCCATTGCCGCAAGCGCAGGTAACCGGCCTCGACATTAGCCAGATGGAAAATCTGTATCTGGCCAACGAACATACCCTGCGCATCACCAGCAACCCGGTTCACTCCACCAATGGGCACTATCTGGGCAAGGTGTATGTGCTGCAAGATCTGACCGCCGAATTTGAGATTTCGCAGGCCAAAAACAACTTTATCAGCACCATCTCGCACGAGCTTCGCACCCCCATTACAACCCTTCGCGGAACGTCTGAACTGTTGTTGCGAGGATCGTTTGGCGAACTCAGCAAAGACCAGAATAGTGAAATAAGTGTCATGTATCAGAAACTTCTGGTCATGACAAAGTTGATTGACAATGTTATTATAATTGCAAACATTGACTCTGGTGCGCTAACCATTGAGCTTGAAGTGCTCAAGCTGCAAGAAGCCATCGATGATGTACTCTGGAAAGAACGACGTCGCATCCAGGACAAGGGCTTGAGTCTCACGGTCAACATCGCAAGCGATCTCCCGACGGTCCTGGCCGATTACGCACATGTCCAAACCATTATCAAACAATTGCTTGATAATGCGATTACCTATACAAGCGATGGGGGGATCACCATCCAATCCCGTCGCCAGGGCGATTACGTACAGGTTGATGTGATTGATACTGGCAATGGTATCGACCCGGAAATGCAAGCCCATGTCTTTGAGCGCTTTGTGCGCGGGACAGGCCGCGAGGAAGGTATTTCTTCGCAAAACCGGGGCATTGGCCTTGGTCTGGCAATTGTGAAACATCTGGTGGAAGGTCAGGGCGGACAGGTGTGGGTAACGAGTAAATCCGGCGTAGGCAGTACATTTAGCTTTACCTTGCAGGTCAGCGATGCCGTGGACATCCGTGATAAATCAGATACGCCGCTTACTTCAGCGGCATGATCCTGCGCCAACGCAGGATGAATCCGAGCGACCCGAACGGCGGCTCACACCGTGGCTCTTTGTTGGTGCGGTCGGTATTGCGCTGCTCGGTTTTCACCTCCTAACCCTGTTCGTACTATCGCTTGTGGCTCCTGGTGGGCAAAGCTTCGGTTTCAACCTCTTTGCCGTCAATGCGGCTGACTATAGCCCGTGGGGTGACGAGGACGATCCGGGCCTTCCAGGACTGCAAGATCCTGGCCCGATCAGCATCGCGGCAGAACCAACCTTCGATGCCCGTACCCCGGTTGCAATTGTCATTCGCCAAGAGTTCCCAATGTTTATGCCGCTGTTGCCCGCCCAGGAGCGCGGCTTACAATTCCCCGGGCCATCGTCGCCCACCCCACTGGCAACCGCAACCACTATCGCAACACCGACGGCAACGCCGCCCAATACACCAACCCCAACGCTGACCCAGGTGCCAGAACCGACGGCAACTGCGCCGCTGCTGGCCGCCAGCACGCCCACCCAGATTGCCCAGGTGCTGCCGCCGACGGCGACCACGAAGGTGTCGTTTGGCAAGGCCGCCCTGAGATACCGCGGCGCAACAAATTCGTGTTCCACGGCTTGCGAAAGAACGCGGTCGTGAAACTTCTCGAGGTGCGCTGCTCGACAGCTGAGGTAGCGGCGATCACCGGGCAGACATTGCAGATGGTCGAGCATTACGCGGCGGGCGTCAATCAAAGGGTGCTGGCACGGTCAGCGATGGAAAGATGGGAGCGGAGTGAATGAGCAATCCAGTCGCGCTGCATGAGATTACGCGAACGCCTCTGGTCTGGCCGACTCATCAGTCACGGACACCAGAG
>JAAUSQ010000007.1 GCA_012033195.1 Chloroflexaceae bacterium
CTCAAGCTGTTCGCGCAGGTCGCCATAGCCGACGATGGCCAGTATTGCCTGTGATGGTGGGCCAGCACATGCAGCCATGCATCCAGCAGCACCGCAAAGCCTTTTTGTACACGAGTCGCCCCAACCCCACCACAAGCGGCTGTTCGGGCTGTAGCCCCAGTTCGGCCCGTACCCGGCTGCGGGTGTTTGGATCAGGCCGGAATACGCTGGTATCCACACCATACGGTATCACCGTGCTGTGCTCAACGGGCGCACCCAGCCGCACCGCCCGCTGGAACAGGTCGCTACTGCATGCGGTGATAGCATCGGCGGCACGCAGCGCAATGCCCGCCGAGGGGGTGGTAGGCCAGTAGCGCTCGGCCATATAGATATCACTGCCATGCAGACTGATGACCAGCGGCAGGTTGCACTGCCGCGCCACCACTGCGGCGGGTACACCATTGGGCAGTGCCCAGTGTGCGTGCAGCAGGTCGAAGTTGCCGATGTGCTGAATGGCTCGCCGCAGCGATTGCACCGAGGCCCACAGTGCAAAAGGCAGCGCAGCAACAGCCTGGAGCCGGATGGTGGTATCACCGAAGAGTGCCTGCGCATAGCCCCAGATATTCAGGGAGGGGTGGGGCGCATAGCGGAAGAAGTGCAGATGCACCCCCCGCTCAATCGGGTCGCGGCGGATATCGGGGTGCCAGGGGGCCAGCAAATGCACCGTGTGCCCGCGTGCCACCAGTCCGGCGGCTATTTCTTCAATGAAGGGGGCGGTGGTTTCGCCGCGATATTTCGGGTATGAAGTTGTCAGCATCAAAACGCGCATACTACGCCTGTCTGTCGTTGCTCTGGTTGCCCGCTAATGATACCGCAAAATCGGCATGTGTGCAGCGTACAGGCATGGGGCAGAGGGCCAGGGGCACAAGCGAAAGGGCACAGCGCACAGCGCAAAACTGAAATACAGCCCACGTGGGCAGGCGTTGTATTCAGTAGCCGGAGGTTTGAACCTCCCGGCGACAGGTGCCACGCTATCCCTCGCCCCGCACCGCTGCGCTACTCCGCCGTTTCCACAAACGAATCGGGGAAGCGGTAAATCAGTACCCGGTTATCGGGCGTAGGGCTGGCATAGACTACCTCGAAGCCGTCGATTACATCGCCTACCTGAGCATCTGCCGCGCCGATCAGCGGGGCCAGTGTGCGTGCACCATCGCCCTTGATGCGCTGCAATGTTTCAAATACAAGGTATTCGGCTTCGTAGTGGCGGGCCAATCCGAACAGCAGCCCCTTGTCGGCGGTGTTCGGAATCATCACAGCGGGGCGCTCGGTGTGCCAGTTCAGTTGCCAGGGGTTGCGGGTCATAATCACCGTTGCGGGCGGCACGTTTTCTTCAATCCAGCGATAGGCCTGCACATCGGGAGACCACTGCTGCGGCTCAACCTGCACTTTGGTTGCAATCGGTCCCCACGATGGCTGGACAATCGCCGTTCCTACCACCCCCACCAGGATCAGCGCCAGGGGACTCCAGCGGCGCTGACCGATAGCCGAGAGCCGGTCGTAACCGGCCCAGATCATCCAGGCGGCTAGCAAATAGAGCCAGGGCATCACCATCAAGAAATAGCGCTCTTCGTTGGTGCGCCAGTAGGTCAGCAGAAAGACGGTATAGGGAGCAAAGGCCAGCAGCAACAGGCTGAGCAGCCGCCAGCGCGAACGTAGCGCCGCCACCATGCCAATCCAGGCCAGCCAGATACCCGCCGGAGTGAGCAGGTTCTTTTCTTCGTTGCGGCTTAGCAGCGGCAGGTAGCCGTCTTCGCCTGCCAGCGCAGCGGGCAGACCGCTCCAGGCGGGCACCAGATACTCGCGCAACGCCTGTACCTGTGTGCGGAATTTGGCATAGGTATAATCAAAGCCCCAGCGCAGTATCCAGCTTCGGTCGGGCAGGCCAGGGCCACCCAGTTCGGGCGTGTATACGCGGTAGATATCGTGCCACGCCTCGCCGCTATCGCCGCGATAGCCAAGCACCCACGCATCATAGCTCTCGGTGGAATAGACGGGCTTGCCAAACAGCGCCACATTCCGCGCCAGGTACGGCGACAGCACGACCAGCGCAATCGCTGTCCACACCCCCGCCAGCACGACCACGCGGCGCAGGCTGTGCCACGTTGTGCTCAGGCGATGTTCGGGGGCGGTGAGTGCGCGCCAGTTGAAGACCGAGATAAGCAGCCAGATGCCCATGCCAAGCGCAATCATAGCTCCGCTTGGCTTTTGTAGCATCATCAAGCCGGTGAACACACCAGAGCCAGCCAGATATGCCAGGGGCGGCACTTTGCCGCGTTGTTCGGCATCAGCCGCCGCTGTGGTGACATAGCGGTACAGGAAGTAGATCGCCGCCGCACTGAACACCACAAACGGCAGATCGCTGGTGGTGTAGATGGTCAGCGTAAAAAACAGATGATTAGTGAGTGTAAGCAGCGCCGCCAGCAACCCGACGCGCCTATCCCACAGCCGCGCCCCGATGCGGTAGAGGAGCAGCAGCAGCAGCGCGTTAAAGATAATGTTGGGGAGCTTTGGCGGCCCACGCCTGCGGCCCGAACAGGGCGATAAACGGTGCAATCCATACCGGCTGAAGCAGCGGCCATGTCTCTTGCGGGCGGGTGGTGGTGGGGTAGATTTTATAGAACTGTGTGACATAATCGACGACCCAGCCGCGCCCCGCTGCCAGGTTGCGGGCGACCACCGCATTATCGGCATAGTCGGCGTGGCCCACATAGGGCAGCGCACTGATCACAATGATTTCGTAGCCCAGCCACAGCCCACCGAGCACCACCAGCAGCAGCAGGGCGCTGCGTGGCCCGCCAATAAAATCAACAATCCCATCGGCAATGCGCGGCAGCCCTTCGCGGCCCAGCACCAGCGCCAGCGCCAGCAAGCCCACCAGCAGCAGCCCGATCAGCAGTGAGTCGGGGAAGAGATTATGCACGATGCTGAAGTCGGGTTGTTGCACCCGCCAGCGTTGCACCTGCTGCGCGACCACCGTGCCAAGCCATGCAAAGGCCACCCCGACCAGGGCATAGGTGAGGGCGTGCCCATGTACATAGCGGTGCAGCAGTTGGCGCACAAAGCCGAGCAACGGCCCCGACCACGCCACCACCAGCGCGACCAGCAGCACCCCGATGATGACCTGCAACGTGGCCCCCATCCAGATACGGGCCAGCGCCAGACCGGTCGCGGCAGCACCCGCTGCCAGTGCTGTCAGCAAAAAACTGAGCGGGTACGAGGCAGTCACACGTATCAGCAGCACATACCACAGCACCACGGCTACTGTCAGCAACCCGACCGCCTGCCACGCGGGAGGCTGCGGCGTGAGCGGGTCGCCGGGTGGGGCGGTGACATTGATCTGCGCCAGTCGCACCCCTTTCGGGCGCGGGTCGGGGCCGCGTTCGGTCGCTTCAAAGGTGGCGGTCACAATCAGTTGCAGCGTGAGATCGGCATTGCGGCGGGCGCTGGCCGGAATAGGAATGCTGAAGGTCTGCCAGCTACTGGTCGGCGTGAAGCGTTCCAGCACCTGCCCATCGACCTGCACCACCACCACCGGTTGCACGGTGCCGTCGTCGGCCTCAACCACGCCACGTGCGGGTGGGTCGAGCACATCGGCGGGCCAACCCTGCACCAGCATCGTCAGTTCGAGGTCGGAGCCGCTCCCCAGGTTGGGCAGCACCAGCGTAGCCTGACTGCCTGGTCCAGCGGCTGCGGGTGGTGGGCGAGTCGGGGGTGAGGTCGTCGGGGTAGAAGGCTCCCTGCTGGACAGCCTCGCCGCCCAGTCCGGCGCTGGTATTGAGAAAAAGCTGGTCACCAAGCCAGCCGACTGTCACCGCGCCTTGGGGCGGCGATTGGTAGGCCAGTGCGCCCGCCAGGATGCTGAGGATCAGCACAAGCAGCAGGGGCCAGCCCAGCGGATGTAACAGCACGGCTGGCGTACCAGCAATGGTGTGTGCTGCCGAGGGTGTATGTGATTGGTTGTGAGCAAGTGTTTTCATACCGTTCCCCATTATACTTGAGAAAGGCTCGCACGAGCCTGCCCTCTCTCCGCACCTGAGTTTTGTGCTCTGTGCTTTGTGCTCCTTTTTTGTGCCCTTCACCCATTGCCTGTATATGGTATGCTAACAGCTATGACGATCTGGGCCATTTCCGACCTGCATCTTTCGAGCGTGCAGCCCAAGCCGATGGACGTGTTCGGGCCGCATTGGAAAAACCATCCGCAGCGTCTTGCAACAGCGTGGCGGGCGCGTGTCGCCGCCGACGACTGGGTGCTGATTGCGGGCGATATCTCGTGGGCGATGAAGGTTGCCGATGCCCTGCCCGACCTGGCCTGGATTGATGCGCTACCAGGGCGCAAGGTGCTGATCCGGGGCAACCACGATTACTGGTACCCGCGCCGCGTCGGGCCACTGCGGGCACAGCTTCCGCCGAGTATGACCGCGCTGGGCGGCGATGCTGCCGATATTGGCGCGGCAGTGGTGTGTGGTACCCGTGGCTGGCTGACACCAGAAATGCCAGGGTACGAGCCAGAGACCGACGCGAAGATTTATCACCGCGAACTCTTGCTGCTCGATACGGCGCTGCAACGTGCCCATCAGCTTGCGCGCGGGCAGCGGCCCATCATTGTGATGATCCACTATCCCCCCTTTATAAACGGTCAACCAACCGAGTTTGCGCGGCGCATGGGGGCGGCGGGTGCTGCGGCCTGCATTTATGGGCATTTGCACCGCCGCGAAGACTGGGCCACGGCGACGCAGGGCACGGTTGAGGGGGTGTTTTATCAGCTTACGGCGTGCGATTATCTGGACTTTATGCCGGTGCTGGTGCGCGGGCTACATCGTTAAACGTTACATTGGTGACGCAGGAAATCGATGAGTTTGAGAATATTTTGATAGTGATTACGTACTTGAATGAAGGTAATGTCTGTGTTTTTACCATGAGCGATGAGATGGCGATTAGAAACAATACTTGTTACTGCGTCTTTAAGCTCATCAGAAATATCTGTTTCAATTTGCGTTCGCCACATTGGATTAAATGCACCTGATAAATCTAAAATTTTACGTAAATTGGGATTCTGAAAGCCACTAAGCTGTTTTTCTACATAGCTAGCAACAAATGGTGCAGATTGTTTTCGTGCATACTCACTGTATATAGAATACACTGCATTTTCCAGGAACCCTGATACCAGGACACAGAGATACCGTGCCCAATGCGCCTGTATTTCTGCATCGACAGGGAGCGATTCGACCTTACGGAAGAGATCATCTAGTCGATTACGCTGACTTACTAAGTTCCTCATTCAATATCTGCAAATGCTTCAGTAGCGAGTGTAATGCGACGCTCTACATTTCGTTCGTCAGTTGAAGCATCAGTTGCAGTTATGAACTCAGGATTTTGAAGGAGGTTTTCGTATTTGTCGCGCATCATCTCGCAATTAACTATATCGCCCTTTGCTAACCGGCGTGCTACACCAACCATGACGGCATCAAATACAGCAGCATTCAAGGTGCGACGGGGACGAAACGCCCGTACGTCAATACATTCATAGATTTTTGTGATTGTTACTGTAAAAAGATTTGTTAAAACCTCAGCAGATTGAAGCTTGAGACGACGATTGTCATGCATGTAGGTGTTTAGAAAACCTTTAAGAGGTTTCTTGTATGTATCTAACCTGAAATACAAGGCAAAAAAGCGCAGAATTAGTTCCTGATCTTTCATACGTGGGCTTTTTCTAATGCTGTAGATGGAACGCCATGCTTCGTTTTTATTTAGTGTTTTGATAAGGTCATTAAACGCTCCTCTCGAAATGCTCGCACGGATTTCTTGGGGTTGCAGTGATACTCCACCTGTGTTAAGACGCTCAAACACATGGTAGACACTGCTACTATCATCATCTTTAGGCTCGTCCTGCTTTATTACAGTTGCGTGAATGATCGAGTCATCTAGCCGACGTCGATCTTCTTCTAAAAGTGTCTGATATGATTTACCTTCGAATTCTGATTGTACACCTTTCAAGGTAAACTCTTGCCCCGTCGGTTCAAAATGCCCATCATAAAAATATTGTAGTGACTTTAACCGCTGTTGACCATCAATGACGAGTAGTTTGTTAGTATCTAGATCCCGTGCTAGAAATATTCCTGGAACTGGAAGACCTAGTAGTAGCGACTCTATAAAACGAGAAGCTCGTGTGAGAGTCCATACATACCCGCGCTGAAATGAAGGGATGATAATGTCTGAGTTTTTTATTCGCTTTACTACGCTGTCAACCGGATAGTCGGCACCGTAACTAGAAATTGAATATTTTAGAGGAAGACTCTCTTCAGTCTCGTCTTGATCTTCAACTTCTACATCTGAGTTATTCGACATAGACTGTTGATTTGCTGTGATCATAGGGCATACTCTTCAGGTATAAAGTTCTTGTAAGATTCGCTCATATTTTATCACAATTGCTCATAGCACACCTGTGCGGCTTCATTTGGCAAAGTCCCCGATCTGCGGTATAATACTATGAGATATTTTGCACTGGAGTGCCTGAAACGGGGCATTGAACAGGGGGGTTCTTCGTCCCGTGTGCTGTGCTTCTCGCTCTTGCATAGTGGCGCAACACCAGCACATCAAACCGAATAAGGAGCCATGTGTTTATGGAAATCGGCATTGTCCGTCCCATCAGTCTTGTCGATGAAGTGCGTAGTTCGTACCTCGACTACGCGATGAGTGTGATTGTCTCGCGTGCCCTGCCCGATGTGCGCGACGGCTTGAAACCGGTCCAGCGCCGCATTTTGTATGCGATGCTGCGCGAGGGGTTGCGCCACGACCAACGCTATTCCAAGTGTGCTGGTATTGTCGGTGAGGTGCTGAAGAAATATCACCCACACGGCGACTCGGCGGTATATGATGCGCTGGTGCGCCTCGCGCAGCCCTGGAATATGCGCTACCCGCTGGTGGATGGGCAAGGAAATTTTGGCTCAATTGACGGCGACCCACCTGCCGCCTACCGTTACACTGAAGCCAAGCTGACCAAAATTGCCGAAGAACTGCTGATTGATATCGACAAGAACACAGTTGATTTCCGCCCCAACTTCGATGGTGAACATCAGGAACCACGCGTATTGCCCGCCCTGCTGCCCAACCTGCTGCTCAATGGCGCGTCGGGCATTGCGGTTGGCATGGCAACCAATATTCCGCCGCACAATCTCAACGAGGTGTGTGATGCGTTGATGGACTTGATCGATAATCCTGAGATTACCGTGGAGGAGTTGATCAGGCTCATTCCAGGCCCCGACTTCCCCACAGGCGCAAGCATACTGGGCACCGAGGGCATTATGCAGGCCTATAGCACGGGCAAGGGCCAGATTACGCTGCGGGCCAAGGCCCACATCGAAGAGGGCAATCGTGGCTCGTTTAACATCGTTGTGACTGAACTGCCCTATCAGGTCAATAAGGCCCGCCTGCACGAACGTGTTGCAGAGATGGCCCGCGAACGCAAGATCGAAGGTATCCGTGATATTCAAGATCAGTCTGACCGCACGGGGATGCGGTTGGTCATTTTCCTTAAGCAGGACGCACAGCCCAAGAAGGTGCTCAATGCGCTTTATAAGCATTCGCAGATGCAGACCACCTTTGGTATCAACCTGCTCGCGCTGATTGAATCAGGCTCTCAGCCGCGTGTGCTCAATCTCAAGCGGATGCTGAACGAGTATATCGAGCATCGCCGCGAGGTTATTCGGCGGCGCACCGAGTTTGATCTGGAGAAGGCCCGCGCCCGTGCCCATATCCTCGAAGGCTTGCAAATTGCGCTTGATAATCTGGATGCAATTATTCAGACTATCCGTAGCGCACGCACCGTGGAAGCGGCCCGTACTGGCCTGATGGAGCGCTTCAACCTGAGCGAAGTTCAATCGCAGGCTATTCTTGATTTGCAACTGCGGCGACTGGCTGCGCTCGAACGGGAGAAGATCGAGGATGAGTACCGCGAAGTGCTGGCCCTGATTACCGACCTTGAGGCAATTCTGGCTGACCCGCAAAAGGTGCTGGATCTGATCAAGGCCGATCTGCGACGGCTCAAAGCGGAATACGGCGACGAGCGCCGCACCCGTATCATTCCCAATGTGGATGGCGAGGTGAGCGACGAAGACCTGATCCCCGATGTACGTGTGCTGATTACGCTGACCAATCGCGGCTCGATCAAGCGCCAGGCAACCGATGTCTTCCGCACCCAGCGGCGCGGCGGGCGGGGCGTGCGGGGCGTGATTACCCGCGAGCAGGACGTGGTGCGCCACCTCATCAATTGCAGCACCATGGATAACTTGCTCTTCTTTACCGACCGGGGCAAGGTGTATCAACTCAAGGCCTACGAAGTGCCCGATGCAAGCCGTACCGCCAAGGGGATCGCCCTGGTGAACCTGATTTCGCTGGAACCGGGCGAACTGGTGACAACCGTGCTGTCGGTCTCCGATGGCGACTTCGAAGACGGTGAGTATCTGGTGATGGCAACCGAGCGCGGCAAGATCAAACGCACCGCATTGAACGAGTATAGCCAGGTACGCTCGAATGGCCTGATTGCTATCGGGTTGGAAGAGGGCGATATGCTTGGCTGGGTGGCGATGAGCAAGGGCGAAGAAGATGTGCTGATGACTACGGCACGCGGGCGCACCTGCCGCTTCCGCCAGAGCGATGTGCGCCCGATGGGGCGGCCTGCCAGCGGCGTGATCGGTATTACGCTGCAAGATGATGACCGGGTGATCGGGATGAGCCTGGTGCGCGAAGGGGCCGACCTGCTGCTGGTGACGGAGCAGGGCCATGGCAAGCGCACCGAGCTGGAAGAATACCCGGTGAAGGGCCGCGCTACGCAGGGGGTTATCTCAATCCGGCTGCGTAATGAGACCGACCGGGTGGCGGCGGCACAGGTCGTCAACGACGATTCGATCCTGACGCTGATTACCCGTAGCGGCATTGTGATGCGAACCAGTGCCGACGGTATCTCGCGGCTGGGCCGTGCGACGCAGGGCGTAATCATCCTGAACCTGGGCAAGGGCGATGGACTGGCGGCGTTCTCGTGCGAACAACCCGAAGATCTGAACGGCAACGGCATGGATGGCGAAGGCGAGTTCGAGGTCATTGTTGAAGTAGATGGTATTGGCGAAGAATGAGACGCAACCCACAGCGTATGCCGCTGCTGCTGGTAGCTGTGCTGCTGGTAGCAGGGGGTGCGCTGCTGGTGGCGTGGTGGCAGGTGGGCAGCACGCGTGTCTATGCTCAGCGTCTCTCCGATGCGCACGCACGCTGGGATGCTCGCCCCTTTCGCTCGTACCAACTTACCCTGGAAACAACCCGCTTTCAGCAAGCACAACCCATTATGCGGCGCGAAGTGTTGACGGTGCGCCACGCCGACGAGCCTGCCTCGGTGGATTATTACCTCGATATGCTTACACGCTTCCCCCGCGAGTGGGAGTTTACATGCGGCAGCATCACGCCCGATTGCCGCTTCCCGCGCACCTACCGCGCCTCTGTTCGCTATCATACCCAGCTTGGCTATCCGCAACACATCAGGATTATTGGCACACGTCACCCGGACTGGCTCAACCTGACATTCTGGCAGTGGTTCTTTTTTCGCGGGGGGATGCATCAGTGCGACAATGTCACCTGTACCAACACTGCCACCGAGCGCGAAATTACTCTATCGGTTTTGCCGGGGTCGTAGCGTCGGGGTCGTCGGCGGTATCGAAGACTGGCGTACCGTCGGCATCAAGCCCGGTGCTGGCTGATAGCAGGTCTTCGCTGTCGGGGTGGTGCCCATTGCCGTGATAATCGACTACCTGCACCTGCTGGCGTGGCGCGGGCTTGATGGGTAGCGTAAAGGTAAAGGTGCTCCCAACGCCCTGTTCGCTGGTTGCAACAATATCGCCGCCGTGCAGGTGTGCAAACGAGCGTGCAATTGTTAGCCCAAGGCCAGTGCCGCCCGCCTCGGTACGCAGGGGGTTATCGGCACGGTAGAACGGGGTAAAGAGCTTTTCGAGTTGTTCAGGCGACATCCCCACGCCCGTATCAGTGATCTCAATTGCGACCGTCTCTGCATCGTCGCAGTAGGCCCGCACCCGAATAATGCCCCCATTGTACGTGTACTTCAGCGCATTGGAAAACAGGTTAACAAAGATCTGCGAAACACGCTTGCTATCGGCCTGCACTGCGGGCAGGTCGTGCACGATATCAAGATTTATCTGCATCTCTTTGCGGTCGATCTCGGCCTGCAAGAGCCGTATCTCGTGCTGGATCAGGTCGCCAAGATACAGGGTATTGTAGGTCAGCGTGATTTTCCCGGCCTCCAGGCGGCCCACATCCAGCAGGTCGTCGATCAGGCTCCGCATGCGCAGCGTGTTGTCGCGGATGGTCTGCAAGAACTCGCGCTGCTGGTCGGTCAGACGGCCCCCTGCGCCCATCAGCAGCACATCCACATAGCCGCGTATGGGTGTGAGCGGGGTACGCAGTTCGTGCGATACCGTAGAAATAAACTCGCTACGTGCCTTCATATTCTCTTCGCGCAGGCGTACACGGTCTTCTTCGGCCTGTTTGCGAAGCGTAATATCACGGGCGTTGATAACAATGCCCGGTTCGCCCGACATATGCTGGCGGTACTGGCCCCGTGCTTCGAGCACGCGCCACGCGCCATTGGCATGGCGAAAGCGGAACTCAACCGAGAGCATCCGCAACGGCTCAGCGAAGCTCTGGTCGAGCGCCTGCAAAAAGCGGGGTATATCTTCGGGATGGACAAACTCGGTAAGCAGATGATCACGCACGCGCCCCGCCGGGTAGCCGAGCACCCGCTCGATGGTGGGGCTTTCGTAGAGCACCAGGCTGTCACGATTGACAATGGTGATGATGTCTGACGAGTTTTCAATCAGCGAACGGAAATGTTCTTCGCTGCGGCGCAGGTCTTCATAGAGCGTCTTCAAGCGCGTTGTCATCTGGTTGAAGGCCGAGGCCAGCATACCCACTTCGTCCTGCGATTGCACGGGCACCGTCTGGTCAAGGTCGCCCGCCGCGACCAGTCCGGCTGTCTGCGACAGTTCCTCAATCGGGCCGATAATTTACGTGTGGTGTACGAGATACTAAACGTCATCACGGCGGTCGCAATAATGCCCACGATGATAACGGTACCAGCAAGCTGGCGAGCGGGCAAGAATGCCTCATCCTGATACATCTCGACCAGGAGCGCAAGGTGCCGTTCTTCAATCCAGAAATAGACCCCCACTACTGGCACACCCATATAGTTGTTGTACAGCCCCATTCCATCCTGGCCCTGAATAGCGGCGTTGATACCCTCGGTTTGCACGCCCCGATTAAAGGCAGTCGGCACAGCCGGACGGCCTGCCACCAGATTATTCAGGCTATCGACCAGGTAGGCTTCGCCGGTTTCGCCAAGACCGGCCCGTTCGAGCACCACCTCGTCAAGCTCGTTGAGGTTGAGGTGGGCCGCGAGCACGCCCCGCAAAAAGCCGCTATTGTCGATGAGCGGGGTTGCTACGGTAATCGTTGGCTCGCCCGTCGCAGGTGAGATATACACTTCCTGAACAACGGTATCGGTTTGCCCTTCGGCAAAATAGGTGGCGTCTATCTGGTAGGTACCCTCGATAGTCGAGTTGGTTGAAATGACAATCTGGCTATCGAGTGACAGAATAAATACCTCTTCCAGTTCGGGCTGTCGTTCAAGAACGTCTACAAACAGGTTTTCAAAAAAATGGTAGGCTGCAAGATCGGCAAACAAATCGGCGGAGTCGATGAAGCGGGCGTGGCGCTGCACCTCCTGCGAGCGGGCCAGGAATGCCAGAAAATCTTCCTGGTTCTCGATCCAGTTATCAATCTCATCGGTTTTGATGAGCGCCGCGACTTCAAGTTGCTCGAATGCGGCCCGTTGCAGCGCGTTGCGAGCCTGCCAGAACGCTACACCACTCACCACGATCACGCTGAGCAGCATGGTCAGCAGGAAGCGTGTAATAAGCTGCGTGAGCAGGCTATTACGTATCCGCATAAATTGCGCGGTTGGGATCTGTCTGCCGTATTTCATGGTGCAGGCTCAACAAGGTATGCGAAGGCAGGTATATTGTTACGAACCTGCATAATCACAACACTCTTCACCGGGTCGCCACTCCCCCGATAACTGATGGTTCCCGTCACACCAGGATACGCTACAATCTGGCTCAAGCCGTCCCGAATAGCTTCGGGGGTCGTCTGGCCCTGCTGGGTGATGGCGGTAACCAGCAACCCGAATGAGTCGTAGGTCAGTGCCGCCACATCGTCGGGCAGGTGGTTATAGCGGTTCTGGTAGGCCGTAACAAATTCACGGGCAGCGGGCGCTTCAATGTCGGGCGAGAAGTGGGCACTGTAGAAGCTACCTGCAACCAGGGGCAGGTCGTCTTCAAGAATGGTCGCCCACGAGTCGCTGCCCAGGAAATCGGCGGTGATGCCAGCGGCGCGAAGCTGGCGCACTTGCAGCGGAACTTCGTTGCCGTAGTTGGGCAAGAAGATGACGTCGGCCCCACTCTCGCGCAGTACCTTGGCGTGGCTGGAGAAATCGGTGGTGCCAGTGGTGTATGTTTCAGCCGCCACAACATCGCCCCCCAGACGTTCGAATTGTTCGATAAACACTTCTGCCAGCCCCTTATTGTAGGCACTGGCAACATCGTACAGCGTCGCAGCCTTTTGCATGCCCAGTTCTTCAATTGCAAAGCGGGCGATTACGGCCCCCTGAAATGGATCGATAAAGCCGGCCCGAAACACATAATACTTTCCGGCGGTGGTTTCCGGGTTGGTGGACCACGGGCTAATCATCGGGATCTGGGCCTGTTCTGCCACCCGTGCCACCGGAATAGCGTTGCGGCTCGCCTGCGGGCCAATCAGGGCAACAACCTGCTCCTGATTGATGAGCCTGCGGGCGGCTTGCACGGCAACTTCGGCATTATCTTCGGTATCGGCGGTAACAATCTCGATGCGCCAGCGTTCATTGCCAATCGCCAGACCACCTTCTGCATTGAGCGCGTCGATGGCTAACGTGGCGGCTTCGATTGTGGATTGCCCAACATATTCCAGTTCACCGGTAATCGGGGCGAGTAACCCAATACGAAGCGTATTTTCTGGCTCTGGTTGGGCAGCGCAGGCGAGTATGCTACCAACACAAACGAGTATGAGCAACATTTTTAAGCATCTCGGCCAAAAAAAGAACGATCTATTCATAGTTTTTTAATTGTGGTTGGCGGGACGACCCGCCATCAGGGTTAGTAATCGGTGCATGCTGTGCGGCTTTTCGACGGGTCCCGGCACTGGGCAGTGCAGGCGCATGCGCTACAGTACAACACTGTATGGGTAGGGAATGTTAAATCTTTATTAGGATATCATAGAATGGCCCCCTACTCAATAGGAAAAAAGGGTACCACATTAACTATGGGCAGAAGGTGTGCTTAATCTGGTCAAACCCTTGACGTAGCGGGCGGTGTCGCGCATAATGTATACAGTAGTCAGAATATTGTTGCAGTGTGCTCCACAGCTCCCGCACCAGTATGTAAACGATTGCTCCCGGCTGTACTATAGCTTATCCCAATTCGTATTGTGTTGTGTTGATATAAATTGAACGGGTATAACTATGAAGGAGGAAGGCCTGGAATGACAGTCCAACTGGTATTCTGTAGCAACTGTGCCTGTCTGGAGTCGGCCTTCTGTGCGATGCTGCGCCAGATGCAGCAGACGTACCCTGACCAAATTGGTGTTGTAGAACTGGATTGTATGGCCGCTTGTGATATGGCTCCCGCCGTGCTGATCGACGGCGCATACTATCCCGGCATTAGCCCCGCCGATTTGCAGACACAGATTGAGCAGCGTGTTGGCGCAGAGCTTGCAGACGTGCCCGCGTAACGAGCGCAGTACTACCCCTCGGCAACCGGACAGTCGGCATAAACAAAGCAGTGTGCTGGCTCCAGATAGGCCGATGCCCGATAGACATACTCGCTGGCCCACGGATGCGCGGCGATCTGGTCGGGGCGCACAATGCCCTGATTGTGCCACGCCACCAGTACTGCCCACGTAACCGGAACGTTCTCGTATCGCGCCCGGTACAGCCCCCGTTCGAGGTTGGCGGCGAGATATGCTACTGCCAGTTCTTCATTACTTATTTCGCTAGTAATATCGGCCAGCAGGCGCTGCTGGTCGGTGTAGGTATCGGGTGCGATGGTGCTGCCATACACTTGAAGCGGCACGGTTATCATGCCCACCGGGTCGGGCAGCGGCACCTCGCCGCGCACAATTTCGAGTGCCACCGAGGGGCGCAGATTGACTGGCCAGACCGTGAAGTTGCTCCCGATTCGGCTGCGGTTGGCATAGACCTGAGCCGTCTCAAACAGGGGGCGCAGCAGGCGTAATGGTTCTACTTCATCCTCAAGCCAGCCATTATTCTCGGTGTAGATAATCACCACCATTACTTGGGCAAACTCACGGTTAGTCATACCCGACAGGTCGGGGCGATTGTGGCGGGATGCCGCCGCCAGAATAGCCGGACGAAGCCGCTGCATCGCTGCCGCAAGGTCGGGGCGCACATACGGCTCGATGGGGAGACGCTGCCCCGCGCTACCAGGCAGGCCAAGTTCATGAACAGTAGCCCGCACCAGGGGTGCCTGGGCCATAACCCGCAATGCACTGAGCACAATGGCAATGAGCACAAACATACAGACCATCCGTAGCAGTGAAGATGTTGTATACATACGTCGGCTCTCCTCATAAGCTGGTTCATTGTTAGCGTCAGCATACCAACCAGACGGGTGCAGTCCTCGTATAGCAATCTGTTTTTTACCTTGCATCACACTGATGTATTCAGCACACTCTACACTTGAGCATTTTACTATTTGTACTATCAAATGTCGCATATCAAGATGTTGTGACATATCCACTGTCATAATGAAAAATCATCTGGTATAATAGCTACATTCTGTATACATATCGGGCAATTCTGTATGATCGTGTAAATCCATTTGAGCACCAGACATCGCCGCTATCAAAATTCATCAACTCAACAGTATAGACGGCGAAGATACACAACTATCACTGTCTTGATCGCCCCGGTTGATATGTCCGGTAGGATTTCTGGCCTATTCCAATCAGTTGACACCAGATCACGAACACTCGTATAATGCAAGCGAATGAAGCATATGGATAACCTTCGTATGGATCAAAGCACTTTTGAGCAACTGGTGATCGATGTTCTCGATAATGTACCACCCGAATTTGCACGTCACCTTGCCAATGTCGAGGTGATCATCGAGCCTTATGTAACCGACGACCACCGCGACGCACTCGATCTGGAACCGGACGAGCGTGTTTATGGCTACTACGAAGGGATTCCCCTGACCGAGCGTATGGCGCTCGATGTAGCCCCACCCGATACCATTGTGATTTTTCAGGAACCACTAGAGCAAGACTTTCCCAACATCATCGACCTGCGCGAAGAAGTACGACGCACCGTGTTGCACGAGATCGCCCACTTCTTTGGTATCAGCGATGAGCGCTTGGATGAGCTAGGGGCGTATTAGCATGACTTTCCCCTCACTGCGGCGTATTCGGACAACGTTTCTGATTGTGTTATATGTGCTTGCCCTGGGTACCGCTGGCGTGCTCATCTATGAGACGTTTTTGTTTGCCCGCGAGCGCCCGGAATTTCTGGTGATTATGGGTACGGCTCCCACTGCCACCGCCACGGCGACTGCTACAGCAACTCCTGTGCTAGGTGGTATTACCGCACTGACCAATTTGCCAACGCCGATTCCGACGGCGGTACCGGTCACAAGCAACGACTTTGCTGCCAATGTCAGCCTTAGCGGACGACACCCCAAGAGCGGGCGCTATGTTGCGGCGTGGTTCCCGCCCTCGTTCAGCGGTGGGGCACGCGAGTCGTTTGAGGCCAACAAAGATATTCTGGATGAGATCAGCCCCTTCTGGTATGCCACCGACGCGGCAGGGCGATTATATGGCGACCGCAACGACGAACTGGTACGGGTGGCGCACGAAGCCGGTGTACTGGTCATTCCGTCGATCCACAATGTCACGAATGATCATACGGTGGTGATTAACGTCTTGAGCAATCCATACATCCGCGCCAACCATGTGCAAAACATTGTGAACGAAGTGCTGGCCCGCAATTACGACGGCATCGATATTGATTACGAAAGTTTGCCCGCTTCGTTGCGGCCTGCGTTCTCGGCCTTTATCGTCGAGCTATCGACAGCACTGCACGCACACGGCAAGTTGCTGACTATTGCGGTGCATGCCAAAGACTGCGATTATTGCGGCCTGGGTGGGTTTCAAGATTGGGTCGTTATCGGGCAGCACGTCGACCGAATGCGAATTATGACCTACGATTACCACTGGCGTGGCAGTGGGCCGGGGCCGGTGGCACCACTCTACTGGGTGCGCTCGGTGGCAGAATATGCCCGCAGCGTTGTACCACCTGAAAAAATCTTTATTGGTGTGCCGTTCTATGGCTACGACTGGCCGCCGGGTGGTTCGGCGCGGGGCTTGCCCTGGAGCGATATCGAAGACTTGATCGATTCGCAGGGGCTAACGGTAAACCTGTTGCAGCGTGATGCACGCGGTGAGGTGGACGAAAGCTGGTTCCGCTATCGCTCGGCAGAAGGCTGGCGCGAAGTCTGGTATATGACGGATGATGGGCTTGAGTCCAAGCTCAATCTGGTGCAGGAACTGGATCTGGCAGGCATTGCGATCTGGCGCATTGGCTACGAAAAGCCACAGTACTGGGATGTTATCCGCCGTGAACTGGTCGAAGATCCCGTCTTGATCCAGCGTGCCATTAACCCGTTGCTACCGGAGCACTAAGGTATGACAACTGTGCAATTACCCAATAACAACCCGACTTCGTCGGATGTCAAAGCGGATGTGACCGAGGCCACCCGGCTGTATATGCGTGGGGTCGCGGCGGCGCGTGGCGGGCAACGGCGGGTCGCGGCGGGTCTGCTGACCCGCTCGGTGCAACTCGACCCGCGCAACGAGAAGGCGTGGCTGTGGCTGAGCGGCGTGCTGGATGACCCGCACCAGATTGCATTCTGTCTCAATGCGGTACTGAAGCTCAACCCACAGAGCGAACGGGCACAGAAGGGCTTGCACTGGCTAGAAGAGCGCCACCTGCTGCGCGGCGAGCCGCAGCCCTCGGCGTTGCTGGATGTTGAGATTGACAACCTGCACGAGCCTGACGCGGAGCGCACCGCCCGCGAGAGTGGCGAGTCGTGGTGGGTGAACTGGCGGCAGTGGCGGCGTGACTCGCGGCGGGTCAATATGGTGCTGCTGAGTGTGCCCGTGGTGCTGCTCATGATTGCGCTGCTGCTCTACCAGACCTTCGCCCTCGCGGTTGCCGAGAGTACCTCACTCCCGCCGACCCCCGTACCCACCGTGGCACCCCCGCCCAATGTGGCACTGCTCTCGCTGCCGCCCGTGCCCGCGCCCATCCCAACCGCGCTGCCGGTGCTGTCCGATGAGCTATCGCCGCTGACGACCAGCAAAACAATCGACTATCTAGATGAGCTTGAGCCATTGCGCCAGCAGTTGCGCGAGGCGGTCAACACCTTCCGCGACTCAACCGGACAGCCAGGGCGCACGATGGGCCACATTGCCGCAGCCCAAGCCCTGCACGATAGGGTTGAGCAGGCGCACACGGCCATGCAACAGATGAACCCGCCCGCAGACTTGCAGGCGGCGCACGATGCCTACCTGCGCGGGTTGGAGCTTGAGCTTGAGGGCATCAACGATCTACTAGAGTTTTACGGGAGCTACCGTGTTGAACTGGCGAACCGGGCCGCGTTGCGCTTCCAAGAGGCAAACTCGTACTTCAACAATGCGCGGATCCAGTTCGACACACGCCTGCAACAGATCCGCCAGGATAGCGCTATCTCGGTGCATACCATTCGCTGAGGCGGTAGGGGCAGGGCAGGGGCGATATCCACACCAGTGCGGGGCTACCAGTCCCCTGACCAGTAGCCCCGCGCTTGTTGCATCTTATACTTCCAACTCGAACCCAACCCAGAAATTGTTGCGTTGTACCAGGGGGGTACCACGTACCGCTACCTGCTGATGTTCCGTCACATCCGCTTCGTTGACCAGTACCACGTTGGGGGCACGCTTGAACCGGCGGGTGTAGGCGTAGATGGCATCTTCCACCTTATCCAAAAGCGGTATCTTGGGATTGTCATCGTACCACATCAGGTAGCGAGTGCCTGACCTTTGCATGCTATGCCTCTTGCGCTATCTATGCTTGCACCTGTGCTTAGTGTAGCAAAATCGCCGTCAAATGTCAAACATGTGTTCTGAATTTACATGACATGTAGTATAAAGATCCAATACATACTCAAAATCTCTCCTACTTATGTCTCTATTCCTGCGGCGGGCGGCATGCTATACTGGCACATATGAAACACAACTACAACCAGCCACCCTGTGCTGAACATCAGCAACAACATCTGTCGCGCATCTACCGCCGTGTGCTCTGGCAGCTTAAAAATACGCATGCCCTGCACAAAGAGCTGGCCTGGGAACTGGATGATGTCGAATATTCGCTGCGGTCGTTGCGCGGCCAGCAGGACGGCCCGACCGATAGATTGCTTGAGCGCGAAATTACCTTACTGGAGCGCCGCCGCGCCACCCTAGAAGACCGCGTGCTGCGCGAGTTGCTGCGTATTGATGAGTTAACCGCCCGTGTTGAGACGACCCGCCATGCTCTGACCCGTTCTGGCTGCTGGAATTAACCACACCATATCGTCCGATATAGAGAATAAAACGTACCGTTTCCGAAGCCCGCCTGCGCGGGCTACTGTATTTACTCCTCCAGCACCCACGCGCCGCTCTGTCCACCGCGCTTCTGCACCAGCCGAATATCGCTAATCCGCATCCCTTTATCGACCGCCTTACACATATCGTAAATGGTAAGCGCTGCCACACTCACGGCGGTCAGGGCCTCCATCTCCACACCAGTTTGCCCACGTGTTCGCACCAGTGCCTCAATATGCAGTGTGCTATCGGGCGTGTCCGCAGTGGCGTGCTGCGGCGTAAAGTCTACCGCAACGTTCGTAAGCAGCAACGTGTGGCACAGCGGGATCAGGTCGGGCGTGCGCTTGGCCGCCATAATGCCCGCTACCCGCGCCACCGCCAGTACATCGCCTTTGGGCAATGCGCCCGCCACAATCAGCCGCAGTGTCGCTGGTTGCATCAGCACAGCACCACGCGCCACCGCTTCGCGCTGCGTTTCGGGCTTTGCGCCAACGTCAACCATCTGGGCATGGCCCTGCTCATCGAGGTGTGACAGGCGCGGCGTATCCGCTTCATTCATCAGATAACCTCACAAGTGTCAGTACTTTCTGCCTAGTATACCATTCTTTGACCTATTTTATCATCGTACAAATGGGCTATTTTGAAAGGATTGTGGTTTGCGATGGCAGAAAACCTTGAAAGTGGTACCAAGGTGGTATATAATGTGGGAGCAAGTGGGGAAAAGTGGTGGAAAGTGGGGAAAACTCCACCGATACACACCAACGAATGTGCTAAACAGTAGGTTTATGAAATCATATGTTCTACTATACAACACTTTTCGAACATTTGCACGCAAGTGATAACGCTAGCAACAGCAAATCAGGTGGCTAAACAGGTCTGATCGGCAGGAAGTGACAGCGCAGTGTTTCTCGGAGAGTTTGAACATACTATCGACGAGAAGGGGCGCGTCGCTATTCCGGCCCGCTTCCGCGAAGAACTGGGCGAAGGGCTGGTGCTCACACGTGGCTTCGAGCACTGTCTGCAAGCCTTCCCGCGCCCTGTCTGGCGCGACCTGTCCGAGAAGGTGAGTGCCCTCTCGATGGGCAACAGCGAAGCCCGCAACCTGCGCCGCCTGCTCTTTTCGGGGGCCGCCGAGGTCGAAGTAGATCGACAGGGGCGCATCTTGATACCGCAGAACCTGCGCGAGTATGCAGCGCTGTCCGAGCAGGTGGTGATTGCTGGCCTCAGCACCCACTTTGAACTGTGGTCGCACGAACGCTGGAACAATGTCCTGGAAACACTGGACACCGATGCCGGATCGATTGCCGAGCAACTGGCAGCACTAGGCATCTAGCCGGGAAGGACACAGGGTGAACGATGCAGCCATACGCACATACACCCGTCCTGCTAGCAGAAGTGCTGCACTTCTTGCAGCCGCGCCCCGGCGGAGTATACATCGATGGGACCCTTGGCGGCGGTGGGCACGCAACCGCTGTGTTGCAGCAGGTCCACCCGGACGGGCGCTTGCTGGCCCTGGACGCTGACCCGGCAGCGCTTCAGGCAGTGCAAACACGCTGGCAGGCGCTCGAACAACCTTTTGCAGCAGGGAGCTATACCCTGCTGCAGAGCACCTTTGAAAACTTGGAAACCCTGGCCCACGCGCACGGCTTCAGCGCGGTTGATGGCATCCTGTTCGATCTGGGCGTATCGTCGCATCAGCTTGACACGGCTACACGCGGCTTTTCGTTTCTGGCCGAGGGGCCGCTTGATATGCGGCTCGACCCGACCGCCGAGACAACTGCCGCTGATCTGGTGAATACGCTGGACGAGCAAGCACTGGCCGATACCATCTACCGCTACGGCGAAGAGCGGCTGTCGCGGCGCATTGCCCGCCGCATTGTCGAGCAGCGTCAGCAGCAGCCGATCAGCACCACTACCGAACTGGCGGCACTGGTCGCGCGAGCCGTGGGCGGGCGTGGCACAAAGCGTGGCCCCGGTGCAATCCACCCGGCAACCCGTACCTTTCAGGCGTTACGTATCGCCGTCAATCGCGAACTGGCGCAACTCGAAGCAGTGTTGCCGCAGGCAGTGCGGCTCCTGCGCCCCGGCGGACGGCTGGCCGTGATCAGCTTTCACTCGCTGGAAGACCGCATTGTCAAGCAGTTCTTCCGCGATGAATCGGGCTATGGCGGCAACGAAGCGCCCGACCGCCCAGTAACCTTACAGATTATTACGAAGAAGCCTGTTGAGGCAGGCGAAGATGAAACCCGCACCAACCCACGCAGCCGTAGCGCCAAATTGCGTGTTGCAGAGCGGATATAACAGGCGCGAGGCACGGGGAAGCGCACAGCGCACAGCGCAAAACGGGGCGAGGGCCGGGGTGCGGGAATATTCCGTTTGTACTTATTCTAGCTAGCAGGAGCGACAGAATGGCAGTCAACATGCCGCAGCAGCGTCTCTTTCCATTGCGTCAGGCTCGCGCTCGACGGCGGGCATTGATGCACTATCTCAAACTCGATAGCAGCCGCTACCTGCTGGGTGTGGTGGTGCTGCTCTGTCTGATGAGCATGATTGCACTGGGGCAAACCGGCGTAGTTGCCACCAAGGGCTATGCAATTGTCGAACTGGAAACCCAGAAGGTTGAACTGCAACGCGAGCGCACCCATCTGCATATGCGCCACGCCGAAGCGCAATCGTTGGAGCGGGTGCGGCATCGGGCCGAAGAAATCGGGTTGCGTCCGGTGGCAGCAGGACAGGCACGGCATATGGCAGTCAATGCGCTGCCCTCGGCTGCCGACCAGATGCAGGCCGCCGCGCTTGAATCAGCAACCGAGCCACAGAACTAGGAAAACACTGTATGGCAAGCCGCACAACATCCCAACCTGGCATTGCAGCACGGAGCGCGCCGCGCCGTTCGGTCGCCGCGAGTGGCCCAGTACGCCTGTCGCGCTGGCGGATTTATACATTGCTGCTGGTGGCGTGTGTGGGCATCGGGGCAGTGATGGTGCGGCTGTACTATGTGCAGGTGGTGAAGAGCAGCGCCTATGCGCAGCTTGCCAGCCGCGAGATTGAGCAGCAGATTACCCTCAACCCGAACCGGGGTGTTATCACCGATAGGCACGGCAATGTGCTGGCGCTGGATATTGAGCGGGAAAGCCTGTGGGTGGTGCCTGCCCTGATACCCGAAGATAGCCGGCAGCAACTCGCCATTACGCTGGCCGCGATGCTGGGGCTTGATCAGGCCTATGTGCTGTGGGCGCTCACACCCGAAGACAATGTCTACTGGCGACGGGTAGCACGCTGGCTCGAACCCAAACACGCCGAACGCATTGCGGCACTCGGTCAGCCCGGTCTGCGCCTGATAGCCGAGCCAATGCGCTACTATCCGCAGAACGAATTCGCGGGGCATCTGGTGGGGGCGGTCAATAGTGTTGGTGATGGTATCAGCGGGGTGGAGAGCTTTTTTAACGACGAATTAAAGGGCATCACAGGCACGATCCAGGCCGAATTCGACGCAGCCCGCAACCCGATTGCGATTGCACCGCAGCGCACCACGCCCGCCCGCGATGGCGAAAACATCCGCCTGACAATTGACCCGATGATCCAGTACATTGCCGAGACCGAACTGCAACGGGCGGTTGAGCAGCACAACGCCGATGGTGGCTCGGTGATCATTATGGAAATTGAGACAGGCGCGATCCGGGGGATGGCAAGCTGGCCCACCTTCGACCCGAACCGCTGGAACGAGTATGTGCCCGACCAGTGGCGCAACCCGGCTACCAGCAGTGTGTACGAGCCGGGCAGTACCTTCAAAATGGTAACGGTGGCGGCAGGCTTACAGGCCCGCGCCTTTACCGCCGATACGCTGGTCAACGATATTGGTACGGTTTTTCGGTACGACACAGCACTGAGTAACTGGAACCACGCGGGCAACGGCATGATCAATGCAGAAGGGGTGCTCTACCATTCCAGCAATGTGGGGGCGCTGCTGCTCAACGAACTGACCGGGCCAGAAAACTTTTACCGCACGGTGCGAGCGCTGGGCTTTGGTGCGCCAAGCGGTATTGAAATTGGCGGCGAAGAGGCGGGCATTGTGCACGATTCAGCCTCGCCGCTCTACAACGATATTTTGCTGGCAACCAACGCCTACGGGCAGGGCATCTCGGCAACCCCGCTGCAAATGACGGCGATGGCTGCCGTTGTTGCCAACGATGGGGTGCTGATGCGACCGTATCTTGTCGAGGAGCGCTGCGATGGTGATGCCTGTATTGTTACCGAGCCGCACGAGCGCGGGCAGGCAATTGACCCGGAAGTAGCCTGGACACTGCGCCGCATGCTGGTCAAGTCGGCTAACCACTACGCACCCGTGGTATGGGCCGGACAGACGGGCAGTTATGCCGATCAGTGGCTGGTGCCAGGGTTTCAGGTGGGAGCCAAAACAGGTACCGCCTCGATACCGCTGCCGGGTGGCGGCTACGACCCGTCGTTTACCATCGGCTCGGTGTTGGGGTTTGCGCCCGCCGAAAACGCCCGCTATGCAGTGCTGGCAAAAGTAGACCGACCAAAAGATGATATCTGGGGTGTTCAGACAGCGATCCCACTGTTTTACAACGTGGTAGATCAGCTTTTGCGCCACGAGCGCCTGTCACCCGATCCGTCGCTGGTGAGTCCGGGGCAGTAGGCCGGGAGGTGTACCAGTTCGTATTTTATGTTAAAATGCCGCAGCACCCCTACAATCGTGGATTGGTGATTGTGGTGAAACAGCAACATGAAAGAACTGAGTACGATATGTTCCTGGCTGAACGCTGGTCTCTGGCTTGTGCATCTGTCCTGGGCTTGCACTTTAACAACTTCATAGCTTTCTTTTGCAGCACACAGGGCCGCTACATAGCGCAGCCACAGCCAGAAACAGCCGGCACATCGGTTGACGACATGCAGCATAATAGATGGCGTACATCTTGCATAGCGAGTTGGTTGGGCGGAACGACCCGGCGCTCCGGTGGCAGCGCATACGTGTAGTTGAGGAGGTTGTGTGGAATTTCTACATGCAGTATTGGTGCAAGATCTGGCGCGTGCGCTGTTGCTGGCGGCAGCAGCATTTATTCTGACCTTGATAGCCCAGGGGTTCTGGGTGCGCTTTGCGCGGGCCAACAACCTTGGTAAGCGTATTCGGGCCGATGGCCCCCAGAGCCATATGGTCAAGATGGGCACCCCCACCATGGGCGGTATTATGATTGTAGTGCCCGTACTGGTGCTCACCGTGCTGTTTAATCTGGTGAACAACTGGTCGATGCTGCTGCCGCTGGGGGTGATGCTGAGCTTCGCGGTGGTTGGTGCGTTCGACGATCTCAAATCGCTGACCAATTCGGACAGTGAAACACATGGCTTTACTGCCAATATCAAGATGCTCCTGATGGTCGGGGTCGCCACGGCTGCCAGCCTGATCCTCTACTTGCCCCATCCGTTTGGCCTGAACCACGCCGGTCTGGTGCGTATTCCGTTACTGGGCACCTTCGATATTGATCTGTGGTTCATCCCGATTGCCATTCTGCTGATTATTGCCACGTCCAATGCGGTCAACCTGACCGATGGCGTGGATAGTCTGGCAGGCTGGAACCTGACGCTGGCGTTTGCGGCCTTTGGGGTGATGACGTTTCTCTCGGAGCCGCGCCTGACCAACCTGATGGTCTTTAGCTTTACGATGGTTGGGGCGTGTGCGGCCTTCCTGTGGTACAACGCCTACCCTGCCCAGGTCTTTATGGGCGATACCGGTGCGCTGGCACTGGGGGCAGTGCTGGCAATTGTGGCGCTGCAATCGCAGCAATGGCTGCTGCTGCCGGTGGTGGGCATTGTCTTTGTGCTGGAAGCACTCTCGGTCATCATCCAGACCAGCTATTTTGAATGGACCCGCCGCCGCTATGGGCAGGGCCGCCGTATCTTCAAGATGGCCCCATTGCATCATCACTTCGAGCTATCGGGCTGGAGCCAGACGCAAGTCTCGCAGCGCTTTGCGATTATTGGCGCAGTGGCGGCGATGGTCGGTATTTCGTTGGCGCTGACTTTTGCGGCTGAGCTTGGCCCGTTGCAGCAGGCCGTACCCGAAACGATTGATCAGCCTGCCGAACAGGGCACACCATATAGCCCGCAGCAGGAGATTGAACTCGCCGTCGATCAGTAACAGAGGAGCAACAACCGTGATACGCCCGCACCAGTCTCCTGCCGAACCGCCGTTTCAGTTGCCGCAGCACGTGCTGGTAATGGGCCTGGGTGTCCACGGTGGCGGGCTTGGTGTAGCTCGCTGGTTGCTGCGGCAGGGCGTGCAGGTGACCGTCACCGATATGGCAAGCCCCGAAGCGCTGGCGGCGAGTGTGGCAGCGCTGGCCGAAACCGAGCAGGAGACGGGTAACCGGGTGCATTATGTGCTTGGTGAGCATCGCGCCGATGACTTTACCGGCCATCAAATCGTGGTTGCCAACCCTGCAGTACGCCCCGACTCGCCCTGGCTGAAGCTGGCTCACGCTGCCGGGGTGCCCGTCGAAACCGAGATGACGATTTTCTTCCGGCTGTGTCGCGGCCCGATCCTCGGCATTACAGGCACAAAAGGCAAAACAACAACCACCATGCTTACGGGCGCTATCCTGCGCCAGCACTACCCCGATACGGTGGTAGCGGGTAACCTGCGGGTCTCGGCCCTAGCCGCACTCGACCAGATTACCCCTGCAACGCCCGTTGTATTGGAACTGAGTAGCTTCCAACTGGTGGGTCTGGGTGCGGCGCGGCTCAGTCCGCAGTATGGATGCATCACCAACTTTTCGCCCGACCATCTGAACTACCACGGCACCATGGATGCCTACGCCGAGGCCAAGCAGCAGATTTTTCTGCATCAGGATGCCGCCGGACGGGTGGTACTGCACACCGACCTGCTGCCGCTTTTTTACCCGCCAGCGGTTGCCACACAACGCCCGCCTGAGTCGCTGATTACGTTTGATGCACAGCCCGATAGCAAGGCCGATTGTCGGCTTGATGCAGATGGCACGCTGTTTTACGCTGGGGAAGCGATCCTGACGCTGGACGATGTACGGCTGCACGGTCCCCACAATCGCGAAAATGTACTGGCAGCGGTCGCACTGGCACGCAGCTTTGGCATTGATGCCGCACAGATCCGGGCAGCAGTGCGCAACTTCGGCGGGGTGGAGCATCGGCTAGAAACGGTGCGGATGCTTAAGGGGGTACGTTATATCAACGATACCACCGCAACCAATCCGGTCGCCGCCACTGCCGCACTCAAGAGCTTTCAAGAGCCGATTGTCTTGATTGCAGGTGGGGCCGCGAAGGGCCTGGATAGCAGCGGGTTTGCGGTCGCCATCGCCGAGCATGCCAGAGCAGTAGTCTTGTTGCAGGGCAGCGCCACAACACAGCTTGAGCAGGAGCTATGGGCCGCGCTCAACCGCAACGGGCGCAAGGTTATGTTGGCGGGCACCTTTGATACCCTGGAAACAGCGGTGCGTGCTGCGTGCCGCATTGCACAACCCGGCGACGTGGTGCTGCTTTCTCCGGGTTGTGCAAGCTTCGGCATGTTTCACAACGAGTTCCATCGTGGCGAGGAGTTTCGCCGCATTGTGCAGAGCCTGCCAGAAACGGATGTGAGCGATGAGTAACGACAACGACAATGTGAACAACCTGCTGCGCCGCATCCGCGAGGAGTTTGGCGAACGCCGCGAACCAGAAGACACACAGCCGCCGCTGCCGCCGCGCCGTCCGCCCGATGCCAGCGATGAGCCGGATGAGCCGCCGCCGCAGGAGGTTATCCAGCCACCGTCCTCTAACCGCTTTCGGCCAGAGCAGCCCCCGTCCGGCTACGTGGCCAGCATAACACCGCCCTCTGGTGCGGCAGGCAGGCCCCCCGCCGAGCGTATTGCGTGGGCGACGTGGGTGCTGCTGACGCTCAATGTGGTGATGTTTCTGGTGGCAAATGTTGTAAGCTGGACACTGCCGGCCTGTCAGCAATCGGACGGCGTTGCCTACAACTGTGCGCTGTTTATTCTGGGCCGGAAAGATAACCCGTTTATCTTTTTTCGGGGCGAGTACTGGCGGCTGATAACCGCAACATTTTTGCACGGCAACCTGATCCATATTGGCCTGAACGGACTGGCGCTGTATGTGATCGGGCAGCAGGTCGAGCGTCTGTATGGTACGGTGCGTTTTCTGCTCATCTATGCGGTGGCAGGGTTGGCGGGCAGTGTAGCATCTTATGTCTTCAACCCGACGCCATCGGTGGGCGCAAGCGGGGCAATCTTCGGGCTATTCGGGGCGATGGCGTTATTTTACTTTACCACTCGCAACATTACGGGCGCGATGGGTGAGCGGCAGTTCCAATCGATGCTGATGCTGATCGGGTTCAATCTGGTGTTTGGCTTCTTTGCCAGCAACGTCATCGATAACTGGGGCCATCTGGGAGGGCTGATTGGCGGGGTTGCCGCCGCCTTTCTGCTGGTGCCGCGCTTCTCGCTTGAGCAGGGCTTCTTCGCTCGCACACTGGTGCGGCGCGTCAATCCGTTGGGCATTGTGGGAGCACTAGTATTGCTGCTGGCCGTCGCAGGGTTGGCGCTGTTCATCCGGCCCGCGCTTTAAGGGAACAGCCCGCTGCTACCGGGGCGGGCGACAGGCGAACGAGGAGTTATGGGCAACGCAAAACGTACAAAACCACACGAACCAGACTATGTGCTGCTCCTGACAGTCGGGGCGCTGGTGGCGGGCGGGCTGGTAATGGTCTATAGTGCCAGCTTTGTCGAAGCCTTCACGCTGCACGACACGCAGTTCTACTATCTGCTGCGCCAGATGATCGGGGCGCTGATTGGCACCATTGGGCTGGTGCTGGCACTGCGGGTGAACTACCGTCTGCTGCGGCGCTTCTCGTTGCATATTATGGGCGCGGCGCTGCTGCTGCTCATTCTGGTGCTGGTGCTGCCCACCTCGCTCACCGAGGTGAACGGCTCACGCTCGTGGATCCGCTTTAGTGGTGGGTTGCTCAGTGTGCAGCCGTCGGAGATTGCCAAGCTCGCGATGATTATCTACTTTGCCGACTGGCTTTCGAAGCGTGGCGACAAGATCGGCAATGCAACGTATGGCCTGATCCCGTTCAGTGTGCTCCTGGGGTTGGTGTGCGGGTTGGTCATTTTGCAGCCCGACGTGGGCACCACAACCGTGCTGCTGCTGATTGGCGGGCTGATCTATTTTGCAGCGGGGGCCAACCTGCTGCACATCATTCTGGCAATCGGGGTGGCGGCGCTGGCCTTTGGGGGGTTGGTCAACTTTGCCGAGAACGGGCGCATCCTGGCTTATCACAACCCGTGGGACTATTACGACAGCTATGGCTATCAGCCGATCCATGCGCTGTATGCGCTGGGGAGTGGCGGTCTGTTTGGGGTCGGGTTGGGGCAGGCGCGGCAGAAGTTCCAGTGGTTGCCGCAGGCCCACACCGACTCAATCTATGCAATTATTGGTGAAGAGCTAGGGTTAGTTGGTACGCTATTAGTTTTAGTAGGATTTGCTATAATAGCTTACCGAGGGTATCGCATCGCGTGCCGTTCTGAAGACCCGTTTGCCGCGCTCGTAGCGGTTGGTATCACATCATGGCTCGTCTTTCAGGCGCTCTTAAATATGGCGGTAACAACGTCCCTGGTGCCCTTCACCGGGTTAACCCTGCCCTTCATCTCGTATGGCAGTACGTCCCTGATTATGTGTATGGTCGGAGTAGGGTTGCTGCTCAACATCTCACGCTACACTGTTACACGACAACCGGAGGAGAAACCTGATGCGTGGTCACGCCGTTCGCCAGCCCTGGACTTCTTCCGCGCCACTCGACAGACCGTTGCGGCTGCTCCTGTGTGGGGGTGGTACCGGCGGCCACGTCTATCCGGCGCTGGCAGTCGCCGCAGCCCTGGACGCGCCACTGCGCGACGCTCCCGACCGGGCGGGCGTTGAGGCGACCAGCCTGCACCACACGCCGCCGGAAGTAACGTACATCGGCGGGTTGCGGGGCATGGAACAGCACATCGTCCAGAACGAGAGCCGTCTACCGTTTCGAGCGCTCCCCACTGCCGCCCTGCGCGGGCGGGGAGTTCGACAATCGCTTCAGGGTGGCGCAACGATGCTGGTCGGCCTTGTCGAGGCGCTGCGGTTGCTGCGGCAGCTTCAGCCCGATGCTATTCTGGGTACGGGCGGCTATGTGTGTGTGCCGCTCTTGCTGGCAGCCTGGGTGCGGCGCGTCCCGACATTGATCTATTTGCCGGATGTGGTGCCAGGCCTGGCGATTAAGTTCCTGGCCCACCTTGCCACTCAGATTGCATGTAATGTCGAAGACTCACGGCGGTATCTACCGCCCGACCGACGCAAGCCACGTCCGCTGCTGGTCGCAGGCTACCCGGTACAGTCGGCACTGTTTACCACCGACCGGGCCACCTGTCGGGCCGCCTTTGGGCTTGATACCAGCGATAACGCGCTGCCAGTGCTGCTTGTCTATGGCGGCAGCCTGGGTGCCCGCAGTATCAATCGGGCGATGCAGCGCGTGCTGCCCGATGTACTGGCAATGGCGCAGGTGATCCACATCTGCGGGCAGCAGGGCGATGCGGAATGGTTGCGGGAAACCGCCAGCCAGCTCGATGCCGAGCGACAGGCGCGTTATCGGCTGTACCCCTACCTGGAGCGGGTCGGGAGTCCAACGATGATCCATGCATTCGGAGCAGCAGATGTTGCGCTCTGTCGAAGTGGCGCATCAACCCTGGCGGAATTGCCTGCCGCCGGGTTGCCGGCGATCCTGGTGCCCTATCCATATGTGCATCAGGAAGAAAATGCCGATTATCTTGTGCGACATGGAGCGGCGCTCAAGGTGCTCGATAGCCAGATGTGTGACGAGAACGATCCAGCGCCGCAAGGGGGACGGCTGTTCTCGGCAGTACAGCGGCTGCTCACCGAACCGCTCACCCGGCAACGGCTGGCACAGCAGAGCCGCAGCCTTGCACGGCCCGATGCGGCGCATACCCTCGCGGATGCACTCATCAATCTGGCGACAAGGAGGGACAACAGATGGTAGACCTGAACTCGGATGGGCAAACGCTCTTCCTCAATGTGAATGGAGGCATTGTCTTCCTGATCATTCTGGCTTTTGGGGCGTGGGTCGGCTGGCAGCGGGGTATTCGTGTGTTGTTGACAGTGGCAATTACCACAGCATTTGCCTACCTGATTTTTGTGAGCGGGGCCGAGCCACTGATCGCATTCATCAACCGGATCTATTCGAACCTGCCGTATTTTACGGCGCTTGTGACCGGCCAGAGCCTGGCTTCGGTTTCGCCCTTCCCGCCCGCCTTCGATAACATACCCGATATTGCCCTGTTGGTACGGGTGGTCGGGTTTGTTGGTCTGGTGGGGCTGGGATTGGCGCTCAACACATCGCGGCAACCATGGTATGGTGTACCGAAAAGCCAGGTCAATCGCTGGCTGGGTGCATTCACGGGCGGCCTCATTGCAACGATGTGGATAAATGCCCTGACGGTCTTCTGGCTCGATTATGTTTCGCAGCAGGGCAATCCGGGCGGATGGATCAACGCGGTGTTCAGTGTGCTGCCCGATGTGCGCACGCTGGTGCCGTTGCTGATTGGTGTCTTTGTCGCCTTGATTATCGTCACGGTGACACTCAACTTCCCAAAGGCGCTCAAGCCGTAATACGGAAGCGAGGTTGAATGCAGTATCACATTGTCGGAGTCGCGGGCGCGGGTATGCGTGCTATTGCCAACCTGTTGCTCGATCAAGGTCATCAGGTGAGCGGCTCCGACCTTCTGAGCAATCAGTATACCGTGGCACTCGCAGCGCGGGGCGCACAGATTTACCAGGGTCACGCGGCGGCCTATGTCCAGGGGGCCGATGCATTGCTGGTAACGGCGGCGGTCAAGCCCGACCATATCGAACTGGTTGCGGCGGCAGCGGCGGGCATCCCTCGCTTGCGACGCGAAGACTTATGGCGGCAATGGTCGCGGCAACGGACCATTATCGGGGTGGCGGGGACAGCACGGCAAAACAACCACCACCGCCATGATTGCCAGTGTGTTGCAGTATGCCGGGCTTCATCCCGGCTTCTTGATCGGCAGCGATGCGCCGGGGTTGGGCACCAATGCCCGCTGGGGCAACCCGCATGCGCCGCTGGTGATTGAGGCCGACGAGTACGAGCGGGCATTCCTGGCACTACGCAGCAATATCGCAGTGGTGACCAACGTCGAATGGGATCACCCGGATATCTTTCCGACCGAAGCAAGTTATTACGAAACGTTTTCGGCCTATGCGATGGAATGTGAAGGGGTGATTGTGGCGTGTGGCGATGGTGGTATTGACCACTGGAGTACAACCGCCCGCATCAATGCAATGCCGTTTGTGACGTACGGACTGACGGTGGGCAACGATTATCAGGCCATATTGGAGCCGCAAGCACCAGCCAGCAATGGTACCGAAGTACAGACGCGCTTTCGTATAGTGGGGCCGAAAAATGAAGCAGTTTTCGTTCAAGACAGCAAGGGTCAACTGCCCGCCAGTGTACCTTTTGAACTGGCTGTTCCTGGCCTGCACAATGTGCAAAACGCCCTCGCAGCTATTGCCGTTGCCGACCTGCTTGGCGTACCGCGCCACACCAGCGCCGAGGCGCTGGCGCTCCTTCCGGGGCACGGCGCGTCGCTTTCGAGCGATTGGGAACGGCAGGCGGGATAACAGTGATTGACGACTACGCGCACCACCCGACCGAAACGCGGGCAACGCTGGCCGCCGCACGCACCGCCTTCCCGCAGGCACGGCTCGTGGTGTATATGCAGCCACATACTTACAGCCGCACCCGGACGCTGCTGGATGCGTGGGGCGGGGCTTTTGCCGATGCGGATGTGGTGCTGATCGGGGCGATTTATGCGGCCCGCGAACGCGACCCGGATGGTAGCCTCAGCGGTCTGGTGCATACGCTGGTCGCACGCATTGCCGCGCACCACCCGGCGGCAAGCTATGGCGGCACGATTGATGAGGCAATTGAGGTCCTGATGGTGCTGCTGCAACCGGGCGATGTGCTGCTGACCCTGGGCGCGGGCGATAGTAATCTGGTGGGGGCTGATGTGCTACGCCGCCTGACGATAATGGAGCAAATATGACTGGTATGATAGAAAACGAACTACTGGCCCGCCATACATCCTGGCGCATTGGGGGGCCAGCACGCTACTACCAGGAGGCCCGCACCACCGAACAGCTTCAGGATGCGCTGGCCTGGGCACAGGCGCACAACATCCCGACCTTTGTGCTGGGGAGCGGCACCAATGTGCTGGCCCTTGATAACGGTTTCTCTGGTCTGGTAATACGCTATACCGCCCGCGAGTGGGAAGTGCGGACACGCGGCGAGCAACCTGTGCTGTATGTTGAGGCGGGCGCACCCGTTGCGGGCACCGTGCGGCGGATTGCCACACATGGCTGGGGCGGTCTGACATGGGCCGAAGGATTGCCGGGGAGTTTTGGCGGGGCAGTGTATGGCAATGCAGGCTGTTATGGCGGCGATATGGCGCGGGTGCTGGAACGGGCGTGGCTGCTGGTCGGGCCGCAGGTGGAACTGTGGACCCCCGAACGGCTCGCGTTTGACTACCGCACCAGTGCGGTGAAGCAGTGGGATGCCGCCAACGGGCCGCGCCCGATTGTGCTGGCTGCCGAACTGTGTATTCACGAGGCCAACCCCAGCGAACTGGCGGCGACGATGGCACGGATTGCTGCCGAGCGCAAAAGCAAAACACCCTGGGGCCGTTCGTGTGGCAGCGTGTTTAAGAACCCGCCCCCCACCGCCGACGGTACCCGCTGGAGTGCGGGCCAACTGATCGACCGGGCCGGCTTGAAGGGCACTCGCATTGGGGGGGCCGAGATTAGCACGGTACACGGCAACTATATTGTCAATCGAGAAGATGCTAGCGCCGCCGATGTGCTGAACCTGATAGACATGGCCCGCCGCACGGTGCAGGACGAGTTTGGTATTACCCTGGAATTGGAAGTACAACTGCTGGGCGATATAGAATGCAAATAGGACAGAACCAGCCGAACACTCGCGCCCGTGTGGATGCCCGCCGCCGCCGCAAGCAGGAGACCGGGCAGGCCCAGACCACGCCACGCCGTGCTGCACGTGTGCCAGATATCGCCAGCAAGCCCGTGGCAGGGTGCGCACCCTGAAGACGCGGCGGCAATTCAAGGCCACGTTGACCGCTGCCTCGACCACGTTGCAGAGCGTGCGGAAGAAGGCCCAGACACGGATGCAGCGCACCAGCGGCAACCGCCGCGAAACTGGTTCGCAGGTGCGCCCTGGCGTTAAGCGCTCGGTTGGCTCGTGGGTGGCATCGGGGCGGTTGGTCAGTCTGGTGCTGTTCCTGATAAGTATTGGTGTGCTGGTGTACCTGTTTGTTGACCCGCGCTTCAGCGTGCGGCAGGTTGAGGTAGAGGGCAATACCGTGCTGGGTGATGAAGTGATCAATCAACTTGCGGGACTGGGCAGCAGTCCGATCTGGTTTGTTGACCGGGCCGCCGCCGCCGAGCGGTTGCTGAGCAATGCCTATATTGAGCATGCGTCGGTCAGTCTGGCGATGCCCGACCGGGCCATTATCTCCGTGAGCGAGCGCCGCCCCAAAGTGCGCTGGCAGACGGGCGGGCAGCAGTATTTGGTAGACAATATCGGGCGTGTCCTGGACATTGCGCCGGATGCACCCGATGCTCACACGCTGGTGATTGTCAACGAGACCGGCGGGGCGCTTCAGGTGAACGACCATGTAGACCCGGATGCGCTGGAACTGGGGCAGATCCTGGCGCTGCGCCTGCCTGCCGAACTGAAGCTTGAACCGGCGATGATCGGGTGGGACTTTGGCTTGGGGGTGTATGTACGTACGCACGGCAGCCAGACGATTGTGTTCGGGCGCACCGATGACCTGGAACGCAAGCTCTCGATCTTGAATCAGTTGCTGACTGATGGCACACCGTTTTCGTACCTGGACTTACGACCCGCCACGCCGTTCTATCGTGAGCCGGGGTGACACAAAACGACGAAAAGATATTGAGAAAACGTTAACACTATCACGGGTGGGAAGAAAAGCTTATGCGACGGACACTTGTCAGTATTGATGTTGGTACCACCAAGGTTTGCACGATTGTCGCGCAGGCCCACGATGAGCACCGCCTGAATGTGCTTGGTGTGGGCCTGACCCAGAGCAAAGGCGTCGATAAGGGTGTTATTGTGAATATTGACGATGCCGTCAGCGCGATTGCAACCAGTATCGAAAAGGCCGAGCGCCTGAGCGGGTACCGCATTGATACGGCATATGTCGGTGTCGCCGGACGGCATGTTGCCTCGCTCAATAGCCGGGGCGTGGTGGCGGTGAGCCATCCCGAACAGGAGATTACACCCTACGATGTAGGCCGCGCCGTGGAAGCGGCCCAGGCGATTGCAATCCCGACACAACGCGAGGTGGTGCATATCATTCCCCGTGCTTATATCGTGGATGGTCACGAGGGCATCCGCGATCCGGTGGGCATGAGCGGCTTCCGGCTCGAAGTTGAAACCCATATCGTGACGGGCGAAGTGATGGCAATCCAGAACCTGATCAAGAGTGTGCAGCGGGCCGGTGTGGAAATTGACGACCTGATCTTGCAGCCGCTGGCATCGGGCGAGGCGGTGCTGACGCCCGAAGACAAAGACCGGGGTGTTGTACTGGTTGATATTGGCGGCACCACCACCGATGTCGCGCTGTTTGTACAGGGCGGTATCTGGCACACCAGTGTGATACCAGTGGGGGGGGCGCACTTTACCAACGATATTGTGTATGTGTTGCATACGCCACACAACACCGCCGAGTATCTCAAACTGAAATATGGTACGGCAATTGCCGACGCCGACGCCGTCCATGATGATGATCTGATAGATGCCGATACCCTTGTGGTTGGTGAGCGGCAACAGATCAGCCGTCAGTTGCTCGGCGAAATCCTGCAAGCTCGCGCCGAGCAGATGGTCGAGCTTATCTATGAAGAGATTCAGCGCAGTGGTTACGACGGACTGTTGCAGTCGGGGATCGTTATCACAGGCGGGGCGGCCCAGTTGCCACGCTTCGATGAATTGATGCGTGACATGCTTGGGATGCCGGTACGGATTGGCAAGCCAACCGGCTTGAGTGGGCTAGCTGAATCGACGGACACGCCGCCGTATGCCACCAGCGTAGGGTTGCTGTACTGGGGGTTGCGCCACGGGCAGAGCGAATCGCCCTATCGTGGCGCAGGTCAGAACGGGTGGGGGCGTGCGAGTATTTACGACCGACTGAAAAACTGGCTGCGCGAGTTTTTACCCTGAAACCAGTGCAGGACGAACACCGCAGATTGCGACTATCACCTTATGGGGAGGGACAGTATGACGGATCGGATGAACGGTTTTGCGCTCGAAAACTTTGCCCAGATCAAAGTGATTGGCGTGGGTGGCGGCGGCTGCAATGCAGTCGACCGGATGATCGAAGAAGATGTGCAGGGCGTTGACTTTGTGGCAGTCAATACCGATGCTCAGGCGCTGCTGCACGCCAAGGCTCCTATACGGGTGCGGATTGGCGACAAGCTGACGCGGGGCCTGGGCAGCGGTGGCAATCCGGTGATCGGGCAGAAGTCTGCTGAAGAAGACGAAGACGTCCTGCTGGAGCAACTCAAAGGCGCGGATATGGTCTTTGTGACGGCGGGCATGGGCGGCGGCACGGGTACGGGTGCCTCCCCCATCATTGCTGGCTTCGCCCAGGATCACGGGGCGCTGACGGTGGGTGTGGTCACCAAGCCCTTTACCTTCGAGGGCAACCATCGCCGCAAAGTTGCCGAGCAGGGCATTGATCAACTGCGCCCGGTGGTGGATACCCTGATTGTGATCCCGAACGACCGTCTGTTGCAGAACGCCAGCAAGAACACCTCGATGCTGCAAGCCTTCCAGATGGCCGATAGTGTGCTACTGCACGGTATCCAGGGCATTTCGAGCCTCATCACGCAGCGCGGCCTGATTAACGTAGACTTCGCCGACGTGAAGGCGATTATGCAGCAGGCTGGCTCGGCACTGATGGCAATTGGCATTGGCGAGGGCGATAACCGCATGGTCGAAGCGGTCAACCGGGCGATTGCCAGCCCGCTGCTCGAAGTGAACATCGACGGGGCAAAAGGCGTGCTGTTCAACGTGACGGGCGGCGAAGACTTGGGCTTGCTCGAAATCTACGAGGCAGCAGATATTGTTGCCAAGTCGGTTGACCCGGATGCCAATATTATCGTTGGTGCTGTGATTGACCCGACGATGACCAACGGGCAAGTCAAGATTACCCTGATTGCCACGGGCTTTGATGTGAACAAGCCAAATGTCCAGCGTACCCGCTCGTACCCATCGGTCGTGACGCCTGCTTCGAGTAGTGCCGCACCGCACGCGCCGCAAGCGCCCGAACCCGAACCCGCCACCGCCGACCAGAAGTCGCCGCGCCGACCGACGACCCAGCCGCCGGTACGGGCCACGCCCAGCTTCAGCAGCAGCGAAGATCTGGAGATTCCGCCCTTCCTGCGCAACCGCAACCGCAACCGGAAGTAATACAGCGGTGATACACATGGCAATGGATACGACAACGTGTCATACGATGTCGAGAATAGGGTATGATACAAGGGCAGGCATTGTGCCTGCCCTGGCACCTGCCTTGCCATACGGAAATGACGTTCGCCTGGTGAGAGGCATTGGAAAGATAGTGATAGTGGATGAGTAACGACACAAGTGTACAGCAGCTATCAAGAGACGCTAAGCGCATCCACCCACCCGAAAACGGGTTGCCATACTTGCGCACCCCCACTGTTGCCCCTGATGGTCGTTCGCTGGCCTTTATGTATGCCTATGATATCTGGTTGGTTGGTATCGACGGAGGCACCGCCGAACGCCTGACCGGGCATCCTGCCAGCCACACCGCGCCGCGTTTTTCGCCCGATGGCACGCGGCTCGCCTTTACAACAAGCCGTTCGGGGCGTGGCGATGTATACGTGCTGCCGCTGACAGGTGGCGCGGCACAGCGTATTACCTACACCGATGCGTATAGCATCACCCAGGACTGGTCGGTAGACGGGCAGCATATTTACTACACGTCGAGCTATCAGCAGCAGGGCCGTATGATTTATCAAGCGGCACTGGCAGGCGCTACCCCGGTGCTGTTGTATGGCGAACCCTACGAAGATATGGGCTATGTTGCCGCCGCCCCCGATGGCACGCGGCTTGCGTTTGCCACCCTACGCCGTCCGTGGTGGCGGCGTGGCCCCGACCCGTTCGGGCCGAGTGATATCTGGCTGGCTCCTGCCACACCCCCACCCGCCGCAAATGCTGAAAGGCACCCCATACAAAAGCTGATTGGCTCCGGCACCGCTGCGCCCTATACCGGCCTGAATGTGTGGCCGCTCTGGTCGGCAGATGGGCAACAGCTTTATTTTGTGTCCGACCGGAACGATGGCATCGAGAATATCTGGTGCTACGAGCTTGAGAGCGGCACGGTGCGCCAGATCACACACTTTCGTGATGGGCGGGTGCTGTGGCCTGCTATTGCATGCAATGCGCCCGTTATTGTCTTTGAGCGGCACGGCACCGCTCCCGACGACCCGCACAGCTACCGCACCGACCTCTGGCGACTCGACCTGACCACCGAGGCGGCGGCCCCGATCCCGATTGTTGTACGCACCGACCCCAAGTTTACGCCTGTTTATGTTGAAGGACGCAGCCGGGGCTTCAGCGAGTATGCGCTGTCGGGCGATGGAAAGAAAATAGCGTATGTGTCGCGGGGCAATATCTTTGCCGACTTTGCCGACAAGGACACCGACCGCGAACGCCGCCAGGGGGACTCGTTTCCGGTAACCGGCGGCCCCTCGCGGGAAATGGGCATCGAGTGGTCACGCGAGAGTCGCGGTATTATCTACCTCTCCGACCGCCACGGCGAAAACGAGATGTATGCCTACGACTTCCAGAGCCGCACTGAATATCGCCTGACCAACGACTCTGCGCCCAAGTATGCGCCGCGTCTTTCGCCGGATGGTAAATGGGTGGCCTATATTCGCGGACACAACGAGCTTTATCTGTTTCACGGCGAAACCCAGACACATCGGCTCTTTGCGCGGGGCAACTTTATCTGGAGCCAGTCGCTCGCGTGGTCGCCCGATAGCCGCTGGCTGGCCTTTCTCGCGCTGGATGCCCGCTTCTTTAGCAACGTGTATGTGCAGGCTATCAATGAAGACCTCCCACGCCAGATTACCTTCCTCAGTAACGTGCTTGGCTACGATCTGCTCTGGTCGCCAGATGGTCAATTCCTGATCTTTACCAGTGGGCAATACCGCGAAGAGTTGCAGATTGTGCGGGTTGACCTGCGCCCCGCCGAGCCGCTCTTCCGGGAGAGCGAGTTTGAGAAGCTATTTGATGATGAGGCAGAGCGCAAAAACGGGCGGGCACAGCCTGCCGCGCCACCTGAACCGGAAGCCACCGACGATAAGCAAGCCGCCGCCGAGCCTGCCACCGCTGCCGACCTGAGCGCCACCGACGACGAAACAACCGAAGCGCTACCCGCCGAGCCTGCCACCGACGAAACCAGCACTGAGGCGGCCCAACCTGCCACCGAGAGCGCTGAGGCTAGCACTGAGCCAGCACCAGACGAAAAGCGGATCGAGATTGCGTTTGAGGGGATAGAGCGCCGCCTGCGCTTCCTCACGCCGATCCAGATGGATGCTGCTGCCGAGGCTATCAGTCCAGACAGCCGCGACCTGCTTTTTCTGGCGACAATTGCGGGCAAGGTCAATATCTGGTCGTTGCCGCTGGATGAGCCGCGCCAGGATAACCCGATGCGCCAGCTTACTTCGAACAGTGCTGGTAAGCACAGCGTGCAGTTTGCGCCAGATGGTAAGACCTTCTATTATCTGGAAGATGGGCAGGTGACGGTCCGCAAGTTCCCCAGTGGCAACGACCCGAACACGTTGCGGCTGCGCGGCGAGGCCGAGGTTGATTTTCATCTCGAAAAGCAGCAGATCTTTAACGAGGCGTGGCGGGTGCTGCGTGATGCCTTCTATGATGCCACATTCGGCGGGCACGATTGGCAGGCGCTGCGCGAACAGTTTGCACCACTCATCGCAGGCGTGCAGACCTCTGGCGACCTGACGGCGATTATCAACCTGATGCTTGGTGAACTGGCTACCTCACACACAGGCACCTACTGGTCATCGAACTGGACCAGCGACGATGCCTATCTGGGCCTGCTCTTCGACCCGCACGAGCAGCTTACGCGGGGCGCATTGCGGATTGCCGCCATTGTGCCCGATAGCCCGGTGACACGGGTGACCGAGCCACCACGGGTAGGCGAGTATCTGGTGGCGGTGAACAATGAACCCCTGACTACCACAACCAGCCTGGAGGCGCTGTTGCAGCGCATGGTCGGGCGGCGGGTATGGCTGCGGCTGGCAAGCTCGCCAGAAACCGCCGAGAACGGCACAACACGGCAGGTAGCCGTGCGCCCCATCGACAACGATGCATATGCGGTGCTGCGCTATCGGCAGTGGGTAAACATCAACAAAGCCTATGTGCATCGTATCAGCAACGGGCGGCTTGGGTATGTGCATGTCGAAGAGATGAGTTATACGGCCTATCAGCAATTCTTAGTCGATCTCGATACCGAAACACACGGGCGCGAGGGCATTGTGCTCGATGTGCGCTACAACGGCGGCGGGCATATTGCAACGTTTATTCTGGATGTGCTGATGCGGCGCAATGTGCTGCATACTGCCTTCCGCGATGTGCTGACAACCAACCCCTACCATCTTTCAGGCAATCGTGTGCTGCACAAGCCAACGATCCTGGTAACCAACGAAGGTTCCGCCAGTAACACCGAGATTTTCACCGAGATCTACCGGCGGCTTGGATTGGGCAAAGTGGTGGGCAAGCCAACCGCCGGACAGGTGATCGGGACAGTAAGCTGGACGCTGCTGAATGGCAGCTATGTCCGTTTGCCGATGTACAGTTATACCACACCAGAGGGCGAAAATCTGGAGGGCACTGGTCGCCACGTCGATATTGAAATCGATCAACCCGTTGGTGCGTGGGGGCAGGGCCGCGATTATCAGCTTGATGCTGCGGTAGCGACACTCTTACAGGATATAGAAAATACAAAAGGGTCTGCGTCTACCGATTAAAAATGCGTTACAATTACGCAAACGGTGCTATACTAGCAGTAGCAATAAAGTCCTGGTTTACGAGTAGAAGTAGGTATGCCATGGCTGCCCTTCCTCCCCTACGGTTTTCGGTATCGATAGAAACCATGTTTCGTGAGATGCCATTCGAGCAACGCATGGAACATGTCGCTGCGTTGGGGTTTTCGGCGTTTCAGTTCTGGAGCCGCAACGGGCGCGATATGAATATTACGCTGGCGCTGAAAACTGCCTTGCATCTGGATGTCAGTGCTTTCATCGGAAGCACGGCGCATCTGGTTGACCGTCAGCAGCACAAGAAGTTTGAAGAAGACATTATCCGTGCTGCGTCGCTGGCGGTCGATCTTTCGTGTTCAAACCTGATTGTGCATAGTGGCCCCGTGCTGGCGAGTGTGCCGCGTGAAGAGCAGCACGCCGCCATCGTCGAGGCGCTTCAGGCGGTGATCCCGATTGCCCAGGATGCGGATGTGACAATTGTGCTGGAGCCACGTAACCAGCTTGATTACCCCGATAATTATCTAGTGTCATCGGATGAAGGCTTTCAAATTATGCGCACCGTGAACAGCCCCCACGTGCGGCTGCTCTTCAGTGTGTACCATCAACAGATCAGCGAGGGCAACCTGAGCACCCGCATCGAAAAGCACCTCGACCTGATCGGGTATATCCACGTTGCCGATGTGCCAGGGTACCACGAACCGGGTACAGGTGAAATCAGTTACGAATACATCTTTGCAATGCTGCGCGAGAAGCGCTACCGGGGCTTTATCGGCCTCGAATACGAGCCACTGGTGGATGCAAAGGCCAGCCTGCGTGCAGTGCGGGCGATGGGGCAGTAGCGCGGGCGATAGGCGCGGGCACCAGGGAAACCCCCTCGCCGATCACTCCTGACCTATCGCCTGATGAGGGTACTGTGCATCTATGGCCGCATTCAACACTATCCTGCCTCTTTCGTTTGCAGCGGGTATCAATCTGTACCTGACCGTGCTGGTCGTGGGCTTCAGTGTGCGTTACGGCTGGGTGCCCGATGTGCCCGCTGGCCTGCATGTGTTTGGCTCCGCCCCGGTGCTGATTGCGGCGGGGGTGTTGTATGTCATCCAGTTTTTTGTTGATAAAATCCCCTTTGTCGATAATCTGTGGGACTTTCTGCATACGTTTATTCGGCCTATCGGCGCGGTGGTCGTCGTGACAGCGGGCCTGACTGGTATTGGAGCCTATGCCGAGACGGTTGCGGCGTTGCTGGCAGGCGCGGTGGCACTGACTTCGCACACGGGCAAGGCGGGTACCCGCACCGCCGTCAATGTGGGCAGTCCGGTTGAAAACATCAGCAACATTGTTATCAGCCTGCTCGAAGACCTGCTGGTAGCGGCGCTGGCCTTCTTTGCGCTGCGCTTCCCGCTGGTCGCCAATGGCATTACCATTGTGCTGCTGGTGCTGCTGATCACGCTGGTGCCGCAACTGCTGCGCTGGGCATGGTTTACCGCTGGTGCCACAATTGGCTGGCTGCGCTCACTGGTAGCACCCCGCACCCAGCCCGACCCGCTGCCCGCTGAGCACGCTGCCCTATTGTCCGCTCCGGCGCTGTTGTCGGTACAGTGTCAGGCCCAGAATGCGCGGCTTATTGGCGGCAAGCAGGGCTATCTGATACCCTCCGACACGGCGCTGCTCTTCACTTATCGGCGCTGGTTCCGCAAAACGCCCGACCTGTGGCGCGTACCACTTGCCGACATTGTCAGCGTGACGGTACGCCCGCGCCCACTGCTGCTGGTGCTCGAAGTGACACGCCGAAAGCAGGCGCAACCGGTGCGCTTTGCCTGCTCCCGTGATCGGCGGCAGATCGTTGAGCAACTTGTAGCAACGGTGCAGGCAGATATCAGCACCGCGCAGGCAAGCGGCAATAGGTGATAGGGTAGCCCACGCAGGGTATCCGGCGTGGTGTTGCGTTTTGTACCTGGTGCTGCTTGCCCTACGCCTTGCATCAGGGCCGCCTTCAACCCTTTCTAAAGAGCTTAGAAATTGCTTAACGTTGCTGAATACCCCTGGAGAAACTTCTGTATATTCGTTATTATATATACAGAACCTATGAAAAACAGCGTTGCACATTATATCAGATAGTAAAGCGCAAAGTGTGAACATGCTTACAGTGTAGCGCAGGGGAAGCTGACATACTAGTATTAGGCTGGTCGTTGATGCCGTGAACGACCGGCTTTCCTATCTCAACCAACAGGTACATGTTATGGTTAAAAAATTACAGTTTTTGAAAGCGCGTTTATCGCAGCGCATCGGTCTGTGGGTGCTGGTCAGCATCCTAATCATCGAAGCTATCATCGTGATACCATCGTACCTTGTGCGCGAGCAAGAATTGCTTGGGCAGCTTGAGGAGATGGCCCGTGTCGAAATTGATCTGACCTTCCGCCTCGCAGAGCCGGAAGGAGAAGCCGATCAGTTCTTGCTCGAACTGGGCAACCACATTGTAGCCAACTCGCAGGATGTAGTGGGCCTCGCACTCTACCGCCTTGATGGAACGCTGGTAGCGACAGCCGGCGAAATGCCCGAAAGCACCCTTACCACTGCAAGTACAGGATCGTCCCTTCGCATGACCACTGCCGATGGCACCCGCTACGAGTTTGCGCCGTGGTGGAACGACTGGAGCGACTACCGCGTGATTGCCCGCGTGGACTCGTCGGAGGTGCAGCAGGAGGTTTTTGCGTATGCTTGGCGGATGGTCTTCTTCATCCTGATCATTGTAGCTTTTGTGACGGTCACCACGATGCTGGCGGTGGGGCATACCACGCTGATACCGCTGCTGACGATGCGCCAGAATGTGCTATCGTTTGGCAAAAATGGCACACTTGATGGTACAGACGATCAGCTGATAACGCGGGATGATGAACTGGGCGACGTCGCAAAATCGTTTGTGGCAATGGTAGGGCAGATTGCGGAACGCACCAGCGAACTGACCACCGCCAACCGTCAGCTTCAGCACCAGAATACCTATCTGGAAGCGCTGAACGATACAACCATCGGCATGATAAGCCACCTTGAGATTAACGAACTGCTCAAAAATATCATTTCGCAATCGTGTATGCTGATCGGGGCTGAGCAGGGCTTTATCTTCCTGCACGATGACGAAGCCAATGACATGCGCCTCTCGGTGTCTATTGGGGTGGAAGGCGATTTTTTGCATTATCGCATCAAGCCAGGGCAGGGCCTGATCGGGCAGGTCTGGCAGACGGGCCAGCCGATGGCGCACGAAGGCTATTATATCTGGACAGAGCGGGTGCAGGATGTCAACCCGGCGCTGCTGCATCCCATTATGGCGGTACCGCTCAAGACACAGGATCGGGTGGTTGGTGTAATCAGTATGGCCTATACCACACCGGGGCGAACATTCACCACCGCCGAGATTGATCTGTTCAGTCGCTTTGCACAACTTGCGTCGGTGGCGCTCGAAAATGCGCGTCTCTTCACCGAAGCCCGCGTGTCACATGCTGCTGCCGAGGCTGCCAGCAAAGCGAAGAGTGTCTTCCTCGCGACAATGAGCCACGAACTCCGCACGCCGCTCAATGCGATCCTGGGCTTCTCGCAGGTGTTGCAGCGTGATACCAACCTGACGACCGGGCAGCACGAGTATCTGCACATCATCAGTACCAATGGCGAGAACCTGCTCGACCTGATCAACGATGTGCTGGAGATGTCGAAGATCGAAGCGGGGCGCACTACTTTGCACCGCAACGACTTCGACCTGTACCGCATGCTCGATAACCTCTCATCGATGTTCCATCTACGGGCCGTCAACAAGGGGCTAGCGCTGCATATCGCGTGCGGGGCGGATGTGCCGCAGCATCTCCACGCCGACGAGCGCAAGTTGCGGCAGGTATTGATCAACCTGCTCAATAATGCGATCAAGTTTACCGAAACAGGCAGCGTGACGCTGCAGGTCAATCTGCTGGATGAGCAACCAGCATCCGACGGCAGTCTGGTGCGGCTTGGCTTTGCGGTTGTTGATACTGGCCCCGGCATCGAGCGGGATGAACTCCCTAACCTCTTTACGCCCTTCTTCCAGGCCCGCAGCGGGCGCGAGTTGCAGCGGGGGACCGGGCTAGGGCTGGCGATCAGCCGCGAGTTTGTCAACCTGATGAGCGGCGATATCACCGTTGAGAGTGTGGTTGGGCAGGGGTCGGTCTTCCGCTTCGATATTCAGGCGACGGTGGCAACAAGCACTGCTGCACCTGTTGGGGGCGGAACGCAGCGCCACGTGGTGGGGATGGCTCCCGACCAGCCGAACTACCGCATGCTGGTGGTGGAAGACCAGCCAGAAAACCGAATGCTGCTCGAAAAACTCTTGCAGCCGCTCGGCTTCGAACTCTACGCGGCGGTGAATGGCCAGCAGGGCATTGAGCAGTGGCAGCAGGTGCAGCCGCAGCTTATCTTGCTGGATATGCAGATGCCCGTGCTGAACGGCTACGACGCAGCACGCCGCATTCGGGCGATGGGCGGGCAGCAGCCGATTATTATTGCGCTGAGTGCGAGTGTCTTTGAAGAAGACCACGCCAATATGCTGGCGGCAGGCTGCGACGACGTGGCGCATAAGCCGATCCAGATTGATGAACTGTTCGGTAAGATTGCCCAGCATCTGGGGGTGTGCTTTGTCTACAGCGATAGCACCGAGCTGGCACACTGGCAGACGGCCCGCCCTTCTGCGAACCAGCTTACCGGCCTGAAGCCCGCCGACCTGCTGCATATGCCGGAGTGGTGGCGCGCTGCGCTACACATGGCGGCGGCACAGGGCGATGCCGAACACGCGCTGTACCTTATCGGGCAGGTGCCACCAGCGCACGCTGCAATGGCGCACGAACTGGGCAGCCTGGTGCAAAACTTCCGGCTTGACCAAATTATCGAACTCCTGCACCCCGACCGCGCCCCGGTGCAGATGCAGGTGGCAGTAGTGCAGGAGGAGCCTGCATGAGTGAGATGCCGCCCGACGGACGCAAAACGATCCTGATTGTTGATGACACGTCCGACAATCTGCGGCTGCTCTCGACCATGCTAAGCGAGCACGGCTATAAGACGCGCTATGCTATCAATGGCGGGCTGGCGTTGCAGGCTGTGCGCCTCGCCCACCCCGACCTGATCCTGCTTGATATTACGATGCCCGATATCGACGGCTTTGAGGTGTGCCGCCGCCTCAAGGCCAATCCAGACACGCAGTACATTCCCGTGATCTTTATCAGTGCGCTGGATGAGGTGATCGACAAGGTACAAGCGTTTGAGGTCGGCGGGGTAGACTATATTACCAAGCCGTTCCACCTGCAAGAAGTGCTGGTGCGGGTGCGTAACCATGTGATGATCTCCGAGTTGCAGCAGCAGCTTGAGGCGCGGGTCAGCGAACTGCAAACACTGACCAGCAGCCTGCAACGGATGACCGCCCGCCTGCAAAGCGAACTGGCGCTGGCTCACGATGTCCAGCAACACCTGCTGCCCGCCTGCGATTTTGACTGGGCCGATATTCAGGTGGCGTGTTACAGCAACCCGGCCAACGAACTCGGCGGCGACTGGTACGCCAACTATACCTTCTGTGACCACCTGAACGATGGTGAACATGATGTGCTGCACTATAGCATCGCGGTCGGCGATGTGTCGGGCAAAGGTATGCCCGCCGCCCTGCTGATGGCGGTCAGCATCACATCGTTTCATGCGCTGGTGCAGCAGGCCGCGCCGCCTGCGCTCTTCCTCGAACACCTCAACCATGCCCTGCGCGACTACACCCGCAGCACCCGCCAGAATTGCGCGGTGGTGTATGCTGGCCTGCAACGCCGCAGCGATGGCTGTATGGTGCGGGTTGCTAATGCGGGCGGGGTTGCGCCACTGGTACGGCGCAGCGATGGGACTACTGAATGGGCCGATGTATTTGGGTTGCCGCTTGGCGTGCTGCTCGAACCTACTGTGCCGTATCTTGAGCAAACATTGTGCCTGCATCCTGGTGATCAAATCGTCCTGATGAGCGATGGTGTGATAGAATTGAAGAACGTCGCAGGTGAGATGTGGGGTTTTGGACGCACCGAACAGGCCATTCATAACGGGCCTTCCGCCAGCGCCGCCGCCCTGCTGGATCATCTGTGTACGGAGATGACGGCCTTTCAAGGGGCAGCCGAACAACACGATGATCTCACCATAGTTATTATTCAGGTGTAAATATGCGTTCTATACCCAGGATGATAGGTGTGTGGGGGGTGCTGCTGGCACTGGTGCTGCTGGCTGGCTCGCCCACGGCTCCGGTTGCCGCAACCAATGCAGTACCCGGTTTTGGTGCTGGCCCGACCACACACGCGCCCCTGCACCAGGATCGCTCGGTGGTGGTCGAGCGGCGTGATGGTAATGTGACTATCGAGCAAGATGGCGACCTGCGCTTTGTGGAAACATGGGAAGTGCGCTTTGATGGTGGGCCATTCCGCTTCGCCTTCCGCGATATTCCGCTAGATCGGTTGACCGGCATCAGCGATTGGAGCGTGCGCGCCAACGGGCAGCAATATCAAAACAGCGACTCGACGATGCAAGGCACGTTTCTTGTTGCAGGGGATGGCGGTAGCGAGCGTATTACCTGGTACTTCCCGCCTGCTACCAATGAAACGCGCGTGTTTGAGCTGAGCTACACTGTCGAAGGGGCGCTGCGTATCTATGAGGACGGCGACCAGTTTTTCTGGAAGTATATCGAAGCCGACCGCGAGTATACAATCAACAATGCGCGGGTCGTCGTCAACCTGCCCGGCTCGTTTGCTGCCGACGAGATCCTGACTCGCACATACATCAATGTAGAAGATGCAGGCTTCGGCGAAGAGGTTGATAGCTCGACGGTGCTGTTTACAGGTGGCCCTTTCCCACCGGGCACCGAATGGGAAGTTCGGGTGCAGTTTCCGCATGGTGTGGTCGATGCCGAGCCGCAGTTCTGGCAGCGGCTCGCCGACAGTGGCCCCCTGTTAGATCTGGTGGCGCTGGGTGGGTCGGTGCTGCTCTTTCTGGGGAGCATCGTGGGGCTGTACTTTACGTGGTACAGCGTCGGGCGCGACCCGACAGTCAGCAAAGTGGCGGTATCCGCCGAAGCACGGCCCAATGTTGCGCCCGGTCTGACGGGTGTGATCCTCGATGAACGCGCCGACCTGAAAGATATTCTTGCGACCCTGATTGACCTGGCGCGGCGCGGCTATCTGCGTATTCAGGAGCGCGACCGCCGAGAGGATTTTCTCTACATCCGCGAACACGAAGATACCACGGGGCTGATGCATTATGAAGCGCTGCTGCTCAATCGGGTGTTTGGCGGGCGCGATAGCCGCTACCTCTCGAACCTGAAAGAGAAGTTTTACAACAGCATCCCCGACTTGCAAAGCGCAATGTACCGCGAGGCAGTTGAGCAGGGTTATTTCCCCCGCAACCCGCAGAGTGTGCGCTATCAGTATGGCGGCTGTGGCTTTGCGCTGCTGGTTGCAGCAGGGGCGAGCCTCTTTTTGTGGTGCCGTTCTTCGCTGGTTTTATGAATCTGTCTTTTCTGCCGATTGTCATCCTTGGCCTGCTAGGGGTGGGATTGATTGGCTTCAGTGGCATTATGCCACGCAAAACACGCAAGGGCGCTATCGCTGGGGCGCAGATCCAGGCGTTCAAGCGCTATCTGGAGCAGATCGAACGCTATGATAATGTCGCGCAGGCCCGCGAACGCTTCGAGGAGTATCTGCCATATGCGATTGCGTTTGGCATCGAGAAGCGGGTTGTGCGCCAGTTCGAGGCGGTGCAGACCCCGGCCCCGTTGTGGTATGTACCGTATGGCTATGGCTACGGCTATGGCTATGGCACTGCGGCAGGGAGTGCCGAGCATGGCAGCATCGGCGATGCTGGCGGTGGCGGTGGTGGTGGGTTTGCGCCCCCCTCGCTTGATACCGCTGCCGGTGGTGCGTTTGCTGGGCTGGACCGGATGAGTAGCGGGCTGTTCTCTATGCTCAACGAAACAGCCAGCACCTTCACCAGCGCATCTTCTACTTTTGACTGACCCACACCCAGATTCGCGCCAAAATCGGCAGCGAGCTGACCAATTGCATAGCCGCGTCCCTGGAACTCCAGCCACAGATCGAGCAGTGGATCTGTAGGCTGCGACTCAAAGCCGCCTCGACGCACCTGCTCTACGCTCAGATGCGCGACGTTGGCTGCAATCAGCACCACCTCATCCGGATTGCGCCCGATGCAAGCTTTGGTCGAAGTTCGCCCTAGATCAACGCTGAGAACAGAGCCGAGCGAAAATTGACCTGAAATCGTGGCTAGCTTTGTCGCCATCTTCAATCCCCTCAGTTTAAATA
>JAAUSQ010000118.1 GCA_012033195.1 Chloroflexaceae bacterium
GACGTACCGGCGGCCACCAATTTAACCCAGGCCAAGTGCGAAGCCGACCTGAGCGGGGCTGATTTGCGCAGTGTGACCCTGCGCGGCGCTGATATGCACGGGGCCAATCTCAGCGGGGCTGATTTAAGTGAGGCTGACCTGCGCGGCGTGGTCTTACGGGAAGCCAATCTGACCGGGGCCAATTTAAGCGGCGCTGATTTGGGCCGGGCCGATATGCAGGAAGCCAATTTGTGTGGGGCTAATCTCAGCCAGGTAACGCTGCGCGGGCCGGCCTGCGCGACGCTAAGTTTGACCAGAACACCCAATGGCCCGATGGCCTCATGCCGCTCATCGCCGGCGCTGTTCTCGTTACCTCACCCTAGCGCTGCTGCCTCTATCCTCATGACCCATAAGAAGGTCAGTCTGCTATGACATTCCGCCTGATCTTCGAGGTATTTATCTACAGTTTGGCCTTGTGGCTGGGGCTGTATCTGCCGGCCCGCAATTCGGGCCGGCTGCGGCCGGCCTGGGATTACTGGCCTTTGCCGCCAGCCTGGCCGCGAGTCTGCTCAGCATCTTTGCTCCCGGTCCCGCCTTAACCCAAACCCTGACCCGCTGGACCGAGGTGCTGCCCTTCGTGGCGGCCTTATTCTGGCTGGCGGCCCTGTTGTATCTGTGGCCCAACGTTTCCCGACGGATGCGCCTGCTTGTATTGACGGGCGCGCTGGTTATCGCCGGGGGGTTGCTGCTGCTCCTCTTTCCACCGGCCTGGCTGCCCCGGCGCTGGGTGCTTGTCGCGCTGACCTTTGACTTCGTTCTGCTGGGGCTGACTGCGGCCGTGTGGGATGCCCGCGATGAAGGCCAGTCGCTGCTGCCCGACCTGTTCCGTTCGTTTGATTACTCCTTTGGCTATGCCCTGCTGTTTGGCGGCCTGGTCGCGGCGGCAATGGTCTGGGGCACCGGGCGGGCCGGGAGCTGTGTAACGGACACCTTCAAACGGTTCCGGGCCAGGTCCACCAGGGTTATAGAATGTGCAGGCCGAAATTGACTTTCAACGTGCTGACGAACTGCTTCAAACCCAGCAATAGGGCGGCAGCGATAATCAGGGGAGGATCGTGATTTCCGCACCCGTGTCCGGGTTAAGGTCGCCGTTGGGATCGGTCACGTAACCTGCCGGGAATGACACACGAATAGGCTCATCCTCAACATCCAAGCATAAGTCGTGGTTGTTATCATTATCGTCGAGGTTGCCCAGGGCAAACGGCACGACCTCTTGCACATCACCATTGTCGGTTTCTACCATAACCAGATACTGCTCACGTTCCACGTCGTCAACTTCCTCATCATTCGGTTTGGTGATGCCGCCTGTCCATCTGACGCGCACCACTTGCTCCGTCCCTTCCGAGGGGCAGCCACTGCCTACACTCCGCTTGCCCTCTCGGTCTAGAATCCACAGACTCTCTGGCAGAACCTCAGCGGTAATAATTTCTGGGCCTTCTGCCAGAGGAATGACGCCGATAGATAAGCCGTTAAAGTCAACAGCTCCTGCTGAAGGCAGGGACAGCAATTCGCCAACAATTCTAACCTCGACTGGCTCATCATCTGGGGCTGTCCCAAACTCACCGATGAGGAGTGCGGTGCGGTTTTCGCCATCATCAGTTGCAGGTTGTAGCAAGGTGCAAATAGGCGTTGAGGTCGTGCCCTGTGCTGAGGTCACCTCGAAGTCTTCGGGATCAAGCGTATCCACGTCTATTGGATGAGAGAATATCACAGGCATGCCATCCTGACCCAAGCTACCTCGGCAGACATTCGGAGGTAACCGAATGATTTCGTTGTCGAGGCCGAAGAATGCTGTGAGAATGATTGGTTCATTGCGCCAGTAATCCGCGACCTCCTGTGTCCCATCGCGTAATTGTGCCTGGAAGGCACCCGTATCCGTATCCTTAGGTTGTCCAACGAGTGAAACAATCACCACGCCAACCAGCGCCGCACCAAGCCCGATCCACCACCGCTGGTAGAAACGTGCCTCCGCTTCTTCCACCGCTTTGACCTGTGTCAGGCGCAATAGAAAAAAGACACTGACGCCGATAAACACCAGCATTGGCAGCGCATAGCCGTGCAGAAATGACTGTATCGCGTTGAGACCCACCACGATGGCGGCGGCCAGTGCCAGAATATGGGGCGCATAGGCCCGCGCGACCCCGAACAGGACGATGAGTGCGGCGGTGATGCCAATGATGTTCCCCGTAATGCGTAACGGTTCGACCTCATTAACCGCAATGTGAATGGCGATGTCAATGAGGTTCCAGATAATTATCAGGGCTGGCAACCACTGAAACTTCTTGTTTTCTGTTTTCATTATTTCTCCTTGAGAGCGGTGTGAACCTGAATGCCATTGTAGTAGGATTCAGCGTGAACGTATTTTCCCTGTTTCTTGAGGTTGTCGACAACCTTGTGCGCATGACCTGGATTCAAACCACCCATATTCATCCGGCTTGTGCGCAGATTTTTGTTCCAGTGACCGGGCGGAGTCGCACCTTCAGCAGCAGACGTGGCGTTGCGATGTTGCTTGGCCCAGACATCGGGTGCGTCGTCTTGTAGGGCGGCGTCCAGCCCGACCACATGCGGAAGGATTTCATACTCCACCTTGATGGCTTCCAGTGCCTTCTGCGCGGTGGCCTCGTCCACTGCGGCGACGCCAGCAAAGGGCTGACCGACGTAACGAACGATCAGATTACGGTCTGGCAGGGCGGCCGTTGCCTCAACCCCTGCCATTTTTGCTGCTTCAGAAAGGTCAATGTTCAGAATACGGGCATGGGGGTGCGGCGACCGTAAAATTTTGCCAACAAGCTGCCCTTCGAGGTGAACATCAGTGGTGTATTGAGCCTGTCCGGTCACTTTTTCAAGGGCGTCGACACGCTGCGGGGTGTACTCTTCACTGTCGAACTCGCCAGCACACGCCGCTTGCAGCGCTTCGTAAATGCCGGCATAGGCACCACAGCGACACAGATGTCCCGCTAATGCCTCGGCGACATCCCCGCGTGTTGGGCGTTCTGTACCGCGTTCTGCTCGCCAGCGTTCATAAAAAGCGATCCCTTCAATGGCGAAACCGGGAGTACAGTAGCCGCACTGCAAGCCGTCGTGGGCCATCAACGCCCGTTGGACGGGATGTAGATTTTCGCCGCTGAATGCCTCAATGGTCTGGACATTCTTGTTATCCAGATGATGCGCTGGCAGCAAGCAACTCACCATTGGCGTTCCGTCGACCAATACGGTACAGGCACCGCATACGCCAGAACCGCACACCTGATTTGTCCCCTTTAGTTGACACCGATGGCGGATCACATCAACCGCGCTTTCCGGTAAGTGTTCCTCAAACATATACTCTGTGTTATTGATTTTCGTTTTCAAATTACATCTCTGAATTATGTACTAACCACCAGTCTAAACCCCATGTGTCCAGTCGTGCTATCAGGTGTATTGCTCGTCCGGGCGCTAACGCGATACCGATTGCAGTAGGAACGATGACACAGATATGAGCCGCCTTTGATCACTTTGCTCGTGCCGCTTTCCATGCCGCGTGGGTCTTGGCGCGTGTCCTGTTGATGAAACGTTGGACTGAACCAATCGGCGCACCATTCCCAGGTGTTGCCCGTCATGTTGAAGAGGCCGAAGAGATTCGGCCGAAACGCATCAACCGGACACGTTCCCATGTATCCATCCTGCTTCGTGTTCACAACGGGAAAATCTCCCTGCCAAATGTTGCACAGATGCTTTCCCTGCGGTGTGAGTTTGTTCCCCCACGGGTACTTTTTCTGTTTCAACCCGCCTCGTGCCGCGAACTCCCACTCTGCCTCAGTCGGCAGCCGCTTGCCACACCAATTGGCATACGCCACCGCATCATTCCACGACACATGGACAACGGGGTGGTTGAGCCGCGCCTCAATCGTCGAGCCAATCCCTTCCGGTGCAAACCACGTTGCCCCAAACACCTGACGCCACCACGGCGTCTCGACAACACTCTCCGTCTTGAGGTTGTCTGGCACAAACGTATGGAAAACAAACGACCACCCGAACTGTTCCGCTTCCGTCACGTACCCTGTTTCGTCCACAAACTGTTTGAATTGGGTATTGGTCACCGCTGTCTTGTCAATCCAAAATGGGCTAACCGTCACTTCACGCACAGGGCCCTCCCCATCGGCGGGAAAGGTCGAGTCATCGCTCCCCATCAGAAATGAACCCCCGTCCAGCGCAACCATGCCGTCCCATGACTGGGGTTTTGTGTGTTGGATTGGTTGTTCAAGGGGCGAGGCGGATGGTGTACGGCCGACAGCACAGCAGGTTGAATCGTTCATGCGCTTAGTTCCTCCTCTCCAAATCAGTTTTTTTGTTGCAGTTGTCATTTTTTCTCCTAACTAACATCAGTCTGTTCTACGAGCTGGTCCTTGGCCGACTCGGCCAAATAGGCATCCACACCTGCTTGTAAGAACGGGTAGAGATGGTCAGCCCCAATCTTTTCTTCGAGTCCAGCACGCTGCATCAGGTCGTAAACGGGCCGCTTCACAAATGCGAAGCGGAGCGAGACATTGGCATTTGCCAATTCATCAACCAACTCTTCAAGCATCTCCAGCGCCGTGATGTCAATCGAATTGATGGGTTCAGCATCGACCAACACCACACGCAGCGACAGATCGGCGGCCACTGCAGCGCGTATCTCCTCAACAAAGTTAGGGGCATTGGCGAAGAAAAGGCGTTCATCAAAGCGAAAGAGCAGCAGGCCGGGGTAGGTCATCGCGTCTGGGTTGTACTCAAGGCTGCGATAAAGGTTATCCTGCTCAGATACCTTGCCCAGCACAACAGTGCGCGGCGATTTGGCCCTGACGATAAGGGTGAGCATCGAGACAAAAACCGCGATGAGCAGACCACCGAGAATACCAATGAGCAGGACGCCGATGAACGCCACCAACGCTGCCCGAAAATCAGCCCTGTTCAAATCATAATACTGTTTGAGTTCACCAAAGCTGATAAGACGCCAAACACCGTGGATGACAATGGCCCCCAATGTCGCACTGGGCAAGTGGTAAAAGAGTGGGGTCAAGAAGAGGAGAGTCAACAGCACGAGCGCTGCTGTGATGAGCGAGACCATCTGCGATTTGGCCCCGGCGGATTCAGCACCCGCCGTTCTGGACAGACTAGCATTGACCGCAAAACCTTGACTGAGGCCGGCACCGATGTTGGCCGCGCCAAGCGCCAACATCTCCTGACTGGCATTGAGCTGATAGCCATGCTTGATGGCAAAGGTGCGGGCGATAGCTACTGATTCGGTAAAGCCCACCAATGCCACAGCTATAGCCGCCGGAACCAGTTGAGGAATACGTGCGATGAGAGTATTGAGATCGGGTAGGCCAATGGGGGGGAGACCCTCGGGTATGGTGCCGACGACTTTCACGCCGCGATCCTCCAGCCCCAACAGTGTGGAGAGGACAATCGCCAAGACGAGGAGCGTGAGCGAGCCGGGAATTTTTGGGGCGTATCTATCGATTAAGAAAAGGAAAGCCAAGCAGCTCACGCCCACGACCAGCGTTGGGACATGGAGTTGTTCGATGTTGACAAAAAAGGCGATGATTTCCCGAATGAACCCGTCGGCCTGAACCGAATAGCCGACAATCTTCCCAAGTTGACCGAAGGCGATGGTAATCGCCAGCCCGACGATGAAGCCACTCAGCACCGGTCTGGAAAAGAAATCAGCAAGGACACCCAGCTGTAGGTATCCTGCGATGATCAGCATAACGCCCGTGAAGATAGCCAGCCCGGCGGACAACGCAATGAATTCCGTTGAACTGCCAACCGCCATCTGCGAGACAATGCCGAAAGAGAGGATCGACATTGTGGAGCTGGCCCCAACGCTCATGTGGCGGGATGTCCCCAGAACTGCATACCCAATCAACGCCAGCGGAGTAAGGTAAAGTCCTGCCTCTGGCGGGAGCCCAGCAATACCTGCGAAAGCCATCACCGAAGGAACCAGCAGCGCCCACAGTGTCAGGGCGGCGAAAAAATCGCCACGCAGCATCGACATCGAGTAGCCCGGTAACCAGTCAATAATCGGGATAAAGTTCTTGAGTCCGTTCATATCAGCCACTTATTCTCCAGATTGGATAGTTTGTATAGATATCCAGACAAAACGCCCTTCTCACGCATTCGCCAATTGGCCGACCCGTTTTGTCAGCGCCACCCAAGCATCGGGACACGTCAAGAACGGCAAATAAGGACTTGCCCGTTGTTTCTAACGTTGGGCTTTGGTAAACGGGCAAGCCCTGCGGTTCGTTTCGTTGATCAATTTTTACTGGTTAACGAAACCTACGGATTACACCTTTTGTCCCTCTGCAATTTTCTCGACGAGGATCATCATTTTCTGGGCGGTTTCTGCCCCGGAGTTCTGATTCTGCCCGGTGACCACGCGCCCATCAACCACGGTGATGTCAGCGAAAAAGTCGATAAATGCCGTGTTGCTGTTGTACTTTGCGCCAGCTTTGCGGAGCTCGGTTTCTGGGTGCAGCGGGGTGATGTTAATACCCAATTCACGGATCTGCTTGTCAGTTACACCGGTCGCGTTGCGCCCTTTCAACAGCGGCTCGCCATTTTCATCCTTCACGTTGAGTAAGCCGAGGGCACCGTGGCAAACCGACCCCACGACCGCGCCATCAAGATAGGCCTCAGTGGTTTTCTTGCCCAGAGTCTCGGACTGACCCAGGTCATAAGAGGCACCCCACCCCCCGGCCATAAAGACGATGTCGTACGCCTTGAAGTCAAGATTCTCGATATTGAGCGAGTTATTGAGTTTGTTCATCGCCGTGTTGTCGCGTAGGAAGCGTCGATCATAGGGTGTTGGGATCGGCCAGCGGATGGTCTGCGGGTCAATTGGGATCTTGCCGCCCTTCGGGCTGGCGAGGTCAACCTGCATACCCCCATCTAAGAACTGGTAGTAGGGAACGGACAGTTCAGACAGGGCAACCCCGGTCTTCATGCCGGTATCGCCCAGGTCCTCGTGGTTGGTGCCAATGACGAGCGCCTTCTTCCCGGTTAAGTTGAACTCACGGCCCTTGTAGTGCGGATGCACCCCCAACAGATGGAGCAGTTGCGGCATCGTGAAGTAATAGAGCACGCCATAGACGACCAGGGTAATGACCCCGGCGAGGCGCCCGACGAAGGCAAACACAGCGCCTGAGATGAGTAGCCCTGGCATTGCAAGAGACAAAATAAATCTTTTCATATTTCTTTCCATGTTTACGTTTCTCCTTGTGTATGTAAGTGATTTACATTGCTTGTACTAAGCTCGCAAATTGGTGTATGTGTAGGAATGGCATAACATTCCCCTACACTGAAATACCTGCTAGAATTGATTACTGGGTTTTACGCTGTTATTTTGTTTTTTTCTACCTCTTGTGCGAGAGCTTTACCCATTGCCTCATACAACGGCGGCATTTGACTGTCCAGACGCCAGCCGACAACAGGCAACAGCGGCCCTTCAAATGTTTCTTTGACGATGAAGCGGGTGCGCTCACCCTCTAACGGCAGTAAAACGATGCCAAAACGCGGCGTCAGCAGCTTAAGCGGCAGGTGGTCGACCCAACCCAACGCGAAGGGCGGTTCAACTTTCGTAACCGTCGCTTTCACTGTGCCTGGTATCCCCGTGGCCCGAAGCGTTAGGCTGGTATCGATGGCAAGTTCGCCCCCGTCGTCCACTTCAACCTGCGTCAACAGCGGGTTCCACTCCCCGAAGCGGGCAAAGTCGGTAAAGACCGCCCAAACGGTCTCGACCGGGGCGTCAATGTCGATATGATGTTCATAGCGCCGCAGATTGTGGGTTTCGTTATCCAGGCCGAGGATGCGTCGGATGTTGGTACGGAGCGAATAAAGCTGGCCGATCATGACACCGCTAACGACGCTGGCCGAGACGGCGTCGAGCGTTGGCCCATCAAAACGGCGGTCGAGCAGCGTATCGCGGACAACCACAAACGTGATATAGCCGACGAGTGTGAGCACGCCGCCTAAATCCATTTTTGAGACAATCCGCCCTTCATCGTCGTCCCATGAGAGTTTAGTCAAGTGACTGAAGACGTAGGTACCGAGCAGGCCACCCGCGATTAAGCCAACCAGCGTTGAGACGATGTCAGCCCCGGCAAACGTCACCTGATAGAGTGCGTCTAGGGACATGAGGATTAAGACGATGGTGTAAATCCAACGTCGAATCTTGATGCCGCGCGGAAGTAGATCATTGACCGGTACGTTTTCACTTAAGCCTGTCTCGGCTGGACTGCTTCTAGATACAGGCTTAAAGTCGTCAGCAGTGGGCCAGGCTGTTTCCTCGGGCAGGGTGCCGTTTTCCAGCATGACTTCGATCAGGCGATTGTGTAGGCGGGTGCGCTGAGCTGCGTACTCCGCTTTGAAGTGGGTCGGATGGGCCAGATTCGTCGTCTCCAGCGGATCGTTTTTCAGATCGTACATCTCGTACTCGGTCGGTGCGCCCTTAAAGGGATCATAGTAGACTGCATACTTCCAATCCTGCTCGATCAAGGCTCGAATGCAGTTTGCGCCTTTGACGGGGAACACATCGTCTTCGTAGGTGAAGTGAAGCGTGTCCTGAACCGACGTGACTGAGCCGTTCAGGATCGGGGTCAAATCTTTACCACGAAACTGATACTGTTCTCGAGAGGGTGCATGGGCAATCGTGGCCAGCGTCGGCAGAAGATCGATCAGGCTGGCAAAGGCATCGGTGGTTTCGGGTGTCGGAAAGAGCTTCGGATTTGAGAAGATGAGTGGCACGCTGAGCGTTTCGCGGTAAGCATTGTAGAACTTCTGGCGCATCCTCCCATGAGAACACGCTAATTCACCGTGATCGCTGGTACGAATAATCAGCGTATCGTCAGTCAGCCCCTTTTTATCGAGGGCGTCGAGGACCTTGCCGATCTGGCGATCCACCTCGCGACAAAGATAGGCGTAGAAACGGACATACTCCAGCTGGCGGGTGCGGTTCAACAAATGCCCCGTGGCAACGCCAACGATTTGACGAACTGAACGATGAACGGTTGGCTTGGTAGAGAGATCTTCATCCACCGTTGGCGGCACGTCGATAGGCAGGTCCTTAAACTCGGCCAGATCGTAGCCACCCTGCTCGTAGATGGGTTTGCGACTGGTGATGCCCTGAATGCCCCGCCCGGGGTATGCCTGAACGTCGTGGGGGTTGACCAGCGACACAATCAGGCAGAAGGGCTTATCGCCATCATAGGTGTTGATGAAATTGATCGCGCTCTGTCGATACTGCTCGTCCTTGGGCATGTAGTGACCGGCGGCCGTGCCCGTGCCATCCACATAGCGCCCGTCGTTGTTAATGTTCCCGCCGCCAAAATCATTGAGCCCCATAGGATCGCTCATATCCGGCGGGTTCCACTCTTGAAATCCATAGCGTTCTGCCATGTGGGGCACGTCAGCCTCGGACCAGTACGTGCGCTTCATCTCATGGTTGTATTCAGCCGGACGTGAGAGGTGAGCTTTCCCCTTGAGCACAACATGATAACCGGCCTCGGCCAGCACCGTGGCGATGTTGGGCAGGCTCGTCGGCAGTTGCGGCGTGCGCCGTTTGCTCTTGTCTTTGGGGTCGTCACAGAAGATCAGGTTCTTGACCCCATGCTGGGCTGGATACACCCCCGTCATCAGCGACGCGCGGCTCGGCGAACAGGCGGCGGTGTTGCACTGCGCGTTACGAAACGTTAAACCGTGCGCTATCAGCCGATTGCGGGCCTGTAGATTTTCCTCAGCCCAACCTTCGGGCCAGTGCATCACCTCTCGCTCTTGGTCGGTAATGATCAGAACAATATTAGGTTTTTTGGGTAGGTTCTCTAAGCTCATCTTTCCTCTTTTACTCATGTTTCTGGATGTAACGTCCCATTAAGGTGCTGCGTGATCAACCCGCCTGGGGTTATCCATCGAATTCTCCTTGGCTATTTTGGATTTACTAACTTGGTAACAGTTCGCCTTGCTCGTACCCGACAACCAGGTAACCGTCGCTTCACGTTCAAACCGGCAATAATTTCGACATAGAGGCTCACTCGAGGCGAAAGTGACGGTCATCTTGAGGTAAACGGCAGCAACGTGTTCGGTTCACAGCTTATCCGAACCCGGTTGCGGAGACCAGTGTCACCTGTCAGGATTGCAAAGGTGTCACCTGTCACTTTCCGAGTCCATTTGGCTTTGGTATAATGGTCACTATGAAAGAATCAGTGCTGTGTTGGACTAGAGCGTTAGATTATTGGCAGAAACTTCTGAATACCCAGGCCCTACGGTGCATTCCAGCCAGGGTTTAGAACGTGGACTTTTACGGGCCTTTAGCCTCGTTTTAGGACTCCGTCTGCTGCTATGGCTGGTAATCAGACTTTTGGATGTGAGGTGGTGGCCAGAGCCTCTAGCGGTTGTACCCCAACCCCTTATCGTTGCGGCTCTGCTCGATAGCCTCCTGCTGATCGTCCTATTCTGGCCCTCCCTGCGTCCCAAGATCGGCCAGCGACAGTTCGGTTGGCTGCTTGCAATCAGTTCAGCCGTGCTCTTCTATGGGCACGCCAGCGTTCTGGCATTTCGAGGTATAGAAGGCGTACTTTTGCTTACCATTATTTCACACCTTATTCAATTTTACTCTTTACGAACATCCTTTTGTGGCTTGGCAATTCGATCTGCGGGCTGTGCTACTCTATAGTAGCGTGGTGTTTGGTATGTTGCTTCTGCTATTATGGCGACCCGAATCTCTCGCCATTGATCGTTTCGCCATTGCTCTTGCAATAATTATGGTACTTGTAGCCCTACTTACAATGCTGATCCCAGGCTGGCTGATCACCCATTTGATGACCCAACAGCGGCAACAACGAGCCGCCTTGGCCGCAGCAGCCGAAGAACAAGCCCGCACTAATGAGCAACTGGTCCACTATGCCGCGTCCCTGGAAGAGCTGACCATTAGCCGTGAGCGCAATCGATTGGCACGGGAACTCCACGATACGCTGGCCCATTCACTGAGCGCAGTGACAGTCCAACTCGGTGCCGTCGATATGCTATGGGAAAGTAACCCCAACGCGGCCAAAGCACTTTTGACGCAAGCCGACGAGAGCGCACGCGCTGGCTTGGACGAGGCACGACGCGCGTTGCAGGCATTGCGCGCCTCGCCGCTAGAAGATTTAGGGTTAGTGCTGGCCTTGAAAGCTTTAGCCAACGAAGCAGCGGCCCGCACCAGTGCGAAGCTCCATCTCGATATGCCGGACGTGGGCTTAATCTTGCTCGAACCCCACATCGAGCAAAGCATTTATCGCGTGGCCCAAGAGGCACTCGAAAACTGTGTGCGCCACGCTGAGGCCAAAACGCTTTGGGTCACTTTGATTCATTCAGCCAAGCAACTTCAATTAAGAATCCGAGATGATGGTCAAGGCTTTGACCCGTCACATCCGGCTCCATCTGGACATTACGGAGTAGCGGGCATGAAGGAACGTGCCAGCGTTATTGGTGGCACGTTGCAGGTGGAGAGTTCACCAGGGAAAGGCACGACGGTTCAGCTTGTGGTGCCGCTGAAGGCGATCAAGTCATGATCCGTGTTTTGATTGTAGATGACCAAACGGTGGTGCGTGCTGGCCTTGCTGCGATTGTGGGCAGCGATCCGGAAGTTGAAGTTGTGGGAGAGGGCAGCAACGGGGAAGAGGCTCTTGCATTGGTAGAAGCCCTGTCCCCTAACCTGGTCCTGATGGACTTACAAATGCCGGTGATGAATGGCGTGCAGGCCACTCGCCGCCTCAAGCGGGAGCACCCAACGCTGCCCATCCTGGTCCTAACCACCTATGCCGCAGATGAGTGGGTTTTTGATGCCGTGCGGGCTGGAGCAGCGGGTTATCTGCTCAAAGATACTCGCCCGGCCCAGTTGCTTGCGGCCATCAAAGGCACGGTTGCGGGCGAGACCTTCCTTGATCCGGCCATTGCGGGAATAGTGTTGCGACAGGCGATCCACACCCCGAACAACAACTCTCAACCGACAAAATTGATCGAAGCATTAACCCCACGCGAGCTTGATGTGCTGGCGCTTGTTGTCAAAGGAATGAACAATCGCGAGATCGGCGAGCAGCTAAATTTGGCGACAGGCACCGTGCGCAATCACGTCAGCGAGATCATGGCAAAGCTGACCGTATCTGACCGTACCCAGGCCGCCGTGTTGGCGGTGCAGATGGGGTTGGTGGATAGATAGAGGGCGCCGATCACGTGTCGGCGGATGTAGTCAATGGCCGATCATTGAAATGACGGTCAACTTTGCCCACCTGTGTGATGCTCAGTCCACTTAAGGTGCGGTGCGATCAACCCGCATCGGGTCATCAAGTGCGATAATCACCGGCTCCATATCAGGCGGGCCGGGGGCCGTGTAGCGGACCCCGTCAAAGGGCTCCGGGGCCAGGGCCGCCGGGGTTGTAGAAGGCCCGATAGCCGCCTTCCAATGCGGGAATTTCCACAAACGTGACGTTGCGTGCCGCTGTCTCATCGCCCACCAGAATGATGTCGATGTAGTTGTCGCGGTCTTCGGCATAACAGCCGTCGTAGTAGATGCCCTCATCCGGGTTCTCTCGTTGTCCTGGTTCAGACAGACCAACAACGCGCAACGTCCCCCCTGCGACTTCATAGTCCACCCCGACTTCTTCGAGGAGCACGGTTTCGCCGTTCTTTCCAATCACATGTACCCGGAAGAAATCCTCGTACATATCGGGGTCTACGCCTGTCACACCATCGGGTGAGAAACCGCCCGTCGTCAGCACACGAATGCGGAAATCGCCCTCATCGTAGAGCGCAAACTCATCATTCGGCATGAGGCCAATGGCTTGCACTATTCTTAACCCGCCTTCGCCCAATGCCTCATCGCCCACGAAATTGAGCTTCGCACCCACAAGCACGGGACCGGAATCATAGGGGGAGCTATCCGTCTCCCATGAAAGGCCCACCGCATTGAATTCCTGTCTGCCAGGCCCGACAAGCAGCAGCGGGGTATCATCTTCGACAATATGAAAGGAATAAACCTTGAACTCGACACATAACGCTCCCCGAACCACGCTGATTACCGGCGCTTCCCGTGGCCTGGGACTGACCCTGGCCCGCGCGGCGGGCGGCCTGGATGCCGTAATCAACAACACCAGCATGCTCGGCCCCAGCCCGCAGCCGGAACTGCTGGATTACCCCCTGGATGTGCTACAGCGAAATGAAGCCGGCGGCGCGCATGCTCAACATCAGCAGCGATGCCGGACTCGGCTGGGGTGGTTACGGCTCCAG
>JAAUSQ010000119.1 GCA_012033195.1 Chloroflexaceae bacterium
GCACCCCCACCCCGACCCGCACACCAACGCCGACGCCAGAGCCAACGCCGGCACTGCTGGCACAGCAAGACATAGGCTATGTGCCGATTTTGATGTACCACTATGTGCGTGATGTCGATGAGGGGGCCGACCCGCTTGGCTATCGCCTGTCGATTACGCCCGACCTGTTTGAGCAGCAGATGCAGTGGCTGGCAGACAACGATTATACGCCGATACGAATGGATCATCTGGCCGACTGTCTGCGTGGCCTGACCGACTGCCCCGACAATGCGGTTGTGATCACCTTTGACGATGGCTACGAAGACGCTGCTACCGCCGCCCTGCCGATCCTTGAACGCTATGGCTTTCCGGCAACGTTTTATATTGTGACCGAATTTGTGGGCAGACCGGGCTATCTCTCGTGGGAACAGGTAGCACTGCTGCACGCCAGCGGTATGGAAATCGGTTCGCACTCGCTCACGCACCCCGACCTTGCCGCGATTGACCTGGACGCCGCCGAAGCACAGATCGTGCAGTCGAAGGCGATCCTCGAACAGCAACTTGGTATTCCGATTCGGAGCTTTTGTTACCCGATTGGCAGCTATTCCCCGGAGGTTGCCGATCTGGTGCGTGCAGCGGGCTACACCAATGCGGTCACAACGCATCAGGGCCGCAATCTGGAGCAGATGTTTGAAATCCCCCGGCGGCGTGTGCTGGGTGGCGAAACACTGGCAGCACTGGCGTGGTATCTGAGTGAGCCAACCTTCGATTAGGGCTTACGAGCCTATCATGCTCCTAAATCTATTGCGACACCTACCTATGTTGCCTTACAATACCACAAACCGTGCAACATATATTTTAATCTATAAAACCCGACTGCCCGGTACTGATCAAACAAAAAGGCAGGTTGACGTATGGCATACGAAATTATTGTTGACAAGGCCCATCAACGGCAGATGACCGAAGCTTTTTTTGAGCAGTTACACGAGCGCTGTCGCCCCAACGGGCACACCGCACTGCCAATGGTGGTGGGGCTGGAGTCGGAATATATGCTTATTGATGAGCAGGGCCAGTTGATTGATGAAGTACTGCGCAATCAGATTTTAGCGGAGTTGCCCGATGGCTCGGCAGAGCTTGGCGCATGCAGTATTGAAACACATACCGAGCCAATTGTGATTGCAGGCGGTGACTATAATTTGCTGCACGAGGCCCGCCGCGTTGAGCAGCAAGCGAACCGTGTCGCAGCGCAACACGGTACTCGTCTGGTGCGGATTGGTACCTATCCCGGTTCGTTTGCCGATTTGCGGGTGACACAGGAGCCGCCGCGCTACCAGAATCTGCTCGATATTTCGCACCGCATGCTGGCAATCGATGGCGTACTGTCGCCGGTGCAAGTGGGGGCCGTCACCCTGCCGACACTGCGCTGCGAGACAATGTGCGGGTGCCAGTCAATCCATCTGAATGTACAGATACCAGCGGGGGGAATGGCAATTCAGATGCTTAACAAGGCGATTGAACTGGTACCGTATCTGGTGGCACTGGGGGCGCACTCGGCGCTGCTGAACGCTTTACCAACCGGAATGGACGAAACGCGCTCGGCCATCTGGGAGCCGCTGTTTACCTTCCCCGAATTCGATGCGCGGTATGGCTTCAATAATAACCGGGTCGGGTTTCCGGCCCAGTATTACACCGATTGGGATGATTACTGGCAGGATGTCGGCTCCAAGTTCTTTATTGAGCAGCACACCGAAAAAGCCTTTGAGAGTAATATGAAGACCTTCTGGCGCACCGTGCGCCTCAAGCCGTGCCCCGGCAGGGTCAACGATTGTTTGCTGGAACTGCGGGCCTTCAGTCCACAGCCAACGACCGAAGAAGATGTGGCGCTGTTTCTGGTCTGCACCGGCCTGCTGCACGACCTGGCATGGCTGGAGCAGCCCTTGCTGCCGATGCATCTGGTGGAAGAAAATCAGTGGCGGGCCAGTACGTATGGCCTGGACACGGCGCTCTATGCGCGGGACGATAATGGCACGGTAGTGCAGCGCCCCGCACCGAGATTGCAGGCGAGTTGCTGGACGAGGCGACCCACTTCTGGCGGCGGCGTGCCCCCCACGAGGTGGGCTTGATTGAAGCGCTGCGGGTACGCCTCGATATGGGGCCGAACTACCTGCCGATACCAGCTTGCGGCTCTACTACGAGCAGCTTCAGACTGGGGAATCACCGGAGATCGCCGCTCAGCATGTATTGCTGAACTATGCAATTGAGTAGAGCTATGGTGTTGTTGCGGAGACTGGTACAGGGGGGGGACTGCTGCTGCTGCTGCTGGCAGGCTGGCCCACCCCAACCCCCACCCTCGCCGAACCAATCATTCGTGAGTTTACCTTGGGCTTTTCGGCGCAGGGGCCGCCCGATTACCGTGGTGCAGGTGGGCACGGGCGCACGCAAGCTGGTGATTGTGGGCGATACACACGGCGGCGCAGAAGCCAACACCTACTATCTCACGCTCGAACTGATTGAATACTTCCGCGCCAATGCGGTCGCTGTGCCGCCCGATGTGCGGCTGTATCTCATTCCGACGATTAATCCGGATGGGTTGGCGCTCGGCAGTCGCTTCGATGCGTTCCAGGTTGATCTGAACCGCAATATGAATACTAACCTGGATGATTGCGCCGACAACGACTGGCGACCAACGGTATTTGGTGCCTATGGGTTGCTGGCGGATACTGGCGGCCCCTTCCCCGACTCGCAACTGGAAAATCGTGTTCTTCGTAACTTTCTGCTCGATGCATCCGGGGCGATTTTTCTGCACAGCAACGCGGGGCTGGTCTTTCCGGCCTTCTGCGACCATGCGCCCTCGATTGAGATGGCGCAGGTGTATGCAAATGCGGCGGGCTATGTGTATGCCCGCTACTGGCCCAACTACCTGATTACGGGCGGGATGCACGACTGGGCCGGCAGTATGGGCATTGCTGCGATTACGCCTGAACTGATTTCTCCGAGTGCCACCGAGTTCCAGCAAAATCTGGCGGGCACGCTGGCCGTGCTGGACGCCCGCGAGCGGGTATTGCCGCCGCCCGTCGATCAGCAGGTCAACGGCGTTACGGTGCCCGCCCTGATCTGGCGCTACTGGCAGTCGCACGGCGGTGAGGCGATCTTCGGGTTGCCACTTGAACCGGCCCGCATTACAGCAGATGGCGTGACCCAGACCTTCACCAATGCACGGCTGGAACTGCGCCCGACGCTGGCAGATACGGCTTTTCTGGTGCAACCCACACCGCTGCGCATTGAACAGGCGGCGCTGCCCGGTGCGCGACCGGGAGGGGCGATGTTTGCGGTTGCGCCACAGCTTGCCACGCAGAACAACCCGCCCGGCTACCTGCCACCGCCGCCATCGCTGGCCGCACCGGTGCTCACGTTTGAACAGACGGGCCACAGCCTGAGCGGGGCGTTCCTCACATACTGGCGGCGCAACGGTGGCGCGGCGGTGTTCGGGTTGCCCACGTCAACCGAGGTTGAGCAGTATACCGCCGATGGGCAGCGCCGCACGGTGCAATATTTTGAGCGAGCTATTTTTGCGTACTACCCCGAAGATGGCAGCGTGCGGCTGGAGCCGCTTGGCTGGCAAGAGCTGATCCGGGAGCAAGTGCGGGCACCCTGGCACGCGGCACAGGTGCGCTAACGACAGCCTGCGTCCCGAACTCCTCACCTGATGTTCCCCTACTCCCACAGTACTACCAGTTCTTCAACTGGGCGGTGTGGGCGGCGCTGCGGGTCTTTTGCCGCATAACCGATGGTAATCAGAGCATGGGGGATGAGTGTAGCATCCAGGTGCAACGCGGCCTGCACGGTGTCGGGGCAGAACAGCGGCGCACACATCCAGCCCCCATCCAGCCCCAGGCCATATGCTGCCAGCAGCATATTCTGCACTGCACAGCCAAGGCTCTGGATCGCCATGGTGGTTTCGGCGGCCTGCCGTTCGGGGTCGGGGTAGGTGTCCAGGTCTTCCAGGTAGAGGCACGGCACAACAATCGCCGGAGCGGTAAGAATGCGCTCGTGCGACTTTTGCAAGCGGATCTGGACGATCTCCGGTTCCTGCCCATCGAGGGCAAGCTGCTGCTGCCATCGTTCGCCCATGGCTGCTGCCAGCCGTTGGCGGGCCTCCTGGCGGGTAATAACGGCAAAACGCCAGGGTTGCCGTCCATGCGGCGAGGGTGCCCAGCGTGCCGCTTCGAGCAGATAGGTAAGCTGTTCGGTTGAAACCGGGTCGGGCAAATAGGCCCGCACCGAGCGCCGCCCCTGCAAAAGGCGCAGCAGATCGGCGGGCGCGTGGCGGGGTGGTATGGATTGGTTCAAGGGTGGTTGTCCTCTCGATACATCAGCCTTCCGCCGGACGTTTAAAAATCCAGCTCTGGGTTGTCGGGATGCTCGGCGGGGAGGCTTCGTGGTTGACCAGTTCCCAGCCGAGGCTGCCCATCGAGTTGAGAAAGACCAGTTCTTGCATGAGAAAAGAAAGCTCACTGGTAAACGGGTGACGGGTACGAGTATCGTTCGGAAAGTAGACTTCAACGCCCCACTGCCGCGCAGTATCGGCTGGCGCGTCGTCGGTGTCCCACTCGGTACAGATTGCAATGCAATATTCCCAGATGCGCCAGTCCATACGGTGCCCCCTTCGGGTGATTGCTTGATTGGGCATGCCACGGGTCTTTTTCCGGTTGGTACGGGTGCCCATTTGCTGGTATTCGTCGTCGATCATAGGTATCACCGAAACATATCAAAGTTCGGGTCGCGCAGCAACCGCCGCATACTCCCCACGGTTGGATCGTCCACCTGCTCAAAGGGATAGCCGCGTACAACAGCGGCAGGGATCATATCTACTTTATTCATCACCAGTTCTGCCGCCGCCGCCAGTTCATCGGCCACGGCCAGCACACTGGCCTGCAACTCGTAGCCGTGCGGGTCGCGCAGGCCGGCATAGTTGCGGATTGGATCGAGGCCCGCCACGCCAATCGCAAAGTTGACCTGCCCCTCGCGCCACGGTCGCCCGAACGAGTCGGAGATCAGCACGGCAACCTGTACCCCGCACCGTTCGGCAATCGCGGCGCGGAGCGTGGCAGCGCTGCGGTCGGAGTCGATAGGCAGCAACGATACGATAGTATCGCCCGCCACGTTTGAATCATCTACACCGGCATTGGCGCAGATAAAGCCGTGGTGTGTTTCGGTGATCAGCACCCCGCGCACCATCCGCACAATGCGGCGGCTTTCGCGCAGCACCACCTCGTAATAGGCGGCAGACTTGCGCCCCTCGGCAGCGATTTGCTCGGCAAACGGTGAGGGGGTGATCGTGGCAAGATCGACCAGCCGACCTTCGGCCTTTGAGACAATTTTCTGGGTGACGACCAGCACATCGCCGGTTTCAAACTGCTGATCGTGCTGCGCCATTGCCGCAAGCAGCAGCGTGGTCAGGTCATCGCCGGGGTGAATGTCGCCCAGGCCGCGAATTGGGAAAATGCGTAGTTCACTCACGATGTTATGCCAGGTATTGATCGACAAGCAGCGCGACCCGTTCGCGTGCAGCGGCGGGAATACGGCTGCGGTCGGTGATGATTGCATTTGCCAGTGCATGATGCGCAAGGCTGTCGTAGCCTTCGCCAATCAGGGCCACGGCTTCCTGTACCACGTGCTGCGAGAGGCTGGCATTTTCCATCAATACCTTGATTACGATATCGACCGTGACGGTATCGTGACTGGGGTGCCATACGTCGTAGTCGGTCACCATTGCCAGGATTGCATAGGCAATTTCAGCCTCACGTGCCAGCTTTGCTTCGGGCAGGGCTGTCATTCCGATCAGGTCGTGTCCCCGGCGGCGGTTCTCTTCGCTCTCGGCGATAGTGGAGAACTGCGGCCCCTCCATACAGACATAGGTACCATCGAGGTGGACGGTTGCGCCTGCCCGTTGTGCCGCTGCATAGAGCCGCTGTCGCAGGCCAGCGCAGAAGGGGCGGTCGAACTGAACATGCACAACCAGCCCATCACCAAAAAAGCTGAAGGGGCGGATGCCTTTCGTGCGGTCGAAAAGCTGATCGGGGATGACAATATGACCCGGTGCGTAGGCCTCGCGCAGGCTCCCCACGGCACTGACCGCAATAAGATATTGTACCCCAAGCTGTTTGAAGCCATAGATATTGGCACGCGAAGGCACTTCGGTTGGTGTGAGGATGTGCCCGCGCCCGTGCCGAGGTAGAAAGGCGACCCGCTGTCCGGCAAGCGTGCCTACAATAAAGGCATCGCTGGGGTTGCCAAAGGGCGTTTGCAGTGTTACTTCTTCAATATCAGTCAGAGCGTCCATCGCATACAGGCCACTCCCGCCGATGACGCCAATGGTTGCCTGAGCCATACTTTCCTCTCCATGTAACGACTCCAGATGTGTAATTCTATTATACGCCCTGTTTGAAGCACGTGATGATGCAAGCGGCTCCTATCGGCAAATGAAGCGAACAAAGCCAGAAGGACTCCTCTGTCTGGTTTGCTTCCTGGAGCTACCCGCCCTATACTGGTAAAGGAGCCGTAGATGAGGAGTGAGGTATGGAGTATACATTCGACCAGTTTGTAACCCAGGTACACGCGGCGATTGCTGCGACGGGCCGCGTGCCCGAAGACCTGATTGAAGTACAGAAGCCCAAAGCCAATGTGCCCGCCGACCTAACCCTGCCAACGTTCAAGGCGGCGCGGCAGGCCGGAGTAGCGCCGCCGAAGCTTGCTAGCGAACTGGCAGTTGCGTTGCAGTTGCCCGCCGATACACTGGTGGGCGCGGTGGCGGTGGCAGGCCCCTACCTGAACTTTAGCATGCATCCTGCACAACTGGCAGCCAGAGTATTGTACGATGTGCTGAGCTACGGCGATACCTATGGGCACGACGACGAAGGCCAGGGCCGTACTGTCATTGTTGAGTATTCGTCGCCGAATGTTGCCAAGCGAATGCACGTGGGGCATATTCGCAGCACTATCATCGGGCAATCGCTCAACAATATCTACCGCGCCCTCGGCTACCACACCGTTAGCGATAACCACCTGGGCGACTGGGGCAAGCAGTTCGGCGTCATCCTCGCGGCAGTGATGCGCGACGGCAAGCCGCAGGCGGAAGGTGAACACGCGCTTGCCGAACTGGAAGCGCTCTATACCCGCTACAGCACCGAGATGAAAGAGCATGGTGCGCTGGACGACGAGGCGCGGCGCTGGTCGTTGCAGCTTGAGCAGGGCGACCCGCAGGCGCGTGAACTGTGGCAGTGGTCGGTTGATATTACCTTGCAAGCCAATCGGCGCAACTACGACCGGCTCGGCGTGACGTTTGACCACATTTATGGCGAGAGCTTTTATGAACATATGATGGAAGATGTGATCGCTGCGGCGCTGGCGAAGGGTGCAGCCTACCGCGACGAAGATGGCTCGGTGGTGGTGCCCGAACAGGATAAGTTGCCGCTCTTCCTGTTGCAGCGCAAAGATGGTGGCACGCTGTATATGACCCGCGACGTCGCAACGGTGCTCTTCCGTCTGCGCGAGTTCAACCCGGCACGCATTATCTATATCGTCGGGTCGCCGCAAGAATTGCACTTCCGCCAGTTGTTTGCACTGGTACGTGCAATGGGCTACGCCCACGATGTTGAACTGGTGCATGTGCAGTTTGGCACCGTCTTTGATGCTCAGGGTCAGCCCCTCTCAACCCGGCGCGGCAATATGGTCTATCTTGAACTGCTGCTGGATGAGGCGGTGCAACGTGCCCGCGCTGTCATCGAGCAGAAGAACCCCGACCTGCCCGAAGCCGAAAAGCAAGAAGTGGCGGAGATTGTCGGGGTGGGTGCCGTGGTGTACAACGACCTGTACCAGGATACCCGCCGCAATATCACACTCGACTGGGATAAGATGCTCTCGACGGATGGCAACAGCGCCACGTATCTGCAATATTCGTATGCCCGCTGCCGCTCTATTCTGCGCAAGGCGACCGAGGACGCAGGCACCGACGAACCAGCAACCACGCTCGATGCGGCGGTGCTGGCGCTGCTGGAAGCGCCCGCCGAGCAAAGCCTGCTCAGACATCTGGCGCAGTTCCCCGCTGCGGTGCGCGATGCCGGGGCACGCTATGCGCCGTTTGTGATTGCCGACTGGTGTTATACCACCGCCCGCGAGTTTGGTGTCTTCTTTGAGCAGTGCCCGGTGCTGAAGGCCGAGACACCGGCCCTGCGCACGGCCCGCCTGACACTGGTAGCAGCCACGGCGCAGGCGCTCAAAAATGGCCTGTGGTTGCTGGGCATTCGGGTGCCCGAACGGATGTGAAATGGGAGCGGGGCATCAAACCCATCCCGATACAGAAAGAAGACTATGCTCAACCTATCAACCATCAAACATATTCTGTTCGATATGGACGGCGTGCTCTACCGAGGCCAGACCGTGCTGCCCGGTGTGCCCGACCTGCTGCGCCTGTGCGACGAGCGCGGCCTTGCCGTTGCAACCATCACCAATAACGCTACCCGTACCCGTCAGCAGTACGAAGAGAAACTGGGCAAGCTGGGCCTGCCTATCCGGGGTGAGCAGGTCTATACCTCCTCAATTATCACCAATACGTACCTGCGCGACCACTACCCACGCGGCACCACGGTGTATGCAATGGGCATGACGGGTCTGCTCGATGTGGTATTTGCCGATGATTATTTTGTGCCGCAGAGCCACAGGCCGCAGGTGGTGGTGCAGGGGGCCGACTTTGAGCTAACCTACGAAAAGCTGCGGCTTGGCTGTCTTGCGCTGCGGGCGGGGGCCGACTATATCGCAACCAACCCCGACCGCACCTTCCCTACCGAAGAGGGACTGGTGCCCGGTGCAGGCGCGATGATTGCGGCACTGGTGGCCGCCACCGACCGCGAGCCGCGTATTATTGGGAAGCCGCAGCCAACCATGTTTCAGGTGGCGATGGAGATGCTGGGCGGCACGCCTGAGACAACGCTGGTGATCGGTGACCGTCTGGATACCGACATTGCCGGCGCACACAATGCCGAATTGCCGCTGTGCTGGTGCTGACAGGTGTAACCAATCAGGAAGACCTGGAACGCAGCACGGTCCAACCCGATATGGTCATCAACGACCTGACCGAACTATTCGACCAGTTTGCTGCATCCTGAGAGATGAGTACCGACGATGGCTGCTCTGGTTGCCTACGACGAAGCCCAAGTGCGGCAGGTGCTGCGCGATACTACGCCGCACCAGTTGCTGCTCCAGATCCACGCGGGCACCTACGACCGCCGCCTGACGAGTGCGGCCCTGTCCGAATTGAGCGCACTGCTGCAAGCCTGGGAACAACGCGCCCTAGGTATGGTGATGCTGCGCGATGCGCTGGTGGTTGACCGTCAGCGGGGCGCACAGGTCTACAATCTGCTCTGCACGGCGTATACCGTGGCGCGTCTGCCGGTGCCGCCAGCGCTTGCGGCCACCTTTGCAACACTGCTGCACGAACCAGCTTCCGCCCCGCAAGCGCTGGCGGTCCAGCCGATCCCGGCGCTGCCGCCCGATCTGGCGGCGTTGATAGCCCGTGCGCGACAGGAAGGGTTGTCGCTGGCATGGCTACCGGGCACAAGCTTTGCATTTCCAGCAGATCTGGAAGCGCTGCTGCCCACGCCGCCGCCACCGCTGCGGAGTAACGCACCGCTACCGCGCTTCGAGCAGCCAACCGGATGGCGGCGCACGCTGGCGTTACTACTGGCGCTGGCAGGCGTGGCGTTGCTGGCTGTGCCGCTGTTGCTGGGCGAGGTGCCCGGACAACCGGCCCGTCTGCCGCTCGGCCTGATGACGCTGGCGCTGCTGGTGGGCATTCGGGCACAGTGGACGGGCTACCTCGGATCGCTCTGTATCTGGCTGGTGCCCAACCTGCCTTGGTTCCATCACGGCAGTTCGTTTGCGTGGCTGCCAACGCTGGGCCTGCTGACGTTTGGCACGGTGCTGCTGATGATGGATAGCTACGTGCGGGCATTGTGGCGCTGGATACGGCAGGGCAACGGCTGAATTTTGCAGGGAGCGGCGCTTCGTGCTAGACTGAAACCGGATGTAAACGGAAAGCATCATACATTACAATACGAGTAGTTCTATTGCCAATATGCTTGAAGCAGAGGAAGGATGAAACGATGGCGACGACGACTGCAGATATCCGCAATGGCGCTGTACTGCGCTACAATGGCGGCCTCTGGCAGGTTGTAGAGTTTCAGCACGTCAAACCGGGTAAGGGTGGCGCGTTTGTGCGTGTCAAGCTGAAGAATATGGTAGCTGGCACAGTGATTGAAGACCGGATGCGCGCTGGCGAAAATATTAACATTGTCCGCATTGAAAAGCGCACCATGCAGTATCTCTACAGCGAGGGCGATAATCTGATCTTTATGGATAGCGAAACGTTCGATCAGATTCCGGTTGCAGCATCGCTGCTGGGCGATAGCATTCGCTTTTTGAAAGAAAACGAAAATGTTGACCTGCTCTTCAGCGGCGACGACGACCAGATTATTAGCGCTGAACTGCCCACCTTTGTGACGCTGGAAGTAACCGATACCACGATTGCCGTGCGCGGCGATACGGCGACCGACGTGAACAAGCCCGCTACGCTAGAGACTGGGGCCGAGATTCAGGTGCCCTCGTTTGTCGATAAGGGCGATGTTATCCGGATTGATACCCGTACCGGGCAGTATATGGATCGGGTACGCTAACAACGCACCTGACTAGTAGGCGACGGTTCCTCAGATGACAGCCCCTCCCCATGGATAACGGGAGGGGTAGCATTCCTCTACATGGCTTGTGCAGTTGGATATCTTACCCGATTAAGAATACGGGTGCTGTGTTATGCAGGGTGGGTGCTGCGCCTTCTTCGGGTGCAGTACCCTGGAGCAAAGATCGCTCTATTCAACACTACATTTGATGGTACAATCATTAAGAAAGCATATAAGATGCATAGCAGGATGTGCTTATTATGATCACGGTGCTGGCTGGCGGTGTGGGGGCGGCGCGCTTTCTGGAGGGGGTGATTCAGGTCGTTGCGCCCGAACAGGTTGCTGCCGTTGTCAACACAGGCGATGATTTTACCCTGCACGGGTTACAGATTTCGCCCGACCTGGATATTGTGACATGTACCCTTGCCGGGATCATCAATCCCGCTCAGGGGTGGGGTATTGCAGACGATACCTATACGTGCCTTGAATGGCTTGGCAAACTGGGTGCTCCAACGTGGTTCAACCTGGGCGACCGCGACCTGGCGTTACATATTCAGCGTACTGCCCTCTTACAATCTGGGGCCACCCTGACCGAAGTCGCCGATCAATTCCGCCGCGCACTGGGGGTGCAGGCGCGTATCCTGCCGATGTGTGACGAACCCGTGCCAACCCACATTATCACTGATAGCGGTGAATTGCACTTTGAAGAATATCTGGTGCGGCGACGTGCAGTGGATAGCGTGCGGGGGGTGCGTTTTGTCAACATCGCGGCGGCGACCCCCACACCCGAAGTCCTTTATGCGCTGGCAACCGCCGAATTGATTGTGCTGGCTCCGAGCAATCCGGTAGTCAGCATTGGGCCGATCCTGGCGCTGCCGGGTCTGCGGGCTATTTTGCGCGAGAGTAATGCAACGATTGTTGCAGTCAGCCCGATTGTCAACGGGGCCGCGATTAAGGGGCCTGCCGTGCCGCTGATGCAGGCGCTGGGCCTGGAAACAACCGCCGTCGGCATTGCTGCTGCATACCGCGACTTTCTGGATGTACTGGTGATTGATACCGTCGATGCCGCCTTGCAACCCCAGATTGAGGCGCTGGGTGTGCGGGCGGTGGTGACCGATACGATTATGCGCGGGCCTGCTGAGAAGGCAGCCCTGGCGCGGGTGGTACTCAGCCAATGATACTCGATTATTCTTCCACGCAGAACGAGATGTCGCCCGAACAGGCACACTATTTTTCGTGCGTTCGGCCTGTCGAAACAACACGCCCAGGGGTGCATGCGATTATTCCGATGAAGGACTTGAGTCAGGCCAAGACCCGGCTCGCTGGTCGGTTATCGCCTGCCGAGCGTCGCACCCTGGCGATTTATATGTTCCATACCGTGCTCCGTACGCTGTGCTCAACACTGCCCGCTGAATCAGCAACTCCGCAGGACGCACTCGCCATGCCCCTGCAAGCGGTGTGGGTCGTCAGTAGCGACCCGCTGGTCTTGCAGATGGCGCGTACCGCTGGCGCAGAGCCTGTGCAGGATACCGCAGGCGACCTGAACGAAGCGCTGGCCCTGGCGCGTGATGCGGCCCAGCATGATGGGGCTGATGCGTTATTGATAGTACCTGCCGATGTTCCGCTCATTACCGTGCAGGAGATAACCGATCTAGCGCACATGCTCCGCGCAACGGCGGCGACCGATGGTAATGCCGCGCCGCGTGCCATACTTGTGCCCGACCAGGAGCAGCAGGGGACAAACGCGCTTGGCCTGACCCTGCCGACGACCATGCCCTTTTTGTTTGGTGCCGATAGCTTTGTTCGCCATAGCGAGGCCGCCTATCGCCTGGGCATTGCGCTTCAGGTGTATAGCTCATCAACGCTGGCGCTGGATGTTGATACACCTGATGATCTGGCGCAGATCTGGCATATCTCTGCGTCAACCCAGAACACACAGAGGAGAACTCCCGATGACAATCATAGGATACGCAGCAGCCCATGAACAGTTTGGCCCTTCGGAACTTCTGAAGTATTGCCAACTTGCCGAACAGCACGGCTTCAAAGGCGTACTGGCCGCCGACCTTCGGCATGACCGTGCTCAGCTCGGCGAAGACGAACGCTCCGAAGAGGGCGATGAGGCCCCCCGCGCCCCAGACGGCCAGGATCATCACCGGCGTCTCGACCGTCCGCGCCACCACCGCGGGGTTGATGAAGATCCCCGCGCCGATGATTCCGCTGATCGCGATCATCGTCGCGTCGAAGAGGCCCAGGGTTCGGGCGAAACCGGGTCCGGACGGAGGAGGAGTCATGGGTCGTCGGCGGGAAGGATACAATGCCCCCGGATTCGCGGGAGGCTGAGTCATGAGATTGGCCCTGGTCAACGTCAAGGGAGGCGTGGGCAAGACCACGACCGCTGTAAATCTCGCCGCCGCGTTCGCGCGGAGCGGCCTCGAGGTGCTGGTGGTCGACCTCGATCCGCAAGGGTCGGCGACCACCTCGTTCGGCGTGACGCGCGAGGAGGCCGAGCCCTCGGTGGCCGACGTGCTGCTCGGGGGGACCGAAACGGCCGCGGC
>JAAUSQ010000120.1 GCA_012033195.1 Chloroflexaceae bacterium
CGCCGCTGCTGATGCTAAAAAGGCCAGCGCTTCACCGGGCGGGCCATAATAAACCAGCCGGCCCTGCGACAGCACGGCGATCAGATCACACTGGCTCAGGTTTGCGGTGGCGTGGGTGGTCAGCAGCACCACACGCCCGCTATCGGCAATCCGCCGCAGCAGATACATCATCTGCTTTTCCAGGCCAGGGTCAAGCCCGCTGGTTGGCTCATCGAGGACTAGCAGGCCGGCTGAGCCAGCAGTTCGGCGGCAATATCAACGCGCTTGCGCTGCCCGCCCGAAAGCTGCCCGATGATCTGCTGGTGCTGGTCGCTCAGGCCCACTTCGGCCAGCACTGCCGCGATACGCTGTGCTATTTCGCCAGGGGGCGTGTCGTTGGGCAGGCGCAGGCGGGCCGTGTAGGTGAGCGCTTCGGCAACCGGGAGCGTGGTATGCAGCAGCGGATGCTGCGGCACATAGCCCGCTGTGCCTGGTGCGGGTGCCTGCGCGATACCATTACACAATACCCGTCCGTCCGTCGGCACCAGTTCGCCCGTGAGCAACCGCAGCAGGGTGCTTTTGCCTGCGCCACTGCCACCAACCACTGCCACCAGTTCGCCCGGCTCGGCAATCAGCGATAGCGGATGCAGGATGGTATGCTCACCAGCCTGATAACCTACTTCATCCGCAGCCAGTACCAGCAGACCGTCGCCGGTGCTCTGGCTCAGGCGGTCGCCGTTATAGGTCAGCCGGAAGGGTCCCACCTGGATTACATCACCCGCGTGCAGGCGTTGCTTGCTCACTCGTAGCCCATTCACAAAGGTGCTATTGGCGCTGCCCGTGTCGTGCAGCACGTGCTGCCCATCGTACAGTTGCTCAATGCGGGCGTGGTGCCGCGAGAGTTGGAGGCTGTCGAGACGGATGGTGCAATCTGCGCCGCGCCCGATGGTGATCGTCGGTGCATCAAGCGGGTAGTGCTGGCGGTGTTGCGCCCGGATTGCCTGCACGTTGCGATAGGTCAGCGAAACAAAGCTGCCCGATGCCATATCACCAATGCGTACCACATCGCCATCATAGAGCGTATAGGGGCCGTGCAGGGGCTGTCCGTGATAGAGCAGGCCATTGGTGCTGCCCATATCGGTGATGATATGACCGCTACCGGCTGGCTCGATGCGGGCGTGGTAGGCCGATACCACCCGCGACCGCAGCACAAGGCCGTTATCCATGGCACGGCCTACCGTCAGCACCGCAGCATCAAGCGGCACCTCGTAGCTGAAGGGGCCATCCTGTATTAGCAGCATCGCCGCTGTGCTGGTGAGCGTGTCAGTCATTGTGCCTCGCTGCGTGTTGCGTCACGATTACCCGGCGCTACAGCACCAGGCTCATACACCAGGCCCCTTACCCCTTGTCCATCGCCTGCTGTGTGGGAGCCTTATGGTATCACACCGGAGAGCGATGCTGCTACAAACAGGCAGCGGGCCTCATCAATGCGGCCACCCATCCGCAACAGTACGCGCCCGTGCTCGACATACGGAGCAGGCTCCGCAATCGAGAGCGCTCCTGGCCCATCATAATCGAAGGATTGCCAGCGCTGTGCTTGCCAGTTGTACAGTTCGGTACTGACGCCAGTGTTGGGCCATCGTGCGCCTGCTGCAAGGCTTTCCAGTACCAGAGTCAATTCTGTTGCCTGCACCGTCGCCAGTTCATCAGGCAGTTGCAGGGGAACCGTAAACGCAGCCTGCCGTGGCACCACACCCAGCGCATCCCCTCGCATGTTGCCGGTACAGCTTTCCAGGCCGGGTGTTGCAATCTGAGGGCGCAGCCAGCCAGGTGGCAGAGTGATGTTCCCGCTGGCTTCGATGGTGGGGCGGTCTACCAGCAGTGTTGCTGTGCGGCGGGCCGCACCCGGCGGCAACACTGCCACATCGACAGGCGATTGATCGAGCCATGCCAGCAGCCACGGGCCAGGGGCAGATGGCATGGTGCCGCGTCGTACTGCTGCTGCAATCAAGGTGCTTTGCAGGGCGGCCTGCCGATCACCGGGGTCGCCTGTTGTTGCATCACGGAGTATCAAGTTTTCGAGCGCAACACCGGGCGGTGGTGGGGCCGATTGGGTTACCTGGAAGGGCCAGGGGGCGCTGCGTTCGGTGGCAGGGGCAATATCACCCAGTGCCACAAACTGCTCGCCATAAGCAACCACCACATCACGCAGCGGCTGGTCGAGGGTGTTCCGCACATAGGCGCGTATGCCATCATCACCAAGGCGAATACCCGACTCAGGCGCAGTAAAGGGGATATACTGCTCTACCAGCATGCCCTGCAACGCGCCACCATAGACCGGCCACTCGTGCAGATCGGTCGCTAGATCGATGGTGACAGTCAGTTGCTGCCCTGCAATATAGGGCGTGTTCAGGGTGGCAATAGGGCGTAGCAGAGCCGTCGGCGCAGTTTCCAGCGTGACCGTACCCGAAATTGGGGGCACGACACCTACGACGTACGTACCTGGGCCAGTTCCGGCGTCATCATCTGCACAAGGCTGGCCTGCGCCACGAGGCGCTGATCAGAGCGCAATGCAAGCGCGATGCCCGAGCCAAGCGCAAAAAGAGCAGCGCCAGCCCTGGCAGCACGACCCACGCCCACGCCAGCCGATCTATACGCCAGAGCAACAGCGCAGCACCCGGCCCGACTATCACGAGGTAGAGCAGCAGCACCCCGGCAAACAGGGCCAGCGGTGGCAGCGGTGGCGCGGGCAGCATCGTTGCCGCCTCGGTCAGCCGCTGTTCGCGCAGGTTCAGGTTGTTGCGCGAGACGTCGCCTGCACTGATCTGGATGGGAGCAGGCGCGAATAACCCATTCCAGAAGAGCGGCGCGCTGATCCAGCCGTCGAGGTCGGCGGGTGCAAAGGCTAGCTGTGTCACACGCCCCAGCCCAACATCGCGCTGTACCCACCATACCGCATCCGCAGGGCCGATGACTTCGCCACCCGGTAGCACACGTAGCGTGTTGCCCGCGATAGTGTCAGGCCGTGTTCCCGTGTCGAGCGCTTCGGGGGTACCAATCAGCGCAGCCAGGAATGCGGTATCAAGCTGCACTGTGCTACCCACCTCGGCGGGTTGCATATCCGGTGGCAACCAGTCGCTACCCGTGCTATTGCTGAGGATGAGGTGCCCGCCCTGCCGCACCCAGGCCAGCAGCGCCTGTTGTTGGGCGGTGGTGAGCGCTTCGTCCGATTCTCTGTTCAGCAGTACAAGGGTCAGGCTATCCAGTGCCAGCGGTTGGGTGGGCAGGTTGGCAGGGGCCAGCGCAAAGGCCAGCAGCGGCGAACGGGTTGTAGTTGCCGGGTCGGGCAGCGCCAGTTGCAGCGGCGGGTCGGCAACTACTGCCATCAGGCGGGCGGTCGGCTGGGGCAGAATAGGCACGGTGTAGCGGGCTAGCTCCATACCATTTTGCTCTACCGTAACAACCAATTCGGGGATAGATTGCGCGATCCAGATGAGCATCGTGTGCTGCTGCTGTGCGCCTGCGGCCATGCTGATGTTCTGGGCATAACGAGCAGGGTTGCTATCTAGAGCTACCACAACGCGGCCTCAAAGGCGGGGCCGTTGTTCTGCACGGTCAGCGTAACAGGAAGCCACGTCTGGGGGCGATAGTTGCCCTCGAAGGCGGGCACCACATCGAGCCATACGACAGGCTGCGGCTGAGCAGTAGCGCGGTGCGGTAACACTCCACCGATATAAAAAAGCACAGCAAGCAGCCAGAGCAGGCCCGTCAGACAAGGCAGGTTGCGGTTAGCGCACAGCTTCAACATAGAGGCTTTCCGAGGCACGCACAGCCTGATCGATGGCGAGTTCGGGCCGCAGCGATACCTCAAACGATTGCCGCACCACCTGCCGAAAGCCGTAGCGCCGCAGCACAAAGGCGAGCGTTTCGTAGTCGTAGCCAAACTTGTGCTCGTGGCCCTGCCGAAACATGGTGTTGATAAATTCCATTTTGGTGTTGTAGCGGCAGCCCAGGAAAAAATCGGTGTGCTGGTCGTCGAGCGGGCGAATAGCACTGAGCGCTTGCCAGCCGTCTGCAAGGTAGGCACGCAGATAACGCTCAACATCGGGCACGATGAGCCGCAGCACGCCGCCGGGTTGCAGCACGCGGGCGCATTCGCTAAGAAAGATCGGTACCTCTTCGGTGTAGTCGAGATGCTCAAAGAAGTGCTCACAGAAGATGCCGCGCACACTGCCATCGGGGAACGGGAGATGCTTGCGGCAATCGTAGACACAGGTGATACCGGGCATCGGCAGCACATCTACATTAACCCAGCCGGGCTGCCCCTTGTTGCCCGCCCCGAGATTAACCAGCAGGCCGTGTGCCGCCTGGTAGCGGGCCACAGTACGCAGGCTCCACAGCCGCAGCCATGCCAGCTTTATCTCATCAATAAGCGGCATCAGGGTGTGGCGCGGCATCACCCGAAACGCCAGCCGCTTCAGGCCACGCGCCCGCGCAATATATTTGCCGTGATAGGGCAGAATATCAAGCTGAGGGATCTGCTGCATTCGCTATTCTGATACTGCTTAATACTACAACGAGGCTCTGGCATATTATACCAGAGCCTCGCGAGAGGGGGAAATCGTACTACTGGTTGAAGGCGTTGTAGGTGGTCAGCGTGTCGCCACCCGCCGGGAATTGTACCTGGTTGACAACGGCTACAATGTCGCTGCCAGTCGAGGTAATGGTTGATGAGCCAACGTAGCCACAGTTGCGGAACTGGCTGTCGAAGCCAATAGCACCTCTAATGGTCAGGCCGTCATCCGCCGGGTTGAAGCTGTTCTGCAGGAAGGTGAATGCCGAGCCTGCAGCAACGGTGGTGGTGCGGCTTGCCGGGTTGGCTGCACACGAGGTCATCGGGCCACTGTAGGTGTTCGGGCCGTAAGCGATGGTGACGCTTGCCTGGCTGGTGCCAACGTTCTGCACCTGGATACCGGTGAACAGACCGAAGTTGTTGGCGGCTGCCAGCGGAGCGCGAGTATCACCCGAGCCAGCGTCAGATGTGAATGACTCGTAAGCCGAAGCTTCGCGGTTGGCGTTCGAGCGCACCTGGTTCACAATAGCAACCAGCGGCTGATCAGCCGTGACGTTGGCGCTACCAACGTAGCGGCAGTTGAAGAACTGCTCATCGAAGCCGTTTGCGTCAATCGGGTCATCACCATTGTCGCCATCAAAGTCTTTGGTCAGCAGGGTGAACGAAGCACCTGCCGGGATGGTGACCTCACGGTTCAGAACTTCACCGTTTGTACCGCACACTATACCAACGTTCGAGTCCAGGCCCGGCTCAGCCGCGTCAACTTGGTTCTGCCCGAAGTCAAAGGTAACCGTTGTATCTTCAGTGCCAGCGTTCTGGATCTGCAGACCCGTGAAGCTACCGTTAACGGTGTTGTTGGCAACGACCAGCGGCAGCGCGATGCTCGGCGCGGACTGAGCAGTAGTGAAGGCGGCGTATGCAAAGAGCTGGTTGTTACCTTCTTCAGTCACAGCCACAGCAATCGGGCCGTCGGCGGTTACGGTAGCCGAACCAACGAAGCGATCACCTAGTGCTGCGTTGTCAATCTGAGCAAAGGTGCGCGACTGACCCGGCTGCAGTGAGATGTTGGCTTCGGTTACGCCAGTATTACCAGCCAGACCAGGAACGTAGTTGATGTTAGCAGTTACGGAGCTGTCACTCGCGTTCTGCACTGTGATAGAGGTACTGATGTTGTTGCCAGTGCCACTCGGGTTGTCGCGCAGTACCAGTGGTACGTTAACAGTGGTCGCGCCTTCCGAGAAGCCCGGGTAACCTTCGTTGATGGCGTTGGCACCAAACTGTACGTTGGTCAGGTTGACGATAGCAACAACCGGCTGGTTCGACTCAACGACGACCGAGCCATCGAAACCTTCGTCAACATTGAACAGCGGTTCCTGGAAGCTCAGCAGAGTGCTCGAACCATTGCCTTCAATGGTCAGGGTGTTGCTGCCAGCAACCGAACCATCCGTCGAATCGTAGAAGGTCAGGGTAACGGTAGCCTGCTCGCCCGACAGGTTCTGCACCTGGATACCCGAACCCTCCACGGTGTCCTGCTGCGGTACCTGGGCCATTACAGCCATCGGCAGCAGTGCCATGGCAAATGCCAGGGCCATAATGCGAAGAATTGCCTTCATCGAATGCTCGTCCTTTCTCAAAAAGAGTGTGTCAATTTCCCGCGTGTTACCAGTAGCGCACTGTGCTAATCAAGCAGTCTGCCCTCGGTAACTGTATGTCCCAGTGTAAAGGCAGGTGGTGGACGGTGTCTATACCCCAAAAAGATAAACTTCCTACTATTCTGGCATTAAACAAGGGGTTAGTTGCGCGTTTAATCCTGGTTCTCAAGAGTAGTTTTGGGGTATTACCCAAAAGTATTACCTCTTCTAAAAGTCAGAGCATAATCTCTTTGTTTCAGCGATTGCAATGAGGTATATTAATCTAATACTTATGGTGCAGGCGTCGAGCAGCTATCGACAAGATAGTTGCTCGCTTGCGACTGGTTATGAAATGCAGATAAGGGGCAATGGCCCACCGTAACGGTCGTGAGAATGTCAGTGCACTACTCAGGCGGCGCAAAGCATAGGACTGAATACGGTCGTTAATGAGCCATCGTATACTTTCTGTAAAACAATAAAGTGTTGCAGTATGGCACTCAGTGGCAACAATCTCAAAGCCTGCTTCATTAAGCATCCTTCCAAGGGTATTATGGTCAGGCAGAAAAAAATGACGTGGCAGATCCCATCCCACCCAATATTTACCGAATAGCTTTGCATCCCAACTATCGGCCATCGGCACACCCAGGAAAAGCATTCCATCGGGGACAAGCATGGTACGGACAAGTTGAAGGGTTCCAAGTGGATTGGGCACGTGTTCAAAGACATTCCATAGTGTTACTGCGTTCCATACACCTGCTTCTAAAGAGGCTGTTTCCAGGCTTGCTTGTTGAACAGGGATACCGTATGAATGTGCAAATGCACCCGCCCCCGGCGAGGGGTCAATACCTATCACGTGCCAGTGTGGGTACTGCTGTTGTATTGCAACCAGAAAATGTCCTGCTCCACATCCTACATCAATGAGTTTGCCGCCGTTTGGCAAATGTTGGGCAACAAAATGGCAGGCCTGAATGATATCCGGATGAATTGTTATATCAGCCCATGCTTCGGCTTGATGAGGTTTGTAATCTTCCGGGTAGATCAGGTCAAAAGCATCGGCTGTTGGGCGCGGATTCTGATAGATCAAGGTGCAGGTGTGGCAGCGCACCAGCCGAAAACGTCCTGGTACACCATGCAAGCGATCCGGGCCGCGCAGCACATCGCTGGCAGCAGTGGCACCACACAGCGGGCACGCAACTGGTTCGAGCAACGGCGGTACACGCATTAGCCCCCCTCCGGTTGACGGCGGCATCGGAAGACAAACATACTCGCCAAATGCACCGACAGATAATACTTGCTCAACAGCTTGGGCAGGTAGCGCTTGGGTTTACGCAGGTAGAAAGCCCATTGCCGCAATGTGCGCGGTGGGGCCATCTCGTAGGGGAAGAGCGCATCAACACGCAGGCCATTCGCTTCTAGCAGTCGCTTCCATTGCTGCGATGTGGCATAGCGCTGCAATGGCTGCCCATCATCAAAACACCTCGCCCGTCAGCCCGGCATACCAGATTGTCCAGAAATACCCGAAGGTGTTGGGCACCATAATGCAGCAGCGTCCATCGGGCTTGAGCACCCGCGCCATCTCGCGCACGCCCTGCGCCATATCTTCCAGGTGTTCTAGGCTGCCCAGATTGATGACATAATCGAAACTGGCATCGGCGCAGGGGAGCCGCTGAGCATCACCAACCCACGCCACGCCCGCGCCGTTGTGTGCGGCTTCCCGAATGGCAACCTGCGAAAAATCGACCCCCACCGCCTGCAAGCCGTAGCGTGGCGCAACCCGCAACGACTGGCCCTCGCCGCAACATACATCCAGCAACCGACGGCCCGTCTGTGGTTCGAGCAGTTCAATGATCCACTCGAAGAAGGTATCCCAGTGCTGCGGCATTGCGTCGCGGCTATAGATGGTATCGTATGACATCCGCATTTCTTCGGTATGTCGAATTTCAATCACAATGCACCTCTACTACAGAACAAAGCCAATTCCACCCCAGACAACCTCGTTCAGCGTCGTCCAGAGCCGCCACGCCACCAGCAGCACCAGCGCTTCGGGCGCGGGCATCATCGTGGTCAGAAAGACCATCATCACACCAAAAAGCAGATTGCCGCCGCCCGGTATCCAGGCAAAGAGCGTGCCCACCGCCACCAGCAGCGCCCAGCCCTGCGTAAGGCCGACCAGTGCCCCATAATCGACGCGGCCCATGGCATACGCAAAGCAGAACAGGGTTACGCCGCCGAGCGCAATGGTGACAATGTTGATTGCCAGCCACACCGCCAGATGCTGCCAGCGCAACTGAAACGGGGCATCGCTGCCCCGGTTGAGCCAATTGAGCGCCCGCCGGAAGAGCGGCGACGGCACCAGCATTGCCACCAGCAGCAGCACCCCGCCCATCACCCAGACGGGCATTTCGATGGGTGGGCTACTCGGCATCAGCATCATCAGAAAAGCGACGATGACGCCCGCCAGACCAAACACCACTATTTCGCTCACTGTAGTGACCGAAACCTGGATCTCGTTGCCGCCATCCTGTCGATACATATACGTACGTCCGACAATGTGCCAGACTGCACCGGGCAGTTTTTTGGCAAGGTTCGAGAGGGTATAGATTTTGAAGTGCCGCCGAAACGAGATACGGTAGCCAAACTGGTAGAGCACATAACGCCAGCCGAGCAGCGCGGTCAGCAGGCCAGCAAACTGTACCAGCGACGATACTACCAGCCACCCCGGAGAGAAGTGGCTCCAGTCAATCGCGGCGAACTGCTCGCGGTCGCGGTAGAGCACATAGATAATATAGCCGTTAATCAGGGTGAACAACAGCACCCCCATCAGCCAGCGCAGGGGGTGCGCCTGGATCGCTGCGCCAAGCCGTCGCACCTTGGCAGCAAGGTGTTGCCGTCTGGCCCGCACAGGGTTGGTTGCTGTTGCCGATTGTTTCGCCATGGTTCTTCCTTATGATGCCACGCAGAGCGGCTTGCAAATACAGTTCACGGTTGGCGCAAGGAGAGCGGCACGACCAGACCAACCAGCACCCCCCCCACATAGGCCAGTGCGCGTGCCGGGGCCTGCTGCTGCAATTGGTAGCGCACTTCGCGCCCGACCCGCCCGACTTCGCGCAGCAGGAAGCCAGGCCGCCGCCACCCCCGGCAATATTTCCGAAAAAAGATCTGGCGTCCACGCCCCATATAAAACTGGCGCAGCCCTGGCACCCGCTGACTGCTGGCGGCCACGGCGTGCTGCACCGTTACCGCCGGGTCGCACGCCGAGAGGTAGCCCTGCTCACGTGCCCGCAAACAAAAATCAATATCTTCATAGTAGAAGAAGAAGCGTTCATCAAACAGACCTACAGCTTCAAAAACGGTATGTTCGATAAACATTGCCGTACCGAAAATTGCATCGAACAGCAACAGCCCGTCCTGCTGCGGAATATCGGGCGTATCCCACCCGACCGATTCGATACTGCATGGCTTGACAAAGCACCCCAACCCCGCCAGGCGTCCGGTGTCTTCGCGCTGGAGCTTGGGTGTTATGATACCGATCTCCGGGTGTTGCTGTTGCACCAGTACGAGCCGGGTGAGTAAATCGGGTGGCACAATTGTATCATCATTGAGCAACAGAATGTATTGGCTGCCCAGCGCCAGCGCCCGCTGAATTGCCGGATTGACCCCCGCCGCAAAGCCCCGGTTGTGGCCCATCACCAGCACCTCGGCAGCCGGGTATGCTGCACAGATCTGCGCCATTTCTGCGGGCAGTGCGCCATTGTCTACCAGGATAACGTGATACGGCGCATAGTCAAGTTGCTGCACACGTTCGAGGCAGTGCAGGGTCTTTGCTGCGCCGCGCCAGTGCAGGATCACAATCGTTACCAGCGGACTGGTCATAGCTGTGCTCGCTGTTCTTTTAAATAATCGAGTTGACCGACATAGCCCGCCCAGCGTGCCCAGTAAACCACGGGCATAGTACGCGAGAAGCGCCGCAACAGGGTCGGCTGTGGGCTATACAGGTCGTACATATCACGCAGTGCAACCAGCGGAATAAGCAGGCGGGCCAGCAACGGCACCCGCCGCGCCAGCCGTTGCCAGTAGGGGACGCCAAACATGTGCCCGTGCTGCTCGCGCAGGGGTATCCACTGGTGCCCGTGCAGCCAGATATGCCGCCAGATACGGGCGGGCGTGGTGCGTTGGGTGCGGTGGTACACGGTGGCATCGGCGGCAAAGTAGAGCGGGTAGCCGTGGCTGCGCAGCCGCAGCGACAGGTCGGTATCTTCGCTGGCTGGGAAGCGGTATTGCTCGTTGAACAGGCCCACGTGGTGCAGGACATCGCGCCGCAGCGCAAGGTTGGCAGTGCTAAGGAAGTGCCGCTCACCAGCGGGCGCAGTCGCCAGAAACCAGCCCAGGCTGGCAATATTATCGCAGCGTTGCCAGAAGCTTTCACCTGGCACGCCGATAGCAATGCTGCCGCTCACCACAGGCCGCCCCTGCTGCTGCTGCGCCAGTAGCCGTTCGAGCCACGTAGCAGCAGGCACACAGTCGGCATCCAGAAAACAGCATACCACACCACGCGCATACACAACACCGATGTTGCGGGCCAGTGCGGGTGGCGTAGGGTGTGGGGTTTCAATGAAACGAATATCGGGTGCCGCTGCCGCCACACCATACCGATCCTGGCCGATGACCAGCACCTCCAGCGGTGGCACCGTCTGGCGGCGCAAGGCCGCAAGCACATTGCCGAGCACGGGCGAGTGCAGATTGGGGATGATGATAGACGCTCCGAGCATCACGCCTCGCTATAGAGTGTTTCGGCAACACCCCAGTACCAGCCACTTTTGCCAAACACCAGACCGGGCAGCAGGTGCCAGTAGCGCCGCAGCACAGGTGTCTTACGATACAGCCGCACAACATCACGCAGGGCCAGCGGCAACGACCACCCTACTAATAACGCTGCCAGTGGTCGCAAAGTTTCAATGCGGTGGCTGGTTGGCATCAGCATGGGGTAGGCCTGCCAGTAACGCGGATGCTTGCGTCCATAGCCGCGCAGGTGCTGCCAGACGGCAACCGCCGAGGTACGAATGTGGCGATGCTCCACCACGGCACGCGGCTCGAACCATAGCAGATGTCCCTGGTTCCGCAGTCGCAGGCTCAGGTCGATATCTTCGCCGCCCACGCCATGATGGGGGCCGAAGCCGCCTGCCGCCAGAAACGCAGCGCGGCGTACACTCAGGCAGCAACTTGGCAGGTATGGCTGCGCTCCCGCCACCGCATGGTGTAGCCATGGCGCAAACACCAGCGTATTGTCGCAGGCTGTCCAGTAGCCCTGTATGCCCGCTTCGACCGCCAGCCAGATGCTGCCACTGACCACACTCTGGCCCGCCGCGTGGCAGGCGAGTAGTCGCTCAATCAGGTCGGGCCGTGCGATACAGTCGGCATCCAAAAACAGAATGTATTCGCTGGTTGCCAGATATGCTCCGATATCACGCGACAATGCGGGTGGGGTAGGGCGCGGCAGGGCAATATAATCCACCCCGCTCCACTGCGCCACCTGTCCGGTATGATCCTGCCCCACCACGATAATAGCATCAATCTGGTGCGCAGCGGTCTGCTGGTGCAGGGCCGTCAGTACTGCGCCAATCTGGGGCGAATGCTGGTTGGGAATGACAACTGCGAGCATAGATAATGGTATCACCCTCTGCTCATCTACCAGAATGCAGGGAGCAGAGGGTGAGAGAGCGGCGGGCAATAGTACCCGCCTGCATTAAATAATCCTGTCCTGTTAGCCGAACCGTAACACCGACGAGTCGCCCACGTTGAGCTTCTGGAACTCGCCCTCAACATAGGCATCATCACCTATCAGGCTGCCCGTCAGGATGGATGAATGGATTGTTGCACGGGTGTTGATAATCGAGTCGGTGATGCGCGAGTCTTTGATGCGTGCGCCAGCGGCCACCGAAACATACGGCCCGATGACCGAGTGCTCAATCTGGGCCGATTCGGAGATGTAAACCGGTGGAATGATGATTGAGCGCTTGACCGAGCCATTATAGCCGCGCCCATTTTCGAGCAGGTAGCGATTGGTTGCCAGCAGTGCATCGGGGTTGCCGCAGTCCATCCATACATCGACCGTTTCGGGGCGGAAGACTTCGCCGCCATCAATCATCACCTGCAAGGCATCGGCCAGGTAGTACTCGCCTTTGGTCTGGATGTTGTGCTCGATGATATACGAAATAGCTTCGTACAGACGATTGGCTTCCGGCACATAGTACACGCCGATGACCGCTAGGTTCGAGATAGGCGTATCGGGCTTTTCAACCAGCCGCGTGATCACCCCATTCTGTACTTCGACCACACCGAAACGGCGTGGGGTCTTCCACTTCGCGCACAAAGATAGTACCGTCGTGGCCGGGGCGATTGAGTGGCTCTAGGTCGGCAGAAAAAATACCATCACCAAACACAATCAGGGTTGGCCCACTCACAACATTGCGGGTCAGGTGGATAGCGTGGGCCTGTCCGAGCAGTTGGGTTTGTTCGATGAAACGGGTCGGGAAGTTGTAGTTGGCGGTCACAAACTCTTCAATCCGATGGCCCAGGTAGCCAGTCACACATACCAGTTGCTCAATGGCAAGTGTCTGGATAGTATCGAGAATGTGCCCAAGCATGGGCTTTCCGGCAACATTTACCAGCGGCTTGGGTTTGCTATAGGTGTGCGGTCGAAGGCGCGTTCCCAATCCGGCGGTCAAAACAATCACATTCATTGGCTTCTGCCAGAGCTACCCGCGTCCCACAACCGAACGGGGGTGCCTGCTCCTTTCTTACATAAGTACAGCACGATATTGTTAATTTCGTGAGCATCCACACGCCCCGCCACAGCACCCGCCGCCACTGACCGGAATGGTCGATGCGCTGGTATCGGTGCGGGCAAACGTGGCAAATAGCGAGAGGGCACGCCGCACGTGCTGGTTGCTGCACGCCACACATACCGCATCGGCATCGGCCTGACTCAGCGGGCGCAGCAGTTCGAAGCGGGTGTTACACTGCTCACACTGGTATTCATACATTGGCATAGTCGGGTTTTTCCTTGC
>JAAUSQ010000121.1 GCA_012033195.1 Chloroflexaceae bacterium
ACCTCGATTCGCTGAATGGGCCAAACGCTGAATGTTGCCTTTTTAGAGGTCAACCCAGACGATAATAAGCTGGTGCTCTCTGAGCGAATCGCGGGCGCGGGCTTCGGCTTCCAATCTGGCCCAGGCTTCGGCGGCGAGGCGGGCTTGCGTTTCGGCGGCGAGACGAGCGCGGGCTTCGTTATGCGCTTCAACAATTTCGTACATATCGGGAATGGGGGTACCATCTGGCTCGTAGAGCGTCACCCAGATATCGTCCAGGCCAATCCAGAGCTGTACCGCTTCGAGCCACAGCCGCCCCAGTGCATGCGGCTCCATCTCAACATAGCCTTCGGGCGTGTGTTCATACCCCAGCAGGCGCGTTGTGCGTTCACTGGTCGCCTGCCGCCGATAGCTATCGACAATGATATAACACGGAATAGCGAGGCGATGGTAGTGCTCGAACTTGTCGGACAGGTCGGCAATGCGGGTGCTGCGCGAGGTTACTTCGATAATCAGGACGGGGCGCATGCCTTCCTTACGGGTGTCAAATGACATACGGTCAACGTCGTAGGGTGCCCCCATAAAAACCGCCACGTCGGGCGAATGGCCGCGCATGCCGCGCATGTTCCAGCGAATGAGCATATCATCCGAAACGTAGGCTTTGCCCGTGTGCTGCATCCGCACACGCAGCACACTGATCAGATACGCCGTTACCTGCGAGTGATAATCACCGTGGATCATAAAGTCTGCGATTTGCGGATGCACAACATCCTCGTAGGTCAGCGGGGTGCGCTCGTAGACCCACGTGCCATCGGTGCGGCGCTTCCAGCGTTCGCGCCAGCCATAAAAGAACGGGTCATCGTTGTCGTGCGCCCAGTCATCTGGCTCGGCAGTCTGGAGCGGCGGCACTGCCAGCGAGCGCGGCGGTGTGTCGGGTATGGGGTGCTGAATGTGTGGTTCTGCCATGCTGCTGTCCTGGATAGCCGGAGGAGGTACCTCCCCCGGCGGCGAGTATCTGCACGAACTATTGTACCAGTTGGCGGGCGGCTTCGGCAACACGCTGCGCTGTCAGGCCAAACTGCTCATAGATTGTTTGTAGGGGGCCGAGGCTCCAAAGTGGTTGATGCCGATAACCGTGCCCTGGGTGCCCACGTAGCGCTCCCAGCCAAACGGCGAGGCCGCTTCGATGCTGACGCGGGCGGTGACAGCGGCGGGCAGCACGCTCTCGTGGTAGGCGGCGTCCTGCGCTTCGAACAGTTCCCAGGCGGGCATGCTCACCACACGGGCGCGGATGTTCTCTGCTGCCAGCACCTGCGCCGCTTCCAGCACAATCTCCACTTCCGAGCCGGTCGCCATCAGAATAACGTCGGGCGTAGTACCCGGCTCCTCGTGGCGCTTCAGCACATACGCACCACGCAGGGTGTCTTCGGCAGGGCCAAGGTCGCCATACTGGGGGTGCGCGGTACGCGGGTTGAGGATCGGCAGGTTCTGGCGGGTGAACACCAGTGCTGTCGGGCCGTGGGTGCGTTCGAGGGCGATGCGCCATGCATAGGCCGTCTCGGTTGCGTCGGCGGGGCGCACCACCGCCAGATTAGGAATAGCCCGCAGCGAGGCGAGATGCTCAATCGGCTGATGGGTCGGGCCGTCTTCGCCCAGGCCAATGCTATCGTGGGTGTAAACAAAAATCACCTGGGCGTGGCTCAGCGCAGCGAGGCGGATGGTATTCCGCATATAGTCGCTGAAGACGAGGAACGTACCGCCGTAAGGTATCACGCCACCGTGCAGCGTCATCCCCACCATTGCCGCCGCCATTGCATGCTCACGCACCCCGTAATAGATATTACGGTTGGCATACGCTCCGACAGCCAGGACATCCGAGCCTTTGATCAGCGTATTGTTCGAGGTGTGCAGGTCGGCTGAACCACCAAGCAGCGCGGGCAGCACGGCGGCGTAGGCGTTCAGGGTCACCTCGGATGCCTTGCGGGTTGCCATGCCCTGCTTGTCATAGTCAAAGGTGGGCATCGCCGTGTTCCAGTCGGGCATCTGCCGACTCCACATGGCATCCCACTGCTGCGCCATAGCGGGGTGCGCGGCGCGGTAGCCTTCCAGCATCGTCTGCCATTCGCCCTGGCGCTGCTGCCCACGCACTATGGCCTCCCCCATATGGCTGCGGACTTCGTCGGGCACGTAGAAGAGCGGCTCGGTTGGAATGCCAAGCGCCGCTTTGCTCAGGCGCACTTCCTCCTCACCAAGCGGCGAGCCGTGTGCCTTGGCCGACCCCTGCTTGTTGGGGCTGCCATAGCCAATCTGGGTACGCGCAATGATGATGCTCGGCTGCTCAGCATTGGCGCGGGCCGCGTCTACGGCGGCGGCAATCGCGCTGCGGTCGTGTCCATCGATGCGCTGCACATGCCAGCCGTATGCCTCGAAGCGCTTGCCAACATCTTCGCTATAGCTCAGGTGGGTCGGGCCATCCAGCGAGATATTGTTATCATCGTAAATCACCATCAGCTTGTGTAGCTTGAGATGCCCCGCGAGGCTGGCGGCTTCGTGCGAGATGCCTTCCATCAGGTCGCCGTCGCTGATAAAAACGTAGGTGTCATGATCAACCAGCGGGAAGTCGGGCCGATTGAAGATTGCCGCCAGATGCGCCTCGGCCATTGCAAACCCTACGGCATTGGCGATACCCTGCCCAAGCGGGCCGGTGGTCGTCTCAACCCCCGGAGTCAGGCCGACTTCGGGATGACCGGGCGTTTTGCTGCCCCACTGTCGGAAGTTTTGCAGTTCTTCCAGGGGCAGGTCGTAGCCTGTCAGGTGCAGCAGGCTATAGAGCAGCATCGAGCCGTGCCCCGCCGAAAGCACAAAGCGGTCACGGTCGGGCCAGGTCGGGTCGGTCGGGTTGTGCTTCAGATAACGCGCCCAGACCACATAGGCAATATCGGCCATACCCATAGGCAGGCCAGGGTGCCCGCTGTTGGCCTGCTGCACACCATCCATCGAAAGGCCCCGAATAGTATTAACACTGAGTTGTTCAAGTTCAGCACTGCTGGTCGGTACAGTTGGAGTTGCAGAAGTCATAAATATTCCTGTTCTTCTTTTCAATCATCCATGGTGGCGATGAAGCACCCATGCAACAATCACGTGTGGCAAGCGCGAAGTCAGGATGTATAAAGGTATTATACCAGTGCACATGCTTATAACTGTAAGGAATGATACGCAGGCAATCTCTCATAGCAACACTCGGTGTGAACAAAAACATGTTGCTACACCGGGCAGCCGAAGAGTGGACTGATACGATGATGCACAGGGGATATATAAATCTCCATCCAGAGAACGATACCCGTAGCCGCTGTGCTGTGGTACGCTACATAACGGTACGGATGGTTGCCGCAGCATTCCGGCTCGCGGCGGCATCACGCCGATATTTTGGAAGGGAGATCCTGGCAATGGCTGTTGCACCGCGTGCGTCGGGCGGGCTGCTCCGCGAATTGCGAAGTTCATATGCTTTTATCGAACGTAATATGAACATGATCCGTCGTTACTGGGCCTGGGAAGTGGTCTGGCTGGTGTATTCGATTGTCAATGCCCTGTCGATCACATTTATCGGGCAGGCGGCAAGTAGTATCACGGGTGAAGCGCTGCCGCCAGAGGCAGTCAGTTATTTTACGCTGTACCTGATGGTCGGTACCCTGATCTGGCATTATCTCTCGGTCATCTTTGATATCGTCAGCGAGGCAATCCAATGGGAGCGGTGGGAAGGCACGATTGAGTATACCTTTATGGCTCCGGTCAGCCGGGTGACGCACCTGCTCGGTCAATCGCTGTTTGCGATGATCTACGGTGCGCTGCATACGGTGGTCATTCTGGCGGTGGTGGTAGTCTTCTTCCAGATCGACCTGGCGCAGGCGCACTTCGGCAGTATGATGCTGATGCTGTTTGCGGGTAGCCTGGGCTTCACCGGGTTGGGCTTGATGGCGGCGGTGCTGCCGCTGATGTGGCCTGAAAAAGGTGTGCAGATGACCAATATAATCAAGGCGCTGATCCTGCTGGTCAGTGGTGTGTACTATCCGGTGAGTGTGCTCCCCGAATGGTTGCAGATCTTTTCGTACATCTCGCCTGCAACCTATATGCTGGAAGGTATTCGGGCCGCCATGCTGGAAGGCGCTCGCCCTGGCGATCTGCTGGTACCGGCACTGCTGCCGCTGCTTGTCACCGCAGCGCTGGCTATTCCGCTCGGTCTGTATGTGTTCGGGCTTGCCGAGCGCCACGCCAAGCGGGTTGGCATCCTGAAACGGAACGGGTAAGGGCGATATCGGCCCTGCCCCCGACCTGCTCCTGCTGCGCCTACCGCCTGTGACGCACGCCCTGACCGAGTGGTCGGAGCGCTGGAGCCGATGTTTGGGCCGGCGTCGAGCTAAGGTTATTTTTTCCTGGCAGCTTTGGATGGGATAACCTGTTCGAATGATAAGCTTGAAAGGCCCCCACCCTGTCCACGCTGCCCGTACACCCCTGGGCCAGACTGGTGCACATAGCCGTGAGTGGGTCTGCCGTCTATGGTGCGTTGCCCCTCTTTGCAAGCGAGAAAGGGGCAGGGGTTTTGTATTGTTGGCTGCCTGATATGCACCCCCTACCGCGCCGCCTGCTGCCGCCGCCAGCGATACCACGCATTGCGGAGTTCATCCAATGCGCCCCACAGAAACCCCGCCGCGATGAAATTGCTCACCGCAAGAAAGAATGCAATCCCCAGCGATACCACGATCAGACCAGCTATACTTTCCTGTTCTAGTGTCGAAATGGTGTGGTCGTCGGAGACATACCAGACGGTCAGCGGCGCGTCGGGTTCGGCCTGGTTGTACACCTTCCAACTCACCGTGTCGGTAGCGGTGTACGCACGCGGGTCGCCATCGGGCGGGATATGAGTAAAGCGGTAGGTCACATAATAGGTTGTGCTATCCTCATCGGTCTCAGAATCTCGGCTCAACGCCACCCCCTCGGTCTGCACGCCCCGCTCACGCAGCGCCGCCCAATCAGTCCACAGCCGCACTGATCCCGGCAGTATGACAAAGATGGTCAGCGCAATCCACGCCACCGCACTTGTTGTAAAGACCAGCCATACCAACGCTTGAAAGATTATGGAGCCGTTGAGCGACCATCGGCGGCGTGCTGTGTTTGACATACCAGTACCTCCTGCTGATACGTGTTCTCGCGGCTTATAACATCTCAAACATCCGGTCGTCGGCATAGGCCACTACCACCGACGTACCAACGGGCGGCAGGTGGTGCCCGTCCTCGCGCATCAAGTCGTCGCGGGTCATCAGCTTCGAGCCGCTTAGGGTGAGTGCAGTGGTCGGCGATTGAAAGGCATACTCAACCGTCACCTTAAATGAATCATCGTCCACTTCGCCTTTAATCGATGTGATAGTGCCCCGCACCAGCAATGCTCCCGGCGCTGCCAGTCGGTGGCCTTTCTGGAGTGTGCGACGCAAGTTGATGATACCCCCAATCAGTGCGCCATTGACAAGCAATCCGCCCCCTCCCAGCACAATCGTCAAAAAAGCACGAACCAGATATTGGGTGCGCCAATCTGCGAAACGGTCGGGTCACTCGTCGCATACCAGATGGTGACTGGCCCACCGATTTCAGCTTCGTCATAAAACTGTGAATCAACCGTATCGCTATCGCTGAAATCGCGTGGGTCGCCATCGGGTGGGATATGGGTAAAGCGATAGATGACGGAGTAGGTTGTGCTATCGCCGTTATCGTCGATAGTCTTTTCAATGACCGTGCCCTGTATTTGCAGACCGCTTGACGAAAGCTGCGACCATTCCGACCATGTGGTGACGAGCAGGGAAGTAATGAACCCGAATGTACACAACAGGCTGACCGCAAGCAGGACAATAAACCCGCCCATGCATCCCTGCTGCGCCTTACGTTCTTTAAAGGTATACGGTTCGCGTCCGTCGGCAACTGGCTGATATTTGGGGTCGAGGACAAATGGTGCAAGTGCAGTCATCAGGCGGTCTCCTGGTGCTAGCGTCTATGCATCTCTCAACACTATACTGTACGAGATCAGGCATAACAGGTTGCAGCGATGATACCAGGCCGGAACAGGGGAAAGAGCAGGGGCGAGGGCTTTTTGCCATTGGCTAAACTGCTCGCCCGTTGCGCTTATCGCTCGGTATATTGCTTGCGGTAATAGTCCAGCCAATCGCCCGACTTGATAGGCCGCCACCAGTTCTCGTTTTCTTGGTACCAGCGCACCGTGCGCTCGAAGCCCTCCTCGAAGCTGACCGATGCCTGCCAGCCAAGCGCCGTGAGCTTCTCGGTAGCGAGGGCATAGCGCACATCGTGGGCGGGACGGTCTTTGACAAACTGGATCAGCGCTGCGGGCTTACCAAGCGCCTGGACAATGCGCTGTGCAACTTCCAGATTGGTCTTTTCCATATCGGCGGCGATGTTGTAAGCTTCGCCCGGTTTGCCGTGTTCCAACACAAACGCGATAGCGCTGGCATGGTCGGTCACATACAGGCGGTCGCGCACCTGAAGCCCATTGCCATACAGCGGCAGCGGAATGTCGTCGATAGCATTGGTGATGAAGAGCGGAATTGCCTTTTCCGGGTACTGGTAGGGGCCGTAGGTGTTCACCCCGCGTGTAATCGTCAGCGGCAGGCCGTAGGTACGATAGTACGAAAGGGCAATCAGTTCGCCGCTGGCCTTGCTTGCTGCGTAGGGGCTGGTTGGCATAAAACGGTCATCCTCGCGGAACTTGCCTTCGGCAATGGGGCCATACACCTCATCGGTTGAGACGTGGTGCAGGCGGGCAAGCCCCATCTGCTTGACGACCTCGCACAGCACATACACCCCATACACATCCGTCTTCACAAAGGCATCCGGATCGAGGATCGAGCGGTCAACGTGGCTCTCTGCGGCAAAGTTGACAATCGTATCCACATTGTACTGCTCGACAGTGGCCCGCACCTGTGCCATCTCGCAGATATCGCCCTGCACAAACAGAAAACGCGGATGATCGGCAACGGCGGCAAGATTTTCGCGGCGGCCTGCATACGTCAGCTTATCATACACAATAATGCGGTCGTTGCTTTCGCGGGTCAGCATATAATGCACAAAGTTTGCGCCGATAAACCCGGCCCCACCAGTCACAAGCAGTGTACGCATAGTGGCTCCCATTTATTTGATAGTCGTATGAACACAGTCTCTCGCCCTCTTCGGCGCATACTATACCACACCCTCGCCCACGTACCGGGACAGTTTGGGCACCGTCTGGTTGATAAAACCATCTGCCGTGCGGTCGCCCCCTCTCCTCGTGCGTGGGAGAGGAGGACAGAGTAAGGAATGCGACAGCAGCCGTACCGCTATTCTGGCTGCTGCGAGCGCAACCCGCGCCGCGCCTCCTCAAAGCTGGGGTAGAAGCGCTGCGCTATATCTGCGCGGGCAAAGTCTTCGCCAAGCTGATGCCGAAAGAAGGCATTGGTCGAATAACGTGTTGACGATAGGAAAAAGTGCTCTTGATTGTACCGCACCATTTCGAAGAAAATATCTTCGGCAGCGGAGCTTAGGTTGAAATTATCGTAGTTCACCACGATATTCACTTTTCGGCCCAGGTCCGCGAAGGTGCGCCGCAGAAAGCTTGCCAGTTCGTGCGCGGCGTCGGGCGTGTCGAGGGTCAGCCCTTCGAAGTTGATATACATCACATTATCTTCGGCATTGTAATGCACCCGCTCGTGCAGTGGCAGCACCGACGAACCGCCCAACCCCATCGCCGCCGCCTGGAACAACCGCGCATCCATCAAGCGCAAGTCGGGGCTGATCTGCGGGCGAAACTCCATCTGGCTGAGCAGGTCGCGCTCCAAGTCGAGGCCCGGTGCAATCTCAATCAACTCCAACCCGTCGTCAATCAGGCGAAACACGCCGCGCTCGGTGATATAGTGGACTGGCTGGTTGCGCTGGCGGGCATACGCCCCGCTGAAGGTTACCTGTTCCACCTGCTGGATAAACTTCTTGCTGTGCCCCTCGCGCACAATGCGTACCTGCCCATCTTCGATCAGCACCTCGCCCCCCGCCGTGAAGGTGCCCACAAAGTAGATCGCCTTGGCATTCTGGCTGATATTGATAAAGCCACCCGCCCCGGCAATCTTCGGCCCGAAGCGACTGACGTTGACATTGCCGTGCGCATCGATCTGCGCCGCACCGAGAAAGGCTTGATCAAGGCCCCCTCCATCATAAAAATCGAACTGGTACGGCTGGTCGATGATAGCCTGCGCGTTGGCGGTAGCCCAAAGCTCAAGCCGCTCGCCGGAATGCCGCCGATGCCGCCCGGCTCAACCGTCAGCGTAATCAGCTTGAGCACCCCTTCTTCGTTGGCAACCGCAGCAATGCCTTCGGGCACACCAATGCCAAGGTTGACAATCGCGTTAATCTTCAGAAACATCGCGGCGCGGCGTGCGATCACCTTGCGCGGCGTGAGCGGCAGGCGGGCAATGCGGTCGCTGGCGACCTTGATCTCGCCCGTGTAGGCCGGATTGTATGGCTCGCTAAACGTTTGCATATGCAGTTCGGGCGGCGCAATCACTACCGCATCTACGAGGATACCGGGAATACGTACCTCACGCGGGTTCAGAATGCGCTCGGTGGTCACCCGCTCAACCTGCACAATCACCATGCCGCCTGAGTTCTTGGCCGCCTGCGCCATCGAAAGCACTTCCAGCGTGAGTGCTTCTTTTTCCATGGTCACATTGCCCTCTTCGTCGGCGGTAGTGCCACGCAGCAGCGCGACGTTGATCGGGAAGGCATAAAAGAACAGATACTCTTTGCCGCGCAGCGTGACCACTTCCACCATGTCTTCGGTGGTGCGGCTGTTCATCTTGCCCCCACTGAGGCGTGGGTCAACAAACGTGTGCAAGCCAACGGTGGTAATCACCCCCGGCTTGTGGCCGGCAATCGCCCGGAACAGGTGGCTGATAACCCCCTGGGGGAAGCAGTACGCCTCAACCTTCTCTTCGGTTGCCATGCGGCCCATACCGGGCACCAGTCCCCAGTGTCCACCGACAATCCGCTTGAGCAGCCCATCGTGGGCAAAGTGGTTCAGGCCGCGTGTTTTGCCATCGCCCTGCCCCGCCGCATAGACCAGCGTCAGGTTGCGCGGCGAGCCAGTCTGCAGAAAGCGTTCTTCCAGCGCTACTGCCAGTGACTCGGCAAAGCCGACTCCAACAAAGCCACTGGTCGCAATCGTATCGTTATCGAGGATGACCCGTACCGCTTCATCTAGCGCAATCACTTTGTTCCGTCGCATTGCGTGTCCCTCCTTATCAGGTGGCAGGTCTCAGGTGATGGGGAGCAGTCCCCACTGATCCGTTGCGGGAATGGGCCAGCGTTATGTCTGCCCGATCATCACCAGGCGGCGTCGCACCAGTTCGTGCAGAAAAGCCAGCGTATCGCGTTCGGCCTCCGTCGGTGTTGTTTCGTACTCAGTGCATACCTGCTGCACAATCTCGCGCACGGTATGCCCGCCATCGCACAATGTCCATATGAGCGTGCCAACATTATTGAGCACCTTCACTTCGCCGCGCCCCGGCAGCAGTAGGACCATCTCATCCTGTACGAGCCGCTCTATCGCATCGGCGGCGCGACGCGGGCGACTGTCGGGTGCAATCATCGTAGGCCCTCCCGGTGTGCCACCACAAGCAGCATGTGTGCGCCCAGCCGGAAAGGTAGGGCTGCCACTGCTGCCAGGGGGGTGAGCGGTCGGCGCAGGGGGGCGGGTAGCCAGTGCTGCGCGGTTGTGGCAAGTATGGCTTCCAGACGGCTCAAGGTTGTTTGCACGGTGCCGCGCCACGTTGCGGGTGTAGCGAGCGGGTGCCAATGGCTCTGTCGTTGCACCGCGACCACGCGCCCCACAATGGCCGGAGCAGGCACCGGTGCATCGGGCAGGCTGCGGTTGTCGCCCTTTGTCTGCCAGCCATGGGCAGTGTGGGCAATCAGGCGGTGCATCAGCAGGGTGTGAGGGTAAGCAACCAGCAGCACGTCGCCAGAACGGATACCGTTGATAGAAACGGGTTCAACGCGCACCACGTCGCCGGGGCGCAACAGGGGCAGCATACTGTTGCCCTGCACCCGCACCACCAGCGATTGGCCCTGCTGAAGCCGGGTACAGGCCATCTGCAGCGCAGCAGCTTGATAGGTTACATCGCTTGTGGGCAATGCCGAACGCGACACGATCAGCCCTCCTGTGCTCGGAGCGTTGAAACAGTGGTTACATTGCTCGCAGGCGTCTGTGCCGATCATACCATAGCTCGCAGACTGCGACAAGCACGCACCCTTGCCACACGTCGCAAAATTATGGCATACTGATAAGAACAGTCTATAATATTGGTTTTAGCATCGCGCTATCCCCATTCGGACATTGCCGACGACTGAGAACGCAGCGACTGTGCCCATTACGACGTACACGGTTGTAGCACGGGCGCGGCCCGTTATGCTATCTGTTCCACACGGAACGCGAGGAGGAACGATGGAAACCGTTTCGCTAGCCTACGATTTGACACTGGCACTGCTAGCGGCCCTGATCGGCGGCTCAATCATCACCCGTCTGGGGCTGCCCGCCCTGACGGGCTATATGCTGGCGGGGATTGCGGTCAGTTCGTTCACATTTGGCCCCACAGTCGGAGACACCACCACCATCAACCTGCTGGCAGAAATCGGGGTCATCCTGCTGATGTTTGGTGTAGGGGTTGACTTTTCGCTTCGGCAACTGCGGGATGTGCAACGGGTTGCTGTGTTTGGCGGCGGTGGGCAGGTGCTGCTCACCATCGGGCTTGGCATTGCGGTTGGCACGTTGCTCGGCTGGACCTGGGGCGCACAACTCTTTTTTGGCTGCGCACTGGCGCTCTCCTCGACCACCGTTCTCCTCAAGATCTTGATGGACAGGGGCGAACTCGGCAGCCAGCACGGGCAGATTACGATTGCTATTTCGCTGGTGCAAGACCTGAGCACGATTGTGATGATGGCGCTACTCCCCGCCCTGAGCGTGGTGCAGGAAGGCACCACCCCACTGATGCAGATCGGGTGGTCGCTGCTGCGTACGATCATCTTCCTGGGGCTGATGCTGGTGCTTGGCACCCGGCTGTACCCGTGGCTGCTGGCCCGTATTGTGCGCCGTGGCTCACGTGAACTGTTTTTGCTGGCGGTGGTGGTGCTCTCGCTTGGCACGGCATGGCTGGCAACCAGCGTGTTCGGGCTATCGCTGGCGCTGGGTGCATTCGTGGCGGGGCTGGTTGTCTCCGAGTCCGATCTGCATTATCGGATTCTCAGTGAGGTGCTGCCGATCCGCGATGTGTTTGCAGTGCTGTTTTTTGTCTCGGTTGGCATGCTGATCAATCCTGTGTTTGTCTGGGAGAACCTCGGCATGGTGTTGCTGATCAGCGTGGTGATTGTACTCGGAAAGTTCCTCATCACCGCCGGGGCGCTCTGGTGGTTTGCCTACAGCCGCCGCACCATCCTGCTGACAGCGGCAGGGCTGGCGCAGATTGGCGAGTTTTCGTTTATTCTGGCCGAGCTAGGGCGTGGGCTGGGGGTAGTGGACAACTACCTCTACAGCCTGATATTGAGCGGGGCGCTTGCCTCCGCGATTGCTACACCCTTCCTGATGCGGGGTGTTGGCCCGCTCAACGATTGGCTCGACCGGGTGATGCCGGTGCGGGAGCGCCCCGCCGCCGCCCTGCCCGAAGTGCCGCGTGGCCTGCGCGACCACGTTGTTATCTGTGGCTATGGGCGCGTGGGGCAGCATCTCGTCGAGGCGATGCAGGAGGTTGATACAAAGTATGTTGTGATTGAGCAGGACTGGATACGGGCGCAGCAGGCCCGCGATGCCGGCTCGATTGTCATTTATGGCGATGCCTCGCAGCCGTCGATACTGTCGGGGGCCTACCTCGAACGGGCGCGGGTGATTGCCGTGACGGTGCCCGACCCGGCCTTGCAGCGCTTCATTGTGCAGCAGGTTCGCACTATCTGCCCCAACCTGCCGATTATTGCGCTGGCGCGGCAGGTGGACGATCTGCCCTATCTCTATAACGACGGGGCGAATGATGTCATTCTGCCCTCGTTTGAGGGTGGGCTGGAAATGCTACGGCAAACACTGCTACGGCTCGGTATTACCGCCGAAACGATCCAGGGATATGTTGATACGATCCACGCCCGCCGCTATGAGCCGTGGCGCAACACCAGTGCCGACGCCGAACTGCTGGCCTGTCTGCGCCGCGCCAGCCAAGGCCTCACGATTGAATGGTATCAGTTGCGGCCCGACTCGGCGTATGAGGGGCGCACGATTGGCTCGCTGAATATTCGACAGCAGACCGGGGCATCGGTGGTGGCGATTGTGCGCCACAACGAGGTGCTGGTCAATCCAGAAGCCGGTACGCTGCTGCATGGCGGCGACCGACTGGCCGTGCTGGGCACCGAAGACCAGCGCCAGCAGTTTGTTACGTGGCTGGGCGACGGCGAACTGGGCGTTACGGTGCCGTCGCGGTTGTTTGCGCCCGTCGAGGTGGAAGAGGCGACGGTGTAGAGGAGCAGCATTCCTGTTTTGCGCTTTGCGCTTCAGTGCCCATCACCGATACCCCTCGGCCTGCATTCGGAACAGGCGAGCATACACGCCATCCTGGACGAGCAGTTCGGCGTGCGTGCCAAGCTCGTGAATAGTGCGGTTGTGCAGCACGGCGATGCGGTCGGCGACCCGCACCGTGCTGAAGCGGTGGCTGATTACAATGGTTGTTTTGCCAGCGGTTAGCTCGTGGAAGCGCTGAAAGATTTCATACTCGCGTCCGGCATCGAGCGCGGCGGTTGGCTCGTCCAGCACCAGAATATCGGCCTCGCGCATAAAGGCCCGCCCAGCGCCACCTTCTGCCACTCGCCGCCCGATAGCTCATAACCCTCGGCAAACCAGCGCCCCAGCATCGTATCGTAGCCCTTTGGCAGCCAGTGCAGCAGGTCGGCGGCCCCGCCTTGTTCGGCGGCAGCGGCGATGCGGCTGTCGTTGTGCAGCGCCTCGTGCTGCCCATAGCCAATATTCTCGCGCAGGGTGGTCTGGTAGCGCACAAAGTCCTGAAAATAATGCTCATGCGCCGCCGCAGGTCGTCCGGGTCAATCTCGCGCACTGTCATACCCCATCATCAAAATCTGCCCTCGGTCGGGATCGTACA